>DATLBQ010000328.1:0-4099 GCA_035526805.1 Pyrinomonadaceae bacterium
GTTCCCCATTTCCATCCGCGGCACGCGTTATGGCTCAACGCATTTTATTTCCTCACTTCATTTGTCTTCTTTCAAACGGCCGTAGCCCAGTCCACCGCTCCGATTCTAATCAGTCACGTAGACTCCACGCGCGCTATTTCCTTTGAATCCGTGACGCAGCAGCGCGAGCCTTTCTCAACGACGGCGCCGGTCAGATTTGGTGCCGACAACCAAACGCGCATCATGTTGTTTGTGATGAATCTGACGCTACAAACGGGCGACACCGTCAGTGCAATCACAGTCGAAGCAGAGGATTTTGATCATCGCGTTTGCCAGTTGCCGGTTGAATTCATCGGCAGCGTGCCCGACCAGCCCTGGGCAACGTCGCTCGTGGTGCGCCTTAACGACAGTCTGCATGACGTTGGCGACGTGCTGATGCGTGTAAGTTATCGCGGGCTGTCCAGCAACCGCGTTCGGGTCGGGATGGGCTATCTCGGCGGCGGTCTTGCGGATGACCAGGGCGCGGTGCCAACTCCAGGCACGCCAATTCCGATCGTGGCGACGGCTACAGCCGGCAACTTAACAACCAGTGAGGTGCAGACGATTATTAGCCAGGCGGTTTCAGCTGCCGTAGCTTTAAATCGCGCGGTGACAGTGGCTGTAACCGATCGCGAAGGCAATGTGCTTGGCGTTTTTGCGATGACCGGAGCACCAGCCAGCACCATTATTCGCAGCGTGGGAACAATTGGTCGCGGTCTGGAAGGAACGATTGTGCCCGCCTCGCTCGCAGCCATTTCCAAAGCGGGCACTGGTTCACTTTTCAGTACCAGCGGAAATGCATTTAGCACGCGCACGGCCGGATTTATCATCCAGGAACACTTTCCGCCGGGGGTGCAGTTTCGCCCGGGGGGTCCGCTATATGGCGTGCAATTTTCGTCGCTGCCGTGTTCAGACATCAAAAACCCGGCGTTGCCGCTGGGACTATCTGCTGATCCGGGTGGGCTGCCAATCTATAAGGATGGAGTTGCAGTCGGGGGGATCGGCATTGAAGGAGATGGAGTATATACGGTCGATCGCGACCCGACAGATTTCGATCAGCCGGTTGAAGAATCGATTGCTGCCGCCGGCGTACGCGGTTTCGACGCGCCTGCCCTGATCCGCGCAGACAACATTCTTGTGGACGGCATTCGTCTGCCTTATTCCAACGTTGCAAATCCACCGGCTCCTCCCACCATTGCATTCGACAGCTTGCCTGGTGTTGTACCGGCCGCATTTCCGATCCGCGGCGCGCAAACGTCCGCGTTCGTGTCGGCAAGCGCCGGTGGGATTAGTGGCGAAGTCGACACCCGGTTCTTTCCGTTTATCGCCGGCGCGGCTCCGGTTGGGGCAAACGCACTAACCGCGTCTGATGTGCAAACTATAATCGCGCATGCGGCACAACAGGCGAATATCACTCGCGCGGCGATTCGCCAACCACTCGGCAGCAATGCCCGCGTGACAATTGCGGTAGTGGATGCCGGCGGAAAGGTGCTGGGAGTTTTCCGTCAACTCGATGCGCCGGTGTTTGGATTTGACGTCTCAGTACAAAAGGCGAGAACGGCGGCGTTCTTTTCAAACGCCAGCGCGGCCACGCTGCTAAACGGCGGCGGCTTTGGAAACTACCTTGCGCGCGCCGCGACCGACGGGTTGAAACTCGACGGCTCGATAGCGTTCACAGATCGCGCCATCGGCTTTTTGCATCGACCGTTTTTTCCCGATGGCATCAACAACAGCGCGGCAGGCCCATTCAGCACAGGGTTGGGCGAATGGAGTCCCTTTAATGTCGGATTGCAGCTGGACTTGATCCAGGCGAACTTGCTGGCAGCCGTAGGCGGCGCGAGTATTACCTGCACCACAATTCCCAACCTGCCCAATGGAATTCAAATTTTTCCGGGCAGCGTTCCACTTTACAAAAATGGGGTGCTGGTCGGAGCGATTGGAATCAGCGGCGATGGTGTGGATCAGGATGACTTGATCAGCGCCGCCGGCGGCAACGGGTTTTCGCCTGCGCCCGAAATTCGTTCTGATCAAGTTTTTGTTCGCGGTGTTAGGTTGCCCTTCCTGAAGTTTCCGCGCAGCCCCAATCTGTAAAGATTTTGTACTTTGTTCTTAGCTCTTTGTACTTTGATTGGACTTGTGCCCCGCAAATTCGGAGCAACGAACATTACAAAGAACCAGCTTCAAAGTACAAAGTACAAAAATCGCATTTTGTTATGAGTCAACAACCTCAACCCATCAAAATAGTCCTGCGCAGCTTGATCGGCATCGTCGTTCTTCCGCTGCTGTTTTTTTCTGGACTAGCCCAGACTCCGTCCACTCCCGCAACCGCAGGTATGGTGCTGCGTTTGAGGGTCAGGGTAAAGGTCGGCGATTCTACGAAAGGACTTTCTCGCAAGCGCTTCTTTCTTACGAGAGGCTCCCTCGAACAAAACAAAGCCATGGTTGAAGAGATAGAACGGCGAACTATCATTTCGCGTGATTGTTACTACCGGTCCGCGGGCGCCAGCGATGCATTCATCAAATGGCTGAATGAGAACGACTGCGAATCTGTTTATTGCCGAGAAGTGCAAGCGGAAGATGTCGAGGGGGTAGATACTGTTCCTGAATTCGTGACCGCTATTTCAGTTGGCGAAAAACAATTTGGTAGTCGCGAACTGGCGCGCAAGTGGTTGACCGTCAACTTGCCCGAACACCTTCGCAGCGGTTTCTACAAGAATCGGCAGAATTATTTGCTAACGAGCCTGATGCAAGCAGAACAAGTTTCAGGCGCAAAAGTGCTTTCAGTCATGACTGATAGGAACGGCACTGCTTATTTCACCGATCTCGAACCCGGTACTTACACGCTTTCAAATATTCTCCCAACGGAAATCGGTAACAAGAATTTGATCTGGAATTGCGAGGTCCAGGTGAAGCAGGACGAGCGCGCTTTTGAGAAGCCTTACCTGCTCATGAACCGGAACGAGAAGAACGTGAAGTGCGTTGCCGTCGAGAAGCCGCTTCCGGTCTGTGAGGCAACGGCGAAATGAAATTCAAACAAGCAGAGTATTTCGATAGTCTCAGAGAATACATTGCCTGTTAGCTAATGAAGTTTATTATCCGAGCTGCAATTTCGATCTTGACGCTGGATGTTTTTTTCCTTGTTGTGATCGGTTTCTGCCTGCCGGAGGTTTCTGCCCAGAAAAATAGGCCGAAGAGGCCAGCGACCACGCGTCCAATTAGTCGTGTCGGCTCGATCGACTATTCGCGATTCTCGCATGCTACAAAAAAACATCAGGCCGACTGCAACACATGCCACAAGGCTCCGACAGAAAACTGGAAAAAGGTAAGAAGCTCTCCGGACATAGCCGATTATCCCGGTCACGACGCCTGCGTAAGCTGCCATCGGCCGCAGTTTTTCAGAGGAGCGAGGCCGCCAATTTGTTCGGTTTGCCACACGACCGTGTCCCCCCGAAGCGATGTTCGTTTTGCCTTTCGTAATCCGCGCGTCCCTCGTCAGTTCGTGATCGAGTTTCCCCATGACAAACATCAGGACGTCATCGCCGGTATCATTCGTGAATTCCAAGCTGAACGGCAGCCTCGCTTCCTGCGCGCTTCGTTTATTTCAAGCGGCGCCGCTGATGATAAGACGAAGCACTACAACAACTGTGAGATCTGTCATCTTCCACGTACCACTGTTCCAACTGTGCCAGCTTCAGGTTGGCCCGACTCCTTTGTTCCAGAGGCCGCGGTTTTCAAGTCGCTGCCGTCCGGTCATGCTGCATGTTTCAACTGTCACTGGACATCGCAGCAACCGACGAGTGCGAATTGCGGCGGCTGTCATAAAATGGCGGAGAAATCCTACACGGCCGTCGACGCGCCACATCGTCTTTCCATGAAGTTTCGCCACGCGCGCGAACAACACGTGGCGGAATGCACCACCTGCCATATCAACATCACGAAAGCCTCAACGCTGCGCGGTCTGAAACCTGATGTACCCATTACAGCCTGCACCGAGTGTCACAATAAGGATGGGCTGAGACTGGATGTGAGTAAGGAGTTGGAAGCGATCGACAAGAGTCGGGATTTCGTTTGTAGTTATTGT
>DATLBQ010000329.1:0-6696 GCA_035526805.1 Pyrinomonadaceae bacterium
TTCAAAATAACCTTACACCGTGGTCGAACGGCTTTCAAGCAATTTTTTGAACGAGTTCAAAAAACGAGGGGTGGGGTATTAAGATAGGAGCGTATAAACCAATCCTGACGGTTCAATTTGGTTTTCGCTCCAGAGGAGCGAGATGTTCATAGCTATGAGCGTCCCCCAAAAGTCTCGCTCCGTTCGGAGCGAAACCCGGCTGCGGAGCGCCGGGCAGGTTAAGTGATTGCGCTTCTACGGAGCTGCGGAGTAAAGACCGGACGCCAAGCTATCGACATCTCGCTCCTCTGAGCCAAAAACGAATTGAACCCGCAAATCGAATCTATAAGCTTTTGAATTTTCTCTAAATTCTTGGATTTACTCAGTCTGTTCGTCGGCCGTAAGGCTTGATTTCCACGGAAGTTCACATCGCTTTTGTCTGAATAGCTCGGCATTTGTTTTGCTGCAAAATTTTTATCACTCAGGGCGGTTCTCAGTATTCCACCAGCGGCAGTTACATGGCTTTAGCCAGAGGGCCATCCAATGGCACCAGGGTCAAACTGGTCTATTACTTCCAACAAGCGGCTCGTGCCAGGTAGCGTCGAACTCACCTCTTCTCTCTTCAAACTAAATAGGAGGCAGTTATGCGAAAAGACCGTTCCGGTTTGCGGGTGTTTTGTTTTGTATTGATCGCAGCTTTGTTCCTTCTTCCGGGCGCAGGAGCGAGGGCGCAATCTACGTCGTCATTGCAGGGCACGGTTACTGACGAAAAGGGTGGCGTAGTTCCGAATGCCACGATAACGGTGCGAAACCTGGCGACTGCCAGCGAAAGAGTGACTCATACGGATGAGGCGGGCAATTATCAACTGCCTGCTTTGCCAGCCGGCTCTTATCACGTGGAAGTTCGCGCGCAGGGATTCGGCACGCAAATAGTCGACAGCCTCAACCTCGAGGTGGCCCGCCAGTCGGTCAAAGACTTTCAGCTAAAAGTTGGCGACATCAATCAGCAAGTCACCGTTACTGCCGATACTTCGCTCATAGAATCGGCGACAACGTCAGTCGGCATGGTCATTAACCAGAGGACGGTACAGGAAATACCGCTTAACGGTCGTCACTTCGTCGATCTTGGCCTGCTAATCCCCGGCTCAGTCACGCCTCCACAGAATGGATTCTTAACCGCACCGCTCCGGGGTCAGGGATCATTCGGACTAAACACTGCTGGCGGACGTGAAGACACGGTAAATTTCATGATCAATGGCGTCAACCTTAACGACATGGTGCAGAACCAGATCACCTTTCAGCCCTCAATAAACACGGTGCAGGAGTTTAAGGTCGATAATTCCACTTTCAGCGCCGAGTACGGTAGAAACTCCGGAGCTATCGCCAACATCGCTACGCGCTCAGGTACGAACGACTACCACGGCGAGCTGTTTGAGTTTCTCCGCAACAGTGCCCTCGACTCGCGAAACTTCTTTGAGCGTACTGCGCATCCAGCCCCATTTAAGCGCAACCAATTTGGCTTCAATCTGGGTGGCCCAGTTAATTTTCCGCACTTCGGTGAAGGTGGTTCAGCTTTAGGATACAAGGGAAAAAATAAAACGTTCTTCTTTTTCAGCTACGAAGGATTGCGCCAGCGCCAGGGACTAACGATTTCCGGTGTGACAGTTCCGACGCTCGCACAACGAGCGGCGGTCACCGATCCGGTGATTAGTAAATTACTGCCGCTGATTCCATTGCCGAATGTGGGTGCCTCCAGTTTTAGTGGGTCGGCTACAGCACCGGTGAACATAGATCAGTGGACCGGCGATGCGAATCATAACCTTGGCATCAACGACAGGCTCCATGGCTATTATGCGTTTCAGCGTGACCAGCGCGGAGAGCCTACCTTGCAGGGAAACAACGTTCCTGGCTTTGGCGATACTCGCCAGTCGCATCGTCAGATATTTACATTAAATGAAACCCACACCTTTGGCCCTGCGCTAGTTAACGAAGCTCGGTTCGGTTTCAACCGCATCCAAATCACGTTCAGCCCGAATGCAAAGCTGAACCCGCTCGACTTCGGCATCAAAGATGGAGTAACTGAGCCCCTTGGATTGCCGCAAATTAGCGTCGGCGGTGGCGGTATCAACCTGGGCGGACCGACAGGTTTTCCTCAGGGACGTTCCGATACCACCTTTGTGCTCTCGGATACTCTTAACTATCTACGTGGCAACCATTCGCTCAAGTTCGGCGGTGAGTGGCGACGCTTCTATAACAACAACACCAACCGCGACACTGGCAGCTTCACTTTCGCGAGCACGACAACTTTTCTGGCGGGCAATGCAAATGGATTCAACGTGACGCTGGGTGATGTTTCGACCGCAATCGCTCAGGGAGCATTGGGCCTGTTCGTGCAGGACAATTACAAACTGCGGCCAAATCTAACGCTTGAGCTCGGTTTGCGCTGGGATTGGTTGATGTCGCCAACGGAACGATTCAACCGCTTTGTCGACTATGTTCCTCAGACTAATTCCCTGGTGCGGGTAAATAATGGGATCGCGCCGGTGTATCACACCAACTGGAAAAATTTCCACCCGCGCCTAGGTTTCGCCTGGGATCCTTTTAAGGATGGCAAGACTTCAGTGCGTGCAGCGTATGCGATTCTTGCTGATCAGCCCGTCACAAATCTCGTAACCGGCAATGCCACGAATCCGCCGTTAGCCACTGCGGTTGCGCTGCCGAGTACTGTCCCCACAGTGCACCTGTTCGACGCAATAGACGTAGCGCGTCCGGGAGCTACCGTCTCCCCCAGTTCTGCAGATCCAAACTTCAACAATGCTTACGTGCAGTCGTGGAATGTGAACCTGCAACGTGAAGTTGGATCGGGGTTCGCAGTCACTGTCGGATACTTTGGATCGAAAGGAACTCACTTGCGGCTTACGCGCAACCTGAATCAGACATTTCTGAATTCAGCGCTGGTTGCGACTCGGCCTTTTCCCACTCTGTCTTCAAGCAGCCCAATAGCGCCTAACACTCCGCTATTGAACATCACGTTCCGTGAAGGAACGGGCGTCTCAAACTACAATGCGCTCTGGGTGACGGCAAATAAGCGGCTGTCTGGTGGGCTTCAGTTCAGTGCTTCCTACACCTGGTCGAAGTCAATTGACTACAATTCCCAAAGTTCTCAAGGCGTGACGCTGCAAGACAGTTTTAACCTGCGAGGCGATCGTGGCCCGTCAGACTTCGATGCCCGCCACAGGTTTGTGATCAACGGCATCTACGAGTTGCCATTCCACAAGAACCAACTGGTTGATGGCTGGCAGCTTTCCTTTATCACTCAGTCGCAGACCGGTAATCCGGTGACTCTTCTGGCTGGAAACGCTGGCGCGATCGCGGGAGGGGCTCCGGCAGCAAACGCCAACTCCCTGACGGGCCTTGCCACTCTCCGTCCTGACGCAGGGGCCCCTATTACCGTAGTCGGCACTCCTGCGCCCACCGGAATTGGCGTCGAGTGGTTCCCTAACCTCGTCTGCGATCCTCGACCAGGTGGTTCCTGCCCGGCTGGTTCAGTTGCTATCTTGCCGGTTGCTTTCGTCAGCGGTAAGACCATATTTCATTTCGGCAACCTTGGACGTAACACTGTAATTGGTCCGTCGTTCAACAACACCGACTTTTCAGTTATCAAGCGCACGAAGATCGGTGAAAACCAACTCGTTGAATTTCGCGCGGAGTTCTTCGATCTCTTCAACCATGCCAACTTTGGTCAGCCGGGTCGTGTCGCCCAGGTCGGCAGCACATCGTTTGGCGTCATCACCAACACACGCTTTCCCACCGGCGACTCAGGGTCGTCTCGCCAGATACAGTTTGCCTTGAAGTACAAATTCTAGCTGGGTTCACCCGCCTGCTATATGAGCGCACCGGCCGTTATGGTCGGTGCGTTTTTTTGACCTTGTTAGCTTCACTAAGCGCGCTAGTAATGCTTGTCGGTAATCTTGCCGCGTTTGCTTCTTCGTTTTCGGTTGCGCTTGCGTTCCTCGACTCCCTTCAGCGAAGCCAGCGGCCAGAGTTGATGCTCCACTGCCGCCAGACCCGCTTCGGTAACAGCGCGCAAAACCTCTTCTGAAGACTTGTATGCCGGTGCTGCTTCATCCAAAGGCACGCGCCCGTCAAGATTAACGAGAATGCCAGCTGCGGCGTATTCGTCATCGATATGTCGCTGCGAAAGCGTGCGTGAGGCTTGGCCGCGAGACAGCTTACGGCCGGCACCATGATTTACAGAGAAGGCGCTCTTAACGGCGCCCTCTAGCGGACGCAGAATGTAGCTGTAGTCCTTGTTGCTGCCGGGTATCAAAACCGGATGTCCGGATTCCTCCCAAAAAGTTCCCTTCAATGACGGATGTCCCGCTGGAAACGCCCTCGTCGCGCCCTTCCGGTGAACCCATACGTCGCCGAATTCGGGGTGCCATTCTTTCTGCACCAGGTTGTGACTAATCTCATAAATCAATTCCAGGTCGGCGCGAAAGACTTTGCGGAAAGCTTCGGCTACTTGTTCAAAAATGATCAGGCGATTCAGAATTGCATAATTGCCGCCCGCGGCTACAGCATTTAGATAATCATTATAATGATGCGACTCGGGCGTGAAGTATCCCAAATCGATATCGGTGGCGGTGTCCGGTCGTTCTGCACGCGCCAGCTCAAAATAGTTGGTTGCCAGGCCGTGACCGAACCCGCGGCTGCCGGTGTGCACCTGAACGAACAATGTATTCGTCATCTCAGAACGTTGCAGTTCAATGAAGTGATTGCCGCCGCCAAGACTCCCCAGTTGGTCCATGCCACGTTCAGGTTTGCCTTTGCCACCAAGCGGAATATCCCAGTCATCGTCTACCGGAATGCGATGTCGTTCCGCGCGACTACGGTCAAACACAGCGCCATATTTTTCAACATAATACTCAGCGCCGCCGCGAACGAGATTATTAAATTCTGCGTGCGACAGACTGCCGAAACGTTCGCTCTTGCCGCCTGAACCCATTTGCACGCCGTCCATGACGGCCCGGTTAAATTTTCGTTTCCGATCAGGGCTTGCCTGGTCTGCCGCGACGTCCGATCGTGCACTCATCATCCCGCAGCCGATGTCATATCCAACCGGGCCCATCGCGACGGCGCCGCTTTCAGCGTCCGTTAGAATCACGCAACCCACCGGTACGCCATAGCCGTAATGCACGTCTGGTGTAATCACCACCAGCTTAACGCCCGGAAATCGGGTGGCGTTGGCTATTTGCCGGTACAGGTTATCTTCCGCACTTGCAAGCAATGCTTCAGTCAGGAACATACGAACCGGGACGTCGCCGGTATCTTTCGTTTGCAACGTGAAGTAGCCGGCACCGCTCGGTACTACGAACGATTTCCAGTTTGAGGTTTGCTCCAAAGTTTTTGACATGTTGCTCAGCTTGAGAGCGCCGAGGTCTCTTCCTGGCTTGGTCATTTGAGAGTTTCCAAAATGGCAGTAACGCCGGCAGCGACTACGGGAACAGGGTCGCCGGTCTGGGCAAACATATTTTCACTGACCGCGGACCAGGACGAAGGATTAATTCTGTCGTTTGAAGTGGTTCTCCGAGTAGACGGTAAATTCCTTGCCCGGTTCTGCTATCTCAAAGGTTTCCGTAAATTCATTCTCATTAAGAATCTTATAGGTCTCTTTGGCTCTGTAACCGGCCGGAATATTCTCCAGAGACTCTGAGGTTAGTACGATTAACTTCCCATCCTCTGAGATAGTTTCGGCCTTGAATTGATTAACAAAACCTTCAATATGAAACTGTCTCAAGACAAACTGTTTTCTAAGGCGATCATAGCTGAAGAATCCTACGTCTTCGTGCGTCTCGCCTGGCGGGTTCTTCTCTTGAGGCGCATACACTGACTTGTGGTTGATTTGAACGTATTTCCCGTTGAGGATTGTTTGATATTGTCTCTCAACTTGGGAGATTCCAGGCTTGCCTTTCCTGTTCCTTTCTTTTCGTACCCTCTGTCGCTTACTTATCTTATATTTCGGAAGCGCAATCAGAGCCTTTCCAATCTTTCAAAGCGTTGATATTTCGCTGACGGCGGCAGTAACCTCTGCAACACTCACTGCGTGCAAGATCCTGTTTTTTAAGTGTTAGCGATTGGTTGCCAGACCCTCGACTACCCGGATCGCAATTTCCTCAGCACTGTCAGTCTCAGCGAGAGGGATTCTCATTTCCGCTAATTCGTAGATGGGCTGGCGCTCGCGATAAAGTCGTTCCGCCACCTCCATCGAAGGCGCGAGTGGCCGCCTTTCCCGCTTAAGTTGAATCCTGTTCCAGCACAATTCAAACGGCGCATCCAGCCAAATTGTAAGCGCCTCATGCTTTGCGATTAACAGCCGGTTCTCACCAATCGTCCAAACGCCGCCGCCTGCGGCAATAACGATCGCGGAATTTTGAGTCAACACCTGAGCCAGCATCCGCGTCTCGATCTCGCGAAAGCTGTTCTCTCCGTTTTGCTCAATTATTTCAGCTGGACTCCGGCCTTCACTGCCGGTAATGAAATCGTCTAAATCGATTACTGCGCAGTTGAGCTTACGCCCCACTGAGCAAGCAACCGTGGTTTTTCCGCTCCCCATGAATCCCACGATAATGATTTGTTCTTGCATCATTAATCGCTGCTGCAATAACAGTCGCGCCCCCGGTAATGTCTCGTATGATTTAGTCTCGCCGATCTTTA
>DATLBQ010000330.1:0-13532 GCA_035526805.1 Pyrinomonadaceae bacterium
CGGCGAAACCTTGCCGGTTTATTTACACCGACGCTCTCTGGCACGGCGGCGACATGATTGGCCTTGGGGTTTCATCGTTTTCACATTTCGGCGGTGTTCATTTCCAGAATGCACATAGCTTCGAAGAATACGTGGCGTTGCTCGGCAGAGATCGATTGCCATTGCTGCGAGCGCTGACTTTGACCCCGAAGCAAAAACTCATCCGCGAAATGATTCTGCAACTAAAGACTGGTGCGATTGATCTGGATTATTTTCGAGGAAAATTTGGAGTCGACGTCTGGGACGAGTTCAGGCCGGTATATGAACGACTTGCCGGCGACAACCTGGTGGAGAGAGAAAACGGAGCAATCAATCTTACTCGCAGCGGTCTGCTGCAGGTCGATCACTTTCTGTCTGAATTTTTTGAACCTGAATTGAAAGCGGTGCGCTACGTATAAGGAGTGAAAAGTGAAGGGTGAAAAGTGAAGAGTAAGAGTGAGTGGTAAACGGAAGAGTTTTCTTACTCTTCACTTTTCACTTTTTACTCTTCACTAATGGAAATATGAACCAGAACCAGAATTATGATGTGATTGTTATTGGCGGCGGGCCGGCGGGCAGCACGATCGCCAGCATTCTCGCGCGTGAGGGCCGGAAGGTAGTCCTGTTTGAGAAGGAGCGCTTTCCACGTCACCACATCGGCGAATCGCTGATGACGGACACTTACTTTACTTTCCAGCGGATGGGTCTGCTGGAGAAGATGAAAGCAAGTCCGTTCGTTCGCAAATACAGTGTGCAGTTTGCCAATCCGGCAGGCAGGGAATCGCGACCCTTTTATTTCTTTGAGGCGAATCATCACGAGTGTGCCGTGACCTGGCAAGTGACACGCGCACAGTTTGACCTGATGCTGATCGAACATGCCGAGGAGCAGGGCGCGCGCGTTTATCAGGAGACGCAGATCAAGCGCGTCCTCTTTGACGGGATGCGTGCGTATGGTGTCGAGGCCCGCTTCAAGGATGGCTCGCTACAGGAGTTTCACGCGCCGGTTGTGGTTGATGCGACCGGACAGACCGCAATGCTTTCAAACAAATTCGGCTGGCGCGTACGTGATCCCAAGCTCAAAAAAGCTGTGCTCTATTCCTACTTCAAGGGCGCGCACCGTGAACCCGATCTCAATGGTGGCGCCACGCTCGTTTTGCGTACGCCAGCAGGAAGCAACGGCTGGTTCTGGTATATCCCGCTCGAAAACGACATCACCAGTGTCGGTGTAGTCGCCGACCCCGAATACCTGGTGCAGGGCCGCGGCCAGGATCTGGCGAAAATTTTCCACGAGGAGATCGAAAAAGTTGAATCGTGCCGGAAGAGAGTGGCTGGCGCGACGCGCGTCGACAAAATTTATTCGATTCTGGATTATTCGTACCGCTCAAAGAGTTGCGCCGGTGATGGCTTTATTTTGATCGGAGACGCCTATGGTTTTCTCGATCCTATCTATTCTTCCGGGGTGCTGCTGGCGCTAAAGATGGCTGAGCTTGCCGCTGACAGCATTCATGACGCTTTCCGAAACAACGATTTTTCGGGCGCGCGACTCGGTCAGTACCAGGCGAAGCTGGACCTGGCAATCGAATCGATGCGCAAGCTTGTGTACGCCTTCTACAACGAAGGCTTCAGCTTCGCGCAGTTTCTGCAAAAGTATCCTGAGCAGCGCGTCAATATCATTAGCCTGTTGATGGGTGATGTATTCAAGGAAGGTGTAGACAATATCTACGGGCCAATGGCGGAATTCGCGGTGATTCCGCCACCGCTTTACGAGCAGCTCGACGGTTCTCCTGCCTCACTCACAGAACCCGCACCGCAAGAGGTGTTGTCGGCGAAGTATCAGTACTACGATGATGCGGTGCTGCAAGAAGCGGGCGAATGAACCACATAGTCCGCGGATGAACGCGGAGACACGCGAATCTGAGAAGCAAGATCAAGAAGTAATAGTCGGCCAACCGTTCCTGATTTGTCTTTTCTGATCCGCGTGTCTCCGCGTTCATCCGCGGCTAATTCCTTCCTGTTAGAACAACAGTTTCACGCCAAACTGAATATGTCTCGGCTCTCGCGCCGAAGTGATACGTCCAAATGTCGGCGATCCCAGAAAATTGTCGGGCAGATTGAAGTTAGGATGATTGAACAGGTTGAAAAACTCAGCCCGTAACTGCAAGTTCACAGCTTCTGAGATATTAGTATCCTTCAGCAACGATACATTCACATTTTGATATCCCGGGCCATCCAGAATATTTCTTCCGGCATTGCCAAATCGGCCGGGAGGTGCAAAAGCGAAGGCACTGGTTGAGAACCACTGTTCCGTCGACCGACGATTAAGATGTGGATTCCCTATTAGATTGGGACGATCGTTTGCCCCGAAGCCCAGAATCGAGCGGCCCGTGCCGCTATTATCGATGTCAGGCAGCAGGGCTACCGTGAAAGGCCTTCCCGATTGAAACGTTAGAACGCCGAAGCTCTGCCAGCCGCTGAGAATCGAAGTTAGCCATCCAGCATCGGCGAGATACTCACGCCCTCTACCGAACGGAAGGTCATAGGCATAGCTGACAGACAAACGGTGGCGCACATCGAAATTCGAACGGCCTCGTTCTGCCCTCAGGTCATAACTGTTTTGTGGAAAGTTTGAGTCGCCGGCGCTGCTGAAAAAATTCGAAGCGTCGTCGATCGATTTCGACCACGTGTACGACAGCAGTGAGGCAAGGCCGCGAGACAATCGTTGTTGGAAACGTGCTTGTAAGCTGTGGTAATTCGAATTCGCTCGCGACTCGAGCAGGTTGATGTCATCGAATCGCGGATCAGGTCGCGGCACGAAAGGAAGGCCGGGTGGAAGCGCGCTGGGCTGCGGTTGATTTATGTCGCGGGCCGTTAATAGCTTTGTTCCTTTTGAGCCGACATAAGCGACTTCCAACACGCTGTTGTCGCCGAGTTGTTGCTGGATATTGAAATTCCAGTGCTGCATATAGGCTGTGCGTAAATCACGTTGAATTGCGAGCGCCGAATCAGGCAGCGGAAAAGGGAAGAATGCGGGAAACGGATTGTCCAAAGTTAAGGGTAAACCCGGAAGCGAGAAGAAGATGTTGTTGTCGAAATAGGGGGAGTTGAAGTAGAGCGCTTCACCTGGGGCCAGTGGCGACTGATCGTAATAAACGCCGTAGCCGGCGCGCATGACAGTCCGTTCACTTCTGCCGAGCGTCCAAGCAAAGCCAACGCGCGGCGCGAAGTTGTTCTTGTCCGCGACAAACCCTCCGCGCGGCACGTCCGCGGTTCCTACCTGGACCAGACTCCGCGAGGCCAGGTCGTAAACGTTCGCTCGATCGGCTGTATCAACCGGTGGTGAGTTGAATTCATAACGCAGACCAGCGGCGATCGTCAGCCGCGGTCTGACGCGAAAGCTGTCATTGAAAAAGAAGTTATAGCTGTGCGTGCGGAGATGTTGCGGGTTATCTACCCGAGCCACACTGGTGAGCAACGGATAGCCGAGCAAGAGATCCGCAAGTGCGTTGCCCGAAATTTGCGCGAATGGCGAAAATTGCAGGCGGCCACGCGACTCAACATCACGAAAGGCGTTCTGTTGGGCGAAGCGAATGTCCGCGCCGAACTTGATTAGATGACTGCCCCGCACATAACTCGCCGTATCTAAAATCTGATAAACGTTTGTGACGCTGTTCTGAGGGTTGTTCCCCTCGTCGCCGAGCGGAGAAACACCGGTGACTGTAATGAAACTCAGGCCCGCGTCGCGCGCGTTCGGAGAAATTACCGGCAGGCCGAGATCGGAATTCCGCCGGCTCGCTTCCTGGTGTACTGAGGAAGCCACCCGACTCAAAGCTACCCGCGCCTCGTTCACAAGATTTGGACTGAGCACATGTGTGAGCGCTGCCATGACGTTTTGACTACGTCGCTTTACGGTGTCGCCAAATCCCGGTACCAACGAAAAGTTTGGCCCGGTAAAAGGCTCAAACAAACTGCGATCGCCGAAGCTGTAGCGGAAGGTGAGATCGGTTGCCTGGCCGATTCTTTGATCGAGCCGGGCATCAAAGCTGTCGTTGTGGTCGCTCTGCGTTGGAGAGGAAACAAAATTCTGGAGAGGTACATTCCGATTTGGCAGCGGATAAAGATCGGCAAGACCGCGCCCGACGGCATTCATGCGCGCCGTCGGAATCATGCCGCCGGGAAACGGCTGGCCGGTAAAAGGATCGTTAGGAATACCGAAGAAGCTTTGCGAGAAATCGCCCGCGCGTTCCTGGGCCGTCGGCACATTAGTGATACGCGTAATACCTTCGCGCGAACGTGTGCCTTCATAATCTCCGAAGAAAAATGTCCGGTCACGCTTGATCGGACCACCCAGGGATCCTCCGAACTGGTTACGGATGTATTTGGGTTTTGTCTCATTTGCGGGCGCAAAGAAATTGCGAGCATCGAGGGCGCCATTTCGATGAAATTCAAACAGCGAGCCGTGAAGGCTATTGCCGCCCGATTTTAGAACTACGTTGACCTGTGCTCCAGGGGCGCGGCCGAATGCAGCGTCGTAGCTGCTGGTCAGCATTTCAAACTCCTGGATAGCATCAACTGGCGGGCGCACCCCGAACGTATTCAGCTTCGGATCGACGTTGTAGACACCATCAAGCAGAAAGTTGTTCGCGTCTTCGCGTGCTCCATTAACGCTGAAAGCGAAATCGCCACGCGCCGAACCGGCGGAACCTTGCGCTGCGGGAACCGCGCCGGGCACGAGCAGTGTCAACTCGTAAAAGTTTCGTCCATCCAGGGGCAAGCCAAGGATCTGCTTGTTTTCAATGACCGTGCCGATCGACCCAGAATCTTTTTTCAAGCCGCTCGCGTGGGAAATTATCACGTAAGGGTCGGTCGAAACCCCGCCCACTACCAGCGAGGCGTCCACTCTAAGCTCTTGATTTACGTTGAGCACGATGTCCCGCGTAAGTGTTTCAAATCCTGCCGCGGTAACTTTGAGCGTGTACGACCCTGGCGGTAGCGAAGAGATGGTGTATTCGCCAGCTGCGTTCGCGACGCTCGTGCGCTCTTCACTGGTCTCACTGTTGGTCAGGCTTAAAGACGCGGCGGGGATGACGGCATTGTTCGGGTCGGTGACACTCCCACGGATTGACCCGCGATAAGTTTGCGCGTCAATCGACGAAGCCAGGAGCAGCAGCAAGAGGAGCGGCAAGAATTTTCGATAAGTGGAAATCATAAGTTCCTCGTTACGGGTTTGCACAAAAAGTCTCGTGCTTGTTTTCTGAAGCCGATGTTTACACAAAGTCAGAACCGGGAGCCGTAGCAACCGGGTCGGTGCGAGTCTCAATCTCTTCTCTAGCAAAAAAGTCCTCATGGTCTCGGAACGATCCGGTCGTAACCACCACCCGCGCGGGGACCCCGGTCGGCTCCCGGTTCTGACTTCGTGTGACTACAATTCAAATCTTCCACAGCCTCGAACTGCACTCTCGTTGCAAAGTCCTCGTACACATTTTTGGATTGGAAACGAAATTCCGGAAGCCGTTCGGAAGACCCCCATTGTTATGACGAAATCATTTTGCGAATGCTCGCGAAACGTTTGGGAATTGAACAACCTAATTTGTGTTTTGTCTATCAAAGTCCAAAACTTAACTGATAGAATGCGGCCTGTCATTAAGAACGGCAATAACCCGATAATGGTTTCACTGTAGTTAAAGATCTTGGCGTCCAATACGCTTTAGCTCGTCGTAACGCCTCGACAAACTAAAGTTTATCGGACATTAGTCTAACTATCGCACTTACCACTTCTGGAGACCCACCTGATGCTTTGGATAATTTTTGCTCTTGGCGCCGCGCTCTCATGGGGATTATACGGACCGGCATTGCATCGCGGACAGGTGGCGCTGGGAAGCCCCATGCGCGCCTTGCTCTGCGTCGGTATTGCCTATTTCCTCATTGGCGTCTTGGTTCCAGTGGCGACGCTTTCCTATCAGGGGGAATTAAATGGCTTCACTATGAAAGGCTCCCTGGCGGCGACGCTGGGAGGCGCATTGGGAGCGGCAGGCGCTGTTTGCATAATTTTCGCATTCAAAACCGGCGGGCTGCCGGCTTATGTAATGCCACTGGTTTTCGGAGGCGCACCACTGGTGAACGTGGTCTTTTCGATGTGGCTCCACCCGCCGAAAGCCACGCCCAATCCATTGCTGTATCTGGGCTTTGTGTTGGCGGCGACCGGCGCCGGGTTGGTTCTTTATTTCAAACCTTCGTCATAACTTTGGAGTGCGCTGACCTGTCAGCGCTGTTGGTCCAGGGCCGGCTTGAGGCCCTACGTTCGCTATGGCATTCAGCGGTGCCCGCGACAGGTCGCGACCGCGCAGAGCGCTGACAGGTCAGCGCACTCCAAAAAAAGTCACAGCACTCCAAAAAGGAGATCGAATCATGAAGAGCTGGGGAATAAAGACTGCATTAAGTGCCGCAATCATTCTACTGAGTTTGTCTGCCGAGATCGCAGCCCAGGCAGGCGGCAATTGGCCGCAGTGGCGCGGACCAAATCGCGATGGCATTTCACAAGAGACTGGCCTGTTAAAACAGTGGCCTGCGGATGGTCCTCCGCTCGCCTGGAAAGTCACCGGCGCGGGCGCCGGCTACTCCTCGATTGCAATCGCCAATGGCCGCATTTTCACGATGGGCTTGCGTGGCGATCGTGAATATGTGATTGCGTTCGATGTTCCCACCGGAAAACAACTATGGGCGACGGCCCACGGCGGCGCGTATCGCGATAGTCGTGGTGATGGCCCGCGCGGCACTCCCACCGTAGACGGTGAAAACGTTTATGCTCTGGGCGGTAATGGCGACCTCTCATCCCTGGACGCGAAAACAGGGCGCATCATCTGGACGATGAACATCCTGCAAAAGTTTGGTGGCTCAAACCCGCAATGGGGAATCAGCGAGTCGCCGCTCGTAATGGGTGAAAAATTACTGGTAAATGCCGGTGGCCCCGGAGCCTCGGTTATCGCGCTCAACAAAAAAGATGGCACTTTGATTTGGAAGAGCGAGAGCGACCCGGCCGGCTACTCTTCGGCAATGCCCGTGAAGGTGAACAACGCCACGCAGGTGGTTTTCTTTACGCATCGTCGAGCTCTGGGTCTGGATCTGGCCAGTGGAAAATTGTTATGGGAATACCCGCGCGCGTCCAATGATGTGGCCAATGTGGCCACGCCCGTTGTGCGCGGCAATCGCATTTTCGTCTCGTCCGACTACGGTACGGGGGCAGGCTTGGTCGAGGTCAAGGCAGACGGTACTGCACAGGAGGTCTACTTCACCAAAGAGATGCGCAATCACCACAGCAGCTCGATTTTGATTGGAGACTATCTCTATGGATTTTCCAGTGGCATCCTGACAGCCATGCGTTTCGATACGGCAGAAGTCGCCTGGCGCGATCGGAGCGTGGGCAAGGGCTCGCTGGTATATGCGGATGGAAATCTCTACGCGTTGAGTGAAAATGGTGTGGTCGGCCTCGTTGAAGCGACACCCGCTGCCTATCGCGAAAAAGGACGATTTCGCATTAAGCAAGAGTCGCTGCCGACCTGGACGCATCCGGTCGTCGCCGGTGGTCGACTATACCTGCGCGACCAGGACACGATTTACGCCTTTGATGTTCGCGAGAAGAAATAGCTCTCAACCTCTTCACTGGGACTGCGGGCGTCCCGCCCGCTGCGAGCGCGAAGCGCGAGTAATTCTGACCGAGCTCGTTCCGTTTTCGAGAAGATCTCGCACCTTGCGGTGCTCGGAGCGGGCGGGACGCCCGCGGTCCCAGTGAAGAGCTTGAGTGAATGACATTTGTGGGCTACTCAGCTCGCCCGCGTCTCAGTGAGATAAGATTAACGTTTGCCGATGCAAAAAAGGTGCTGTGCAGTGCGAATAAAGATTTGACCATCAGAAATGGCCGGCGAACTAAGGCAATAATCGTTCAACGCATTCTCCGCCAGCACTTCAAACTTAGGACCTGCCTTAACAACGGTCGTCAGTCCGTCTTCATTTGTCACGTAGATCTTGTCATCCGCCAACACTGGTGATGAACTGTACGTCCCCGATTTGATGCGTTGTTGGCCGTATATTTCCGCTCCTGTTCTGGCATCGAGGCACCACATGATTCCACGGTCATTCACGATATAAAAATACCGTCCATCGGTAACGGGTGTGGGTACATCGGGCCCGTTGGCCGTGGACCAGAGCAGATGTGAGGTTGTGATATCGCCCCGGCCTCCCGCCTTCAGCGCGAGCAGGGGACGCACTCTTGTGGGCGCATAGATGATGTCATTAAAGATCACTGGAGAGGCCACTATCCGATAATAGGGATTGTTTTCGGGATTGAGACCATTCGCGCGCCAAAGTTCCTTGCCAGTTGCGGAATCGTGTCCCGTAACGCAATCGCCGCCAGTGATGACGATCTCAATCGTCTTGCCATAACGAAGGAACCCGGGCGTTGTGTACGAGTCAGGTGATTCGCTGATGGCGTTGGTGGATCGGACCACTCTCCAATGAGTTTTCCCAGTCTTCTTGTCTATGCGCAGCACGTAGGAAGGATCATCGGTCTTCATGCCGTGCAACACCTGAACGTACAGCGAGTCATCGAGCAGCAGCGGAGAAGAAGCGTAACCCCAGTTCAGCCCAAACGCACCGTAATCTTTTTGGATATCTCGCGCCCACAATTCTTTCCCGTTGACGTCAAAACCTTTGAGAACGCCTGTGCCCGTCATCACGAAAACGCCCTTCCCATCTGTTACCGGGGAAGGCGACGACATGTTCTGCTTGCCCATTTTGACGTTGCCACCGCCAAGGATTTTCTTCCAAACAACTTCGCCTTTCGTTCGGTCAACACACCAGAGATAGAGATCGCTGCCATCCGCGACATTGAGAAAGACGCGGTCCTGCCAGACGATGGGCGTTGAGCCGCTCGAGCCCGGCAGCCCAAGCTTCCAGATGATGTTCTCTTCGGCGGTCCAGTGCGATGGCAGATTCTTCTCACGGCTGACGCCGTTTAGAGCAGGACCTCGCCACTGCGGCCAGTTTTCGGCATAGGTCACTGACGTCAGCAGTATTACGACGGCAAAGAGTTTGGCTATCCGGATGTACATCTCTTTCCCTCCAGGTTCGGAATGCAACAGACTGGACTCTGCATTAAAAAGTCTAACCTGTATCAGAACCGGAAGCCGTAGCGACCGGCCAAAGAGGCACCCCTACGATTACGAACTAAGCATCGCATTAATTGGCTCAATTTCGAAAAGTGAACATTTGGCCGGTCGCTACGGCTCTCGGTTCTGATACGCGCCACTCGGATTCGTTTATTTACTCTTTGTGCAACCGATAGACCAGGCAGATGCCTGTCCTACTTAAGTTTACTCAGCTCGCAGCGCTGCTAAAAGTGGCGAGCGTAATGCGGCCCACGTAGCTACGAGCGACGCCGTAAATCCTGAAATCAATACTCCCATCAGCAGCAGACCCAACGATGCGCTCGGAAGTTGCGCGTGACGTGAGAAGAGCACCGGTGCTATGGCGAGCAGCGCACATACGGCTCCGGTAATAAGCCCACTAAAAAGCAATAGAGAGTTTTCCGCAATCACCATCAGTGTAAAGTGTGAAGAGTTGTAACCCACCGCTCGCAGCAATGCCAGTTCGCGGCGTCGCTCGATGACGTTGCGCAACAGCACTGCCGCCATTCCAAGTGTGCCCAGAACCAGGCCAAGGCCACCCAGCATTTGGAACGTGGACAGATAAGTGTTTTCCACGCGATGAAAGCTGGCCAGTCGCTCGGCCGTTGGCTGGACGTCGAACCCAAAATCCGAGAGGCGGTCCTCAAGTGTTGCCGCGATCGCGCTCGATTGTTCGGCCGCAGGCGTATCGATCAGAAAGAAGCGGTATCCTTCCTGCTCGGGGAAAAGGCGAAGAAAGTTTGACTCTGCCATCAGCAACTCGCTTTGGAATACGCTGTCAGCCAGGCTGCCGACCACGCGCAATCGAACGGGGCCATTGCCCGCGTCTAAATTCAAATCGTCACCGAGCTTGAGGTGCAGCACGTAAGTCAGCGAATTCGCATCGACAACGATTGGAACCGCAGCGTCGGCAAACTCTCGATTGAGCAGCAGCCAGGGATTTTCTTTTTCCTCGCTGGTGGCAGCAAGAGAACTTTGAAACGTGAAGCGATTGCTGTTTATAAACTCCGGCGTTGGCGCGATTATGCGAGGGTTGCGCGGCTGATATAAATTCAAACAACTGGCATCGTCACCCGGCCGTAGGCGGAAGGGGGCAAACGTCACGTCCGCCAGCTGAGGGCCAGTTTCATTCCCCGTAAGATTTAATGCCTCTCGTCCTTCGGTCGTGTTCGGATCATGGACTACGGGTAAGACAGACTCCGCCAGTAACGGGAAGCCGCCACTCCCGGATTTTCTCTCGAGGCTTTGCGCACCCTCTCGATGTCTAAAGGAATCCACCGCCACGATAATGAATGCTGCTGAGGCAATGAGTGAGATGCACAGCACACTTCTGCCGGGACGAGACGTAGCGTTTCTAAAACCAAGCCGCGCAATAGACCACCAACCCAAACCAACAATAGGTCTGCCGGTCGTGCGCCGCAGCGATGCCGCCTGATAGCAAAGGAACGATGTCAACAGCAGCGTGCCGCTGCCAAAAAAACCGGCGACCTGATTCACCAAACGGAGCGAAGCCGCTATCAACAGGAATAAGCCGCAAACGCCGAGCAATGTGCCAAACGCGAATGATGAGAACAGTCGTCGGAGCCCGCGAGCCTCGCGGCGAAATTCTTCAGTCAGTGCACCACCCTCTGTTATGCCTGACAATAATGAACGCGTCGATTTCTTTCCCAGCCCCCGCAAGGTCCAGACCACGCAAAGCAGCGCCGCAAGTACGCCACCGGCTGCGCCAATCAAAAGTGAAAGTGGTGATACATGCAATCGCAACATGGTTGTGCCGACCGCATCCACCCACCAGGTGCGCAGACCCACCAGCACAAATTCTCCGTAACCGATGGCGCCTACTAACCCAAGCAAGCTTCCTATTACGGCGAGTATTAGGCCTTCCGCCAGAAACAACGCACGAATTCTCGAAGCCGGAAATCCGGTAGCCTGCAGTACGCCAATTTCACGTAAGCGCTGTTCAATCCCGAGTTTGAAAAAAAGTGCGGTCAACATCAGTGCGGAGACGACCAGAAAGAAACTGAAGTAGAGGAAATACTCGCCAAAGTCAGTGGCGCCGCGCGATGCTTCGAGGCCTTGCGCGCGTGCCGGGATAATCGCGAGACCCATGGCCGCTGGCTCTAAGGCAGCACGAAGCCTTTGCTGATAGGCTGCGAAGTGTCTCTCGTTTGCGCCGGCCTGACTCGGGATGAATCGCAGCGACGTCAGCTTCCCGAACCGCGTCTGCCAAAGTTCCTGTGCTGTCGCCACAGGAATAAAAGCCTTTGGAGTAGTCCGATATTGATCCCAGTAGTCCTCATCCTGTTGGCGTATGCGCTTCAAGTCGACGGGAAACGGGGGATCCCAATCGGCAAGATTTTCCGACCCGGTAATCCCCGGATATGCGGGCACCAGATCCTGATCGGCGGCCAGGCCGGCGATGGGCACTATAGCCGCGACTCGGAACTCAGCTGTCTTCGTGTCGAGTCGGCCGCCTTCATACCAAACGTAGTATTCCAGAGAAACTGTATCTCCCTGACGCGCGCCAAGCTCGCGGGCTGCCCACTCGTTAAGGACGATGTCGTCCGCTCTGCCGGACCTTCCTGGCGCTAACGTCTGCAGGCTCTGTTCATCCAATCCCGTAACCAGCGAATAGGGAATAGAGCGTCCACCGGCACCGATACTGTTAGCGAGGTAGGACAGAATTGGCATCGCTCGAAGCGACATGGCCGTTGCGGCTTCGCTGGAGGTCTTTGCAAGTTGAGCGCTGACTACCTTGCTATCGTGTTCCAGTGACAGTGCATCGCCCACCGTCCGTAACTGAATGCCGAAGTCTTCGAGTGAGGTTCGCTCTCGCAAAATCTTGTCGAGTACTTCTTTTTTCCCGCGGACCGTGGCCGGTGCATCGGCGCTCTGGGACGTTTGCGAAATCAGTATCAGATTGGCCCTGCCCGGTTGCTCGATCTCCTTTTGCAACAAGTTCAAAGGGACAAAGACCGCACGCACGACGCCTTGCTGAGGTTGCAGCGAAAACTCACCCATAGCGTCAGCTGCCAGAACTTCGCGCACTATTAATCGAAGAGTGCTGCCGAGATCTTCTTTACGACTATGCAGGGATTCAAGTGGAATTGCCGAAGGCTTCTCCACTCGCAACACTATTGAATCGCCCGTGCCGGCGCCCAGTTCCCGCGCCAGACCCTCACTCAGCGATATTTCTCTGCTCGACGTCGATTGATTTTTCTCCAGCCGATGGAACTTCCAGAACCTTTCATCGACTCCATAGACTTTAATTCCTGACGCTATCCGTTTACTCGGTTCATGGGTAATCGTTCCCGGAAGCGCAATCAGCGGACAGGCGGCGACGAAACCTGCAGCGGCAAACTGCGAATCGGCTTGAATATCGGTTGCGAGCAGATCGCGGAAAAACCCGGTTGACGTGATTACCTGATCGGTCTGCCCTAGTCTCTGTATAAAGAGCTCGCGCAGGCTGGCGCGAACCGAATCACCAACGAGCAAAGCTCCCGACAGTACCGCAACGGCAGTCGCCACACCCAGCACAACGACCAGATTGGTGCGCCAATAGTAAGTAAGGCTTCGTCGAAGAAGCTGGAAGTTTCGCATGATGGTTTAGTGTATTGTTACGAACAGATTCGCCCTTCACTCAGTTGTAACGCAACCTGTAGTTTGCGTCGACGCCGGCAAAATCTCAGTCGCAACCTCTTTTGTGTAATTTGGTTTACGTTTCGTGTAGTTTCGTGGTTCAAACCTTTCGAACCACGGAAGTAACTAACCGTTTGCGGTACGAAGTTGCTGATCGGCCAGCTCAAAGCGCTGTGGAAAACGAGCGGCCAGCTCTGCGTTATGTGTAACGACGATCAGGATCGTTTCCTGTTGTTGATGCAGCTCCAGGAGCAGGGAAGCAACTACCTCGGCTGATTTGTGATCGAGATTGCCCGTTGGTTCGTCGCATAAAAGTAATTGCGGTTTTGTGATCAGAGCTCGCGCGAGGGCAACGCGCTGTTTTTCACCACCCGACAGTTGCGCCGGCCGATGATCGAGTCGATCACCGAGGCCAACCAGTCCTAACAACGCATGCGCGCGTTTCTCATTTCCGTCTGATGCGGATACCAGAGTTGGAGTCAACACATTCTCAAGCACTGAGCATTGGGGCAGAAGGCAATGGTCTTGAAAGATGAAACCAATTTGCTTATTCCGGAAACTCGCAAGTTCTTTCTCTCGAAGTTGAAAAGGATTCTGACCGTCGAGCGTAATGGTGCCGCTGCTGGGTGGCTCGAGCGCTCCTATCATGTAAAGCAAGGTGCTCTTGCCGCTCCCTGAGGGACCCATAATCGAAAT
>DATLBQ010000331.1:0-5931 GCA_035526805.1 Pyrinomonadaceae bacterium
TCGTCCAAGAAACCTGTAACGTGCTTACGTCAGCGTAGTCTGGCAAAATCCGTTGATTTTTCTAAAGCCAGGATTGACGATTTGATCCAGCTCCGATTTGCCTAGCGCTTGTTTCATCTCGTATCTTACGGCCCACTAAAACTGAATAAGAAGGATGGAAGGATATGATTCATCACGCGGTCTCCGTGGTGGGCTTCATGATCTTCGCGGGAATCTCCTGGTTGCTTTCCAGTAATCGACGAAAGATTGCGTGGAGAACGATAGCGTGGGGAGTCGCTCTGCAACTGCTGATTGGCCTGATAATTTTTCGCTTACCAGTTTCGCATCGAGTCTTTCTGTGGTTGAACGACGCGGTGCTGGCCTTACTCAACGCGTCAAAGAGCGGTTCCGTGTTCCTGTTTGGACCACTTGCGGCAAGCCCCGGCGAGCCCGGATCCGTCGGCTTCATCCTCGTCTTTCAAGTTCTTCCAGTGGTAATTTTCTTTGCAGCATTCACCTCGATGCTCTATCACCTGCGCGTGTTGCAGATATTCGTGCGGCTCTTCGCCAGGCTCTTCCATCGAACGATGCAGATCAGTGGCGCAGAATCACTTTCGAGTGCGGCAAACATCTTTGTGGGAATCGAATCAGCGCTCGTGATTCGACCATATCTGGAAAAGATGACGCGCTCGGAGTTGTTGCTGGTGTTGACTACCGGCATGGCGACGGTGGCATCAAGTACGCTCGGAGTCTATGTGGCCTTTCTAAGCGGAGTGTTTCCACAAATAGCGGGACACCTCATCTCGGCTTCGATCCTGGCAATTCCATCTTGTGTGATCATCGCCAAGCTGCTTATCCCCGAAACCGAAACGCCCGTGACGCTCACGGCCGTTCCTCCGGAAGACGAGTCAACTCGGTCGAAAAATCTGATAAGCGCAATTATCCAGGGAGCTATGGACGGACTGAAGCTGGCGGCAGGAGTCTCGGCACTGCTCATCGCGATTCTGGGAATCGTAGCGTTGATCGATAAATTACTCGGCGCCGGCAGTTCGTGGTTGGGAATGAGCGAACCCCTTTCGTTTGTGAGAATCTTGAGCTGGGTTTTCTATCCCTTCGCCTTTCTGCTTGGACTGCAAGCGAGCGATATACCTATAGCAGCTCGCTTGTTGGGCGAGCGGGTCATCCTGACTGAGGTCTTTTCTTACAACCATCTCGCACAGTTAATCTCCAGCGGACAGATCACCGATCCTCGAACCGTCGTGATTCTGAGTTACGCGCTTTGTGGATTCGCACACGTGGCAGCGATGGCAATCTTTGTAGGTGGTACCGCGGCACTTGCTCCGTCACGTCGCGACGATCTCGCCAGCCTCGGTCTAAGAGCCTTGCTTGCCGCTACGCTGGCGACGCTAATGACCGGATGTGTGGCGGGGATCTTCAGCAGCGGCGGCGGAGTCTCGATCTTGAGAACAGGCTAAGTTAAAGGCAGCGAGTCCACGGCCGTTTGGAGGCAATAAGCGGAGCAGAGGCGTCGTCGACTTAACTCCTAAGCGTGGAGCGACAGGTCATCGCAATGTAAAAGAATTGACGCTCTCGGATTCCAATGGCCAACATGATTGCGCAGATACCTGCTTCGCCGAGTCGACCACTCGTTGGGATAGATAAAAATTACCGACATATAAGGCCTGGACTAAGTGGTTGATTGGATAATGACACCATTTCGCCTAACCGAAAACCCGTCCGCGGAAATAACTGACACATCAGATACGACAAACTTAACGCTGATGAAAAGGATTCGTTCCGGCGTTAACTGGAGTGTATCGTCATCGCTAATCGGACAGTTGATTGGTTTCGTGCGCTCAATCGTTCTCGCGCGGATTCTGGCGCCAGAGGATTTCGGACTGTTAGGCATGGCTTTGACTATTGTGGCGGCCTTGAACGCGCTGACAACGATGGGGTTAGACCGGACAATCGTTGCAAACAAGTTCGACACCAAGGCTGAGCTGAAAGCACATTTGGACACAGTGTGGTCGGCAGAAGTCATTAGAAGTCTTTTAATCGCTCTGTTAGTGTCAGCTTCTGCTTTTCCGATGTCGCGGTTCTATGGGCAAGGACAGCTGAAGGTAATTATTCCGATTCTCGGCTTAGCAAGCCTCGTTAACGGACTCCAAAACATTGGCCTGGTTATTCTGCGCAAGGAGATTAGCTTCGCGAGGATCTTCTGGTACGAACTTACCACGAACATTATCGGAATAGCGTTGACGGTTGCTCTGGCCGTGGTCATGCGAAATGTCTGGGCGCTGGTGATTGGCTTATTGTTAACCGCCGTCCTGGGGACGGTCTTCTCTTACATTTTTCATTCGTATCGTCCCCGTCTAGCGTTCGAAAAGGTTGCCCTTCGCCGCTCGTTGAGCGTGGGAAAGTTCACGCTTGTGATCGCAATCGCTTCATATGTGACTAACATGGCGGACAACGTCATGGTCGGGCGTTTACTGGGAACCGGCGCACTCGGCAATTATTCCCTGGCTTTCAACATTGCCAGCGCCCCGATTATCGTGTTGGTTTTCGCTCTTGCCTCAGTGTTCTTTCCGGCCTACGCCGAAATCGCCGCCCAACCAGAACGACTGGAGCTGGCCTTTACCAAAGTATTTAGTATCTCTTCAGTGATCATGTTGATGAGCACACTGCCGTTGTTCCTGCTCTCCGGTGAGATAATTCAACTACTCTTCGGGGTCAAGTGGACCACCGCGGGGACAGTGCTGCGTGTGCTCGCTTTAGGTATTCCGCTCCGAGGGCTCAGTGTGATCATTTCCACCGTTTTCTGGGGTCTGAACAGGCCAAAACAGGTGGCCGTGGGAAAGACTCTGGAAGCGCTCGTCTTTCTCGCTGCGCTCTATCCATTGATAACAGCTTTCGGATTGCCCGGCGTAGCATGGGCCAGCGTGATCGCTTATGCGTTCGCATGCGTAAACCGCCTGGTTGCTTTAAACCAGATTCTTCCCGGCATCTCGTCAAAGCTCATTCGAATTTCGCTGTCGACGTTAGCGGCGGCCGGGGCAGGACTGTTGATTTCCTACGTTGGCTTGACAAGTCTTACCTCACCGCTGCCGCGAGTGATATTAGGTGGACTTCTCTCAACGATCATTCCACCGGGAATCTTGCTGTTGATCCGAACTGATTTCAGAAGATGGCTTGTTGAATGGCTTTCGTAGTTATGGAGTGGTCGGATACATTAAGAAGGCTCGATGAAAATAGGAATGAGCACGGCTTCTTCCTGCCGCCTTCAGATGTATCCCCGAAATTGAGAATTGATTGTTTCGCGCATCCTTTTCTATCCTGTTGCAACGCCACGATCGAATTAGCCAAACAGGTGAGACAGCCGATAAACTGGTATCTAAGATGCCGGTCTGACTGACCTCGTATGAACTTGACGACGAATCCCCTTATCAGCGTTGTTATGCCTGTGCACAACGCACTTCCCTTCCTTGACGAAAGCATAAAAAGCATTCTCGAACAAACTCTGGGCGACTTTGAGTTTGTCATTCTCGACGATGCTTCCACAGATGGCTCCGTCGAAGTATTGCGACAATGGTCGCAGCGGGACAAGCGAATAAAGCTTTACGAAAGCCAAAAGCGGCTCGGACCCTCCGGTAGCTCGAACACAGTAGTTTCAAAGGCGCGCGCGCAGATAGTGGCACGCATGGATGCCGACGATATTGCCCATCCCGATCGGCTTAGACGGCAGTGGAACATTATCAAAGGCCGTCCCGATGTTGCTGTTGTTGGAACGCTCTGCAACGGAATTGACGCCGGAGGCCAACAAGTGCGACCTCGCGATCGCTGGAGGCTGGTGCGACGTTCCAATTACGTCCCCTTTCCCCATGGCTCGGCAATGTTTCGCCGCGACGTGTTTGCCCAGGTCGGTGGTTACGATGAGACTGCCGATGGCGGCGAGGACCAGGATCTATTTTTGAGAATCGCAGCCCAGGGTCGCGTGCTAACGCTTCCGGACGTTCTTTACAGCTATCGTTATCATTCCAGCAACGTCACGCTTTTTAATGGCACGCGCGCAGTCGGCGCGAACCACTCTCACGATGGCGATGCGTTGGCTGCATTTTACATGCTCGGTGCGATGCGACTTTGGGCTGGCGATCCGCCAATGTTGCTCGAGCTCATTCTGAAGAAAAAGTCCTGGAAGTGGAATCTCAAGACATTGATGATTCTGGTTTCAGCAATTTGGGGGGAGCTTAGCCCTTCAACTTTGAGGGCCTTTTTGCGCTCGTCAATCCGGGCTCGTGATCTTCTTGCCGGCGTGCGAGTAAAAGACGGCAGACCTTACGAATGGCGATACTCGAACAATTCGACGTCCATGCCGAAATGACGCAGATTCGCTGGCTGTCGGATCGAAATAGTCGGAATAGTTTTTGCGCGGGTGCAGGCTAATGCTCATCCATCCAATATCTCCGAGTAGTAGCTTAAGAGTCCGTCGATCGTTTTTTCTGGTGAAAATTCCAGTATTTTTTGGCGCGCCGCCGCGCCCATCTTCTGCAGTCTCGGACTTATCCATGCAGAGATGATCCTTTCTGCCAGTGCCTGTGGATCGTTCGGACAGACGAGAAACCCAGTCTTATCCTCGCTTATCAATTCGTCAAAACTAGTACCCACCGTCCCAATCACGACTTTACCAAGACCCATCGCTTCTAAGCAGGCATTCGGAAAGTTGTCTACCAAAGAAGGTAAAACTACCAAATGTGCTCCGGCGATAATTGGATAGAGCTGACGATGCGGCAGGTTTTCTAATAGCACGAGTCGCTGCGCCAAACTGCCACACTGAAGCCGTGCATAATCTGCCATCGAGGTAGCGAGACTGGATTCCATGTCCCGCCCCACCAGAACCGCGTATGCGTCCGGATACTGTTCCAAAAATCGAGGTAAAGCCTGAGCTAGCGTGTGAAAACCCTTGTGCAATTGAAAACGGCCAAAAAACAGGAGATACTTTTTACCCTTCAAGAACCGGTCATAAACGGAAGTCTCCCACTCGTGAGTTTCCACATAGAAAGGTGTCCGAATCACGCTCACGTGCGCCAAGCGGGCTTCCTTCGCCAACATTTGTTGGAGGGTATAACTCGGGGCATAAGTATGGCGGCTCAGCCGAAATTGCAGCGCTTCTAAGCACTCCAACATTCTGATATTCAAGTTGCGTTTAATTCCGGCCGCGTCGTTCCAGGCTGGTTGGTAGGATGAAGCACGCAAAACGTATGGCACTCTAAGCAAAGACATCGAGACTAAGCCACAACAGGAATAATTCGGAAACTGCACCAGGTGGATAGGCTGTTGTGAGTTGAGCCACTTCAGTTTGCGATAAACCTTGACGCTAAAATCCAAAAATAGAGGTGTTCTCGCCAGGCGGTATCGAGTCAATTCATTTAATTGAAGCCACCATCTCCCGCTTGTAAGGCGGTGGACTGTTACGCCTTCGTGATCAAATTCAGCTTCATCAATTTCCGAAAATGTCAGAACATGAATGTCATGACCCATACCAGCGAGCGCTTTTGCAAGCCGGTGAACATAGTTTGCCAATCCACCATCAAAATACTCTTCTGTCACATATTCTGGCGTCGCAAATGCGATTCTCAAAGGCTCAAGACGCATGGCGCAAACGCACTCCATAACCTTCTGATTTTGTATCCCGCGAAATAACTATTTTCCTCCAGGCGACTCATCCCCCAACAGACGTCGGCGCGAATACCGTGCGACGCGAGCCACGAACACTTGGCAACAATAGACAATCTGCCGTATTCGACTGTTCCACGAGGGCCGAACTGCCCCAGCCGTCCATAACCAATCCTCAATCTTTTGTCCAAGTGAGTCGCCATTCTTTAATTCGATGTCCACAAAGTTTCCATAACCGCAGTCCGCGAGACGGCGTTTTATCTCCGTCTCCCGACCGCGTTG
>DATLBQ010000332.1:0-3489 GCA_035526805.1 Pyrinomonadaceae bacterium
ATGACTCGTGCGTGAAGTAGGCCGACCTTAACAAACCTGCTTCCCGCTTAAATACTGAGGTCGTGACTTTGTAAGTGTTCCACTGTTTGTTGACAACCTGCCTGACACGGCGTTTAGGCTGGGTGCTTCAGGCCGTTTTGAAATCTTTCGTTATCCGTGAAGTTGCAACTTTCTGTGAATCATCGCCTACAGGGGGTGAAGCTCAATTAAAGAAGATGATTGAAAGTTGCCAATATAACATCTATTTGACCAAATGCATCAAAGGTAGACAGGTTTTGAGTTAGCGGCACGCGCTTGTTCGGCGTTCTGCCTTTTGCAACTAAGAAAGGACAACCCAATGGCAGTGAAATTAAAGGTAGTGCGCTCAGGCACATGGACGAATCCTATATTTGACCAAATGCTTGCTCAGGATGCTGGTATTGACCTTGACGTTTTTCCCATAAATGGAGCGGATCAGGATAGTTGGCAGAAACTGGAGCAGGCCCATGTCTACCACTTAATGGCATCCAGAGATGATTTGCCATGCCAATGGCATGTGACCGATGATTTACTGGCGCGATGCCCAAACATGCTTTGCGTCTCTTCCTCAGGCGCTGGGTACGACACCATCGATGTCGACGCGTGTACGAAAGCTGGTGTGGCTGTCTTGAATCAGGCCGGCGGCAATGCTATCGCAGTGGCAGAACAGACTATCGGCTTAATGATTGCTGTCTCCAGAAGGCTTTGCGAACAGGACCGACGCTTGCGCAGCGGAGAGCGTTTCAGCCGTGAAGATGTCATGGGCTATGACATCAGTGGACGCAGCCTTGGTCTGGTAGGTATGGGGCATATCGGCACCCGTGTCGCCAGCCTGGCGCGAGCCTTCAACATGACTGTCTTCGCAACCGATCCCTATTTGGACGCAGCCGAGTTTGAGCGACGAGGCGCAGTCCCGGTTTCATTCAAGGAGTTGCTGTCTCGCTCCGACATTGTGTCGCTGCACTGCCCGCGTAACAAGGAAACGGTGGGCATGTTCAATGCAGTAGCGTTTAAAGAAATGAAGCAAGGTGCTCTATTTATTACCACCGCGCGCGGCGGCATTCATGATGAAGTCGCCTTGGCTGAAGCATTACAGTCAGGGCACCTTCGAGGCGCTGGATTAGACGTCTGGGCGGTCGAGCCTCCGCCTTTCGACCACCCGCTTCTGGGTCTACAAAATGTGGTGGCCACCCATCACACTGCGGGCGTATCACATGATGCAAGGTTCAACATCGCAAAAATCGCGGCAGAGCAAATTCAGCTGCTAGTGGCTGGCAACACGCCGCCCCGGCTCGTGAATCCCGAAGTCTGGCCTGTGTATATGCGGCGTTTCGAAGAAACCTTGCAGCGACCTGCTTATGCACAGAATCTGAATCATCGATAACAAAAAAGCCGTGCTGTTAAAGGGCCATGCAAGCCAACTGGCTTGCATAAACAACCTACTGAAATGGAAAAGGAGACAATCATGTTCAAGCGATACGTTGCAAGAAAAAACAAACTGCTTCTCGGCGCATTTGCACCGCTGGTCGCTATCGTAGCTGGACTTACCCCTGGCATCGCGACTGCTGCAGATGCTGGCAATTATCCGACGAAGCCGATCAACCTCATCGTCGGGTATGCACCAGGAGGCGGCTCCGATCTGGTTGTGCGCCTACTCGCACCGTATCTTGAAAAAGAGTTGGGAAATAACGCCAGAATCGTCGTTTCGAACAAGCCTGGCGCCGGCGGTGCTATCAGTTTTAGCGAGTTAGCGCGATCTGCGCCAGATGGCTACACCATTGGCCTCATCAATACACCGAATGTACTGACGATTCCAATTGAGCGGAAGACCACATTTACCTGGCGCAGCTTCGACCTGCTCGGCAACATTGTAGATGATCCGGATAACTTTTCAGTGCATTCGGATAGCCCGATCAAGTCACTCGCAGATCTTGCAAAGGCTGCAAAGGCCAGTCCGGGCGCGCTTAGTGTTGGCACGACCGGTGCGGGATCAGATGATCATCTGGCAATGCTCATGTTCCAAAAGATTGCAAACGTTCAAATGATCCATGCGCCGTTCAAAGGCGCGTCGGAAGTGCGGACAGCAGTTCAAGGGAAGCAGATTGATGTGGCAGCGGTCAATATTGGAGAGGCACAGCAGTTCGCAAAAGCCGGCACGCCGTTGCGCCACCTTGGCGTCATGAGTCCGAAGCGTAATGAGCTTGCTCCTGATGTTCCCACCTTCAAGGAGCAAGGGTACGACATTAACATGATGTCCCTCCGCGGTCTGGCTGCACCGAAAGGCTTGCCACCCGAGATCCGGACGCGCCTCGTTGCTGCAACAGAAAAAGCGATCGCAAACCCTGAGTTTCAGAAAAAGGCTTTGCAAGCCTATGCACCCGTCCGCTATTTAGCTCCAACTAAATACGAAGCGGAGTTGAAGGAAACTGACGAGCAGTTCCAGAAACTGTGGAAAGAAATGCCTTGGTCTGAAAAATAACTAAGCTAGGAGCAATTGTCATGGTCAGTACCGAATTTCTTTCGAAATGCCAAGACGTTCTTGGATCCACTCATGTCATTACCACACCGGCTGACATGGAGCCGTACCTTACTGACTGGCGCGGACGGTACACTGGCCATGCATTGGCCGTGCTACGGCCAGCGAATGCACAGGAAGTGGCATCCATTGTCGCATTGTGCGCACAGGAAGGCGTGCCACTCGTGCCGCAAGGCGGCAATACAGGCTTGGTTTTGGGCAGCGCGCCCGATACGACGGGCAACGCAGTGCTGCTTTCACTCAAGCGCATGAATGGGATACGGGCGATCGACTTGATCAACAATACGATTACCGTTGAAGCAGGATGCATTCTTGAAGAAGTACAAAACGCAGCAAGTCGTGCAGGACGACTTTTCCCGCTGTCGCTGGCTGCTGAGGGAAGCTGCACCATTGGGGGCAACCTTGCTACCAATGCGGGGGGAACGGCTGTTCTGAGGTACGGCAACATGCGAGACCTCTGCCTTGGTCTGGAAGTCGTGACCGCGGACGGCGACACCTGGAATGGACTCCGGGGGCTCCGCAAGGACAACACTGGCTATGACTTGCGCGACCTTTTTATCGGCGCTGAAGGTACATTGGGCATTATCACCGCGGCGGTATTAAAGCTATTCCCGGAGCCAAAGGCACAAGTAACTGCCATGGTCGGCTTGCGCACACCCGGTGATGCGTTGAAACTGCTCACAATGGCACAGGCGACATGTGCTGCCAGCCTTACTGGTTTCGAGCTGATGTCTCACTTTAGTCTTTCGCTAGTAACCAAGCATTTCCCGCACATGCGGCTCGGATTTTCAGAAGAACACGCGCAGTATGTGCTGTTGGAAATTTCTGATAGCGAATCGGAGGAACACGCGACTGCAATGTTGGAAGCGCTGGTCTCGCAGGCGATGGATCAAGAGGTTTTGTCCGATGCCATCGTCGCTTCTTCCATTGCTCAA
>DATLBQ010000333.1:0-7820 GCA_035526805.1 Pyrinomonadaceae bacterium
GCGCGCCCAACCAAGTCGCGTCGTCGCAATCAGCGGCGATGGCAACGTTGTCGCGTTTGTGTCCAGCTCGCTTCCGCCGTGCAACAACTGCCCTGGCCGCTCTGAAGTGGCGGTGTACGACCGCACCCTCGGCGATGTCCAGGTCGTCAACGTGGGATGGGATGGGTCGCCCGCGAACGACTTCGGCTCCAACGAGGCGGTGGCGCTGGACTCGACCGGGCGCTATGTCGGCTTCATCTCTCTGGCGGGCAACCTGGTGATCGGTGACAGCAACAACGGGGCAGACATGTTCCTCCGCGATCGCGGGCCGATGCCGGCCTGCGCGTATCAGGTGTCGCCGCCGGTGGTCGACGTCGGTGCCGGTGGCGGATTGCCCACTATTCCCTGCCTAATCGTGCAGCCGGATCTGCGCGCTGTTTTGATTGAAAGCTCGCAAAAGAAAGCTGTGTTTCTTCGCGAATCGTTAAGCCATGCAGGCGTTTCCGCAAGAGCGAGCGTAATTAACGAACGGTTCGAAACTGTCGTTGCACCCGCAGTTGACTTCGTGACCTGCCGCGCTCTGGACCGCTTTGAAGAGATGCTGCCAAAGTTGTTGGACTGGGCGCCCGTGAATTCGACACTGCTGCTGTTTGGTGGTGAGGCGCTGGAAGCGCGAATTAAAAGACTGGGTGTAATAAGTGAACGTGCGCTTATGCCGCGGTCGGAAGGACGCTTTCTTTTCGTTGTCCCCCTGGTCCCGTAGGGACTTAATGTTTAAAGAATGCGCAACCTTCCAATGATTTCTCCTCGCTCCAGCGGAGCGAACGTAGTCATTATCGCAACCTGGCTGGAAACATCGCGCTCCGCTGGAGCGCAGGTCTTTGAGTCCATGGAATCTATAACATTCGGCTCCTCTGGAGCCGGCGTGTTACGGCACGATGTCGAGGCCGATCAGCTGTTGTCCGGAGATAACAAATTCCGCGGGCGGCAATTCCATTTCGTAAACTGCTGACAAAACGGTGGGCGTGTATCCGCCGGAATTTCTGTCGCTGTTGAGCGTGGCAACCACAGACGGAGGCAGATTCGGTAGTTCGCTGGTGCCAATAACTGCGCCAGGTGTGATGCGAAAAAGTTTTACGTACAACCGGTCGCTCTTCTTCACTTTGTTGATTGTCTTGACCAGTTGTTCCAGGTCCTGCGGCACGAAGACCTTCGCGGCTGAACCCTCCTGCAGCGCACCACCATCGCCGACGAAAACCAACAGCTGTCCGGGAGTAGCGTCTTCAGGAATCTGCACCGGAATTCGCTGGACAAACTGCTTGCCCGATTCCGTTCGCACGTAAGCTTGTATCTCGATTTTTTCACCGCGACGCGCTTCGGTCTTGCTGAGCGCTATTCGTTCAAGCGTGCCCGCATATTTCGTATCAGTTGAAGAAATGTCGAGTGTTACGCCCTGAATCTGAACATCATCGAAACCGCTGCCCAGCAACGAACTAATCGGACCCGCAACTGAACCCGCCGCCTGAAGTGGCGAATTACCAGCCGAGAATCGGCGATCTACCTGAACCGGCTCTTGTCCCTTAACGTCGATGGCGCCTTTGATCGTGATCGTGGATTCGCCAAGCGCTCGCTCGCTGGAGGTAATCGTATTGAACACGGTGATGTTCAGCAGCAACGGCGTTAAGAAAGAGTCGTTGGCGATTTCATAGGAATAGCTTTCGGTGCGATCGCGGCTCGTATGTAAATTGATCTTTACCGGAATCATTTTCGGGGTTTGGCCCAACTGACCAAACACTCCTGAGGATCTGTCCTGGGAAATCGAGCCCATCATCGCGCCCGGCACTGACAGCTTGAAAGAATTATTTAGGTTCGGAATGACGGTAACTACCGCCGTTTCACTCATCGGCATGTCTGACGCGCCCAGACTTAAGAACGGATGGCCAAAGGCGTAAATCCGATCGCCATCGCGGAATGTGACCGTACCGGAAGCGGCGATGGAATAATCGCCGCGAACCAGTTGCACGCTTATGGACGTTCCCGGCGTGAGCGTTTTCTCAGTAGCCTTCGCCAGCGGCGTAATTCCTGCAGAGCCTCCCGCGCCCGAAACGGGCAACAGCCCGCTCGCCATAAGTTGAGGCGCAAACATCGCGAGCGACTCCTGACTAATACCGCCAAAGACAACGGGTGTGGCAATCGGAGCCATTTGTTGGCCCATGAGCGGCAGCAGACGTGAGCTTTCCGATACAGACGCAATAAGCGGTGTTGAAGGCACGGCCGGTTTCGGCAACGTCGGCTTCCAATCAGTCGAGGCAAGCTGAGCGAAGGAAATAGCTCGGGGTTCTCGGGGGCGCTGGGTTTGGCTTGCTGAGCCTCTTTCAAACACATCGATCATCTGCTGAATGGGCGTAATCCCGGCGATGGGTTCTTTCGCGAAGGGAAAGGCGAAGGCGATTGCACCGACCAATTTGTTTTCGATGTAGACTGGCGATCCGGACATGCCGGCAAAGACACCGGTCTTCTCGGCATTCGCGCCGGAGAGCCTGGCTATGATCGCGGTCTGACGTGGCGCGGGAAAACCCGGCAACACTCCGAGTATTTCCACGCCAAACTCCTCCGGTTCGGTTCCCGAAAATACGCTTCGGGCTATGCCCTTCATCCCAGGGCGAAGGTCTTCAAGAGCGAAAAAACGAGGGTCCTTAGCCGTAACGCCCGTTTCCCGCGTTTCGTTGCCGGTCTTTTGCGCTAGCGATACTCCGCTGCAAACGGCGATAACGATCAAGAAGATGAGAACCTTGGTAAAACTTTTCATTAAAATACCCTTGCTGCTCAGTGCTGAAATTTGTGCCGCTCACCGGCCGCCATCGCTCAGGGCGAATATAGCTTTCGTGCCGGACACCGGTCAAGGTGTTGCCTTTAGAGATGCGAGTGCTGCTTAGAGTTTCTTCTCAGGCCAGTATTTGCGGCTCGGCCGCCGAGCAACGCTCGCCTGCGTAGTTTTAGTGTTAACAAAGTCCGCAGCCTAATCACTGAACTCATAACTGCCTGACCTGCAACATCGGCTACTTAGACGCACTAACTCGCGTAAACGTTCCTCCCGAGCAGCGGACTATTTCCTGATTCCTTCTGAACGCACTAAGATTTCTTTCCATGGACGACACGATTGAGGGTTTCATTCTCACCGGCGGCCGATCTCGACGTATGGGAACAGATAAGTCGCAGCTACGCCTCGAAGGCCAGAGTTTTGTCGAACGGATCGCCGCGGAGCTATTTTCTGTTACTACTTCCGTTAAATTAGTTGGCGACAATTCGCCTGAGTCGCAGCCTAAACTGCAATTCGCTCCCGACGTCTATCCTCAGTTGGGCGCGCTGGGCGGTGTACACGCTGCGCTCTCGGCTTGCCGCGCGAGTTGGGCGGTGGTAGTAGCTTGCGATTTTCCATTCGTTACGAGCGAACTGTTCAGAAAATTAGCGTCTTTGCGTGACGACTTTGAGGCGGTTGCGGCAATTCAAAAGGACGGCATTCCTCAGCCTCTTTGTTCGCTTTATCGCGTTGAACCGTGTCTCAGCATTGCCGAGGCGCTGATCAAATCGGGCGAGCGAAAACCTGTTGCTCTGTTACAATCGGTAAGAACTCGATGGCTTGAGTTTAGCGAACTGAGTGAGCTTGCAGGCGCGAATTCATTTTTTGATAACATCAACACTCCTGAAGATTACGCTCGCCTGACCAGGAAAGGATCTGATTTGGACGATGTAAGGATGAAATAGAGACCAGGGAAAACCCCGCAGTTATGCAATTGTTGCGCGTCCTTTACTTCATACTTCGTCCTTTGTCTCATGGCCACCCGACGACGATTCGGAAAAAAACTTTTCCGGCTGCTTGTGCCAATTCTGACTGTTTTGGTGGTGGCTCTTGCTATTGCGCTGGTTTCGATTGTCTATGGAATTACTCGCCCGCCTCGCCGCTCTTATCTTGTCACTCCGGAAACATTTTCTACCTTAAGCGGCACCGGCAAAGCACTCAAAGTAACTCAGGAAACGTGGCCGAATCGCGACGGCTCAACGGCCCGCGGTTGGCTGCTACGAGGTGTGGAAGGCGCACCCGCGGTGGTCTTCCTGCACCGTTATGGCGGCGACCGCTCGCTACTTTTGAACCTGGGAATGAAAGTAAACGAGGCGACTGGCTGCACGATTTTGTGGCCGGATCTCAGAGGGCATGCGCTTAACCCGTCGGTTCAGTGGACATCATTCGGCAGCAGTGAAGGTGAGGACGCGTTAGCTGCGATCAATTTTCTTCGCACGCTGAAAGGCGAAAGACGTAACGAACTGATCGCAGATCGTGTAGGAGTTTATGGAGTGGAGTTAGGTGCTTATGCAGCGCTGCGCGCCGCGAGCGTTGACGCCGGCATTCAGGCGCTGGCGCTGGACTCTGTTCCGCGTAACCAGGATGAGCTGGTTGAGGCCGCTGTTCATGGCGATGTTGGTGTGAACCTACGGCCCCTGATGTTCCTGGCGAGCAAGGCAACGCGACTCTACTTTCTCAAACAATACGATAATAAGAATTCCTGTGACCTCGCTCGCGCACTCGGCCCACGACGAATTCTGTTGCTTGCGGGCCAGGACAATGTCCAACTTCGCGAGTCGACGAAGTCTCTCATCCCTTGCTTCGAATTTACTAGCTCGTTAGGAAGAATAAGCAATGTGGAAACGAGAACCGACTTGCCCTTAAGCGGCCTGACACTCCCCTCAGCCACCGGCGAAGAAGGAGAAAGTTACGATAGACCGGTAATCGACTTCTTCGTAAAGAACCTCCGCTAGACCGCCGTCCAAAGTCCAGTGTCCAAAGTCCAATGTCCAGTGTCCAAAGTCCAATGTTCAATGAACAATATTTTGAGTAAGTAGGTTTCTGCCTGAAGCTGATGAACGGTTGCGAACCTTGAGACCATTGGGCTTGGATATTTTTTGGATTGGACTTTGGACCTTGGACGTTGGACCTTGGACGTTGGAATTTACGGCGGTCCAACGGCCAGCAACGCAAATTTTCCGTTATCCCCAACGACGTCCACACGCATTGAACTCAACTGCCTGAACTGCTCAACATCTCTTAGCGGCGCCATCGTCAAAATAGTCATCTGACGTCTGCGGCTCTCCCACACCACCTGGCCAACTCCTTCGTACATGGTGGGCTCGCCGTCCGGCTCGTAAGCAACCCGGCCAGCCGCATAAAACTCCGGGCTGCGATCATCTCGCTGCAATCCATAGATAGGCGCCTGGGAATAGCCGCGCGCATCCGCAAGCTGCAGCAACCGTTTAGAAGACTCGCGTTCAGCGAAAACAGGCGCCGCAAAGTTCATCGCCGCGATCAAGACCACAACAGTCGCGACTCCGATCAACATGATTGCCGTAGCCACTTTGTGAGGCACGAAAAGAGCGAAGCATCCTGCAGCCAATATGGGCGCCGCCGCCAATAGTGCGAAAGACACAGGTAGATTACCTGTTCGCCACGCGTAACCGACTGCTGCAACTGTGAATATTAAGCACAGCGCTGCGGTAGTTCTCATCGGCCATCGCCCAACAGATTTATCCGACGATGTTTGGTTCCTGAAATCTAAACTTAGCCGCCAGAATCTCTCACCAATTATGAACGCTGCGGCCGGCAACACTGGAAGCATGTATCCGGGAAGTTTTGAGCTTGAAAGAGTAAAGAAGACCAGTGGGAACAAAATCCAGGCGAGCGAAAAGAGCATTAGCCGGTTCAAGCGATTTTCAACGCTGTCGTCAGCGGTCACCTTGGCGCGCCGCAGCCGATTTTTGAATTGCAGCGCTCCATCAATTAAGAAGGCGGTCCACGGCAGAGCCAGTAGCGGGAGAATTAATAGGTAATAATAAAATGCGGCCTTATGGTGGTATTTGTTTGAGACGTAGCGCGCAAAGTGGTGTTGAATAAAAAACTGATCGACAAAGAGCCAGCCGTGCTGCCGGATGACTGGCGCATACCAGGCGCTGGCCACAATCAGCGCCAACGGCCAGCCCCAAAGTAGACTAATCAAGGCGCTGCGCTTCGGCAGTCTTCTTTCAAGCAGGCAGTACAGAGCAATAACACCGAACGGGATCATAATCCCCACGAGCCCCTTGGCCAGGAGTGATAAACCGATGAAAAAGTAGAAGCCTGACAGGCAGAAGGCTTGTACTCTTTCGTTGAATGTGAATTCGTAGAGAAGATAAAAGGCCAGTGCCCATGTGATTGTCATGGTCAGAACAATGTCGAAACTGGCGGCACGCGAGAAGACGATGATTCCCAATGTTGTTGCTGATGCCAGCACGCACCAAAAGACATATCCATGTGGTCGCTCAGCTTTACCACTCCGTGGCACCTGACGTGCGACAACAAAAACAGCGGCAATTGTAAGGACGCCTGCGAGCGCTGACGGAAGACGGGCCGCCCACTCCGAGACTCCGAATAGTTTAAAGCTGGCGATCATCATCCAGTAGAGCAATGCGGGCTTTTGAAACCATAAATGCCCGCCCAATGTCGGCGTAATCAGGTCGTGCCGGAGAAACATCTCGCGCGCGACCTGCGCGTAACGCGGCTCATCTGGCCCAAGCAAGGGCAAGTGGCCCAAACCGTATAAATAGAAAGCAATGACCGCGAGGAAAAGCAGAACGGTGCCACGCTTGGCAAGGTTTGAAGGATGCAAGTATATTCGACTCCGAATGAAAGTAAGCCCCAGTAAGCTAAACCAAAAAGAGAAATCAGTAAAACTATGCCACTTCGCACGGCGGTAATCGGTGTGGGCCATCTCGGCCGCCAGCACGCGCGTATACATTCCGACCTAGCCGCCGAAGGGCTGACGGAGTTTGTCTCCGTTTGCGACCTCGACGAAAAGATTGCGCATGAGATCTCCCTGGCAAGAAAGGTAGAGTGGACCGCGGATTGGCGCACACTTGTCGACCGCGTTGACGCCGTTAGCCTGGCAGTACCAACGGAAGCGCATTGCGAAATAGCGGTCGAACTGCTCGAGGCCGGCATTCATGTGCTGGTGGAAAAGCCAATTGCGCGTACGCTCGAGGAAGCTGATCGAATGATCGCGGCAGCCGCAAAGAGTGGGGCGCTGTTGCAGGTGGGTCATCTGGAAAGGTTTAATCCAGCACTGGTTGCCTTACGTCCTCACGTCCGCAATCCCGTCTATTTTGAGATCCATCGCGTCGGTGAATTTACCGCACGTTCATTGGACATCGATGTCGTGTTGGATTTGATGATTCACGATCTCGACATCGTGCAGTGGCTCGTGGGCGAGGAGGTAGAGGTAACGGCGTTGCATGCGGTGGGCATTCCTATACTGACAAACAAAGTAGATGCCGCTAATGCGCGGCTGGAGTTCTCTACCGGCGCGGTCGCGAACATTACGGCATCGCGCGTCGGCACGGAAAAGATTCGCAAGATGCGCTTTTTTCAACCGCATGATTACGTCGCCGTTGACTACGCGACGAAGCATGCGTCGATCAGCAGTCTGGCGCCGCCAAACGCAGACGGCGCCTGGCCCGGTGTTCATACAAAGAACCTCGATGTCGTCGACGTCGAGCCATTGCGCACGGAGATACTTGCTTTTGTCGAAGCGGCCCGAGACCGGCAGCCGGCGCCCGTTTCGGGAAGGGATGGTAGAAACGCGCTGGCGCTGGCACTGCGGGCGTTGGAACAAATTCAAGAACACGCAGCGAAGGTCCAGGTTGGAGCAGTTGGATAGAATGGGGTTACTAAGAGCGGGGGCAAGCCCAACTTCCCGACCCTGAGCTTCACTCAGCTGAGTGACTTATCGAAGTTTGAAAGGCTTTTAGGGGAAGTG
>DATLBQ010000334.1:0-5700 GCA_035526805.1 Pyrinomonadaceae bacterium
CCTCACACAGGACTCAGCGTTAATCGTGGCCTGCGATATTCATGAACATCGTCTGCAGACGGTTGTGACAACAGCTAAATTGCAGGGATTGACAAGCATCCATTGCGCCGCGGTTAACGGTATACAGACACTGTCGTTTCCAGACAGTACTTTTGACCGCGTATTGCTCGACGCTCCGTGTTCAGGAACGGGCACGCTGAGGCGCAACCCCGAAATCCGTTGGCGCATCTCACCCGCTGACATAGACGATTTGGCCGAGCGCCAGAGGCAACTGCTTTTCAACGCCGCGCGAGCCGTCAAACCTGGCGGGCGTTTGATTTATTCGACTTGTTCGATCGAGCGCGACGAAAATGAAGACGTCGTGCAAACGTTCCTTGAAAACAAAGAGACCTTCACGCGCGCTGAATTACCCGTCGACAGTCGGTTCCTTACCTCTTTGGGCGCCATTCGCACCTGGCCACATCGCGATGGTACGGATGGATTTTTTGTCTGTGCGTTTGAGCGTAAACCGTAAATTTTGGAGTGCGCTGACCTGTCAGCGCTTAGGTCCGCAGCGGCTTGACGCTGCTTCCGCGCATTTCATCTGATGTACCAGGTTTGCGAGAGGCGGCAACCGACCGAAAGGCTTGACAGGTCAGCGCCTTTCAAGAATCTGTTACTTTGCGAGCCGGCGGGACCGATGTTAGACTTCGCAGCTTGGTTAAGGCCCGATCAGTAGTTCGGCGGTATAGAGGTTAGCTACGTGAATACGGCCACCGGGGCACTCTCAGCACTTCGAAGGCTCACCATCGTGATCGCGATAGCGATCGTTTTCGTGTTTGGACTCGCCACGACCGTTTTCTTATCCCTTCGCAGTCCTGAAGTAAAAGTTCCTGACGTGATCGGAAAGGATCGTTTTGAGGCAGAACGCGTGCTGGGCGAGGCAGGCTTGAACTTTCGCGTGCGCGCTAACCGGCCCAGCAACCAGGTCATGGCGAATACAGTCTTGTTTCAGTTGCCGCGTGGAGGCGAAGTGGTTAAGGTCGGTCAAACAGTGGCTATGGATATCAGTCGCGGTGTGAAAGAAGGGGAAGCATCTCAGGCCGTCGTCGTTCCGGAAAAATCACCCGAAGAGAAACCAGCGAACACAAACGCCGTTAGCTCAGAAAACGAAAACAAACCCAGACGAAACAAAAATACGAATAACAATGCGAACGCGAACGCAAACGGCAACGCAAATAATCGAAATGGGAATGCTAATCGTTTCTCGAACGCGAACAACACTATGAACAGCAGCAATACAAACCGGTCTGTTAACGAAAATTCCGATCGGCCGCCGTCGAATATCAATAACAATAGAGCGGGAAATAACAATAGAGCAGGAAATCAAAATGGAAACGCGCGGTCGCCCGCCGCGAAACCCGTGCCGACGCCGAACCCCTGAAAAATCGCTTCGTAAGTCTGTTGAATGATGAAGTCCAGGACAATTGATATCGCCCCCTCAATTTTGTCGGCGGATTTTTCACGCTTGAACGATGAAATCGACGCAGTCAAACGTGGCGGCGCTACGATTTTGCACGTTGACGTCATGGACGGACATTTCGTGCCCAATCTGACGGTGGGGTTGCCGGTCGTAAGGTCGATAGCACGGGCCAGCGATCTTCCCATAGATGCGCACCTGATGATTTCTGAACCGGGAAGATATGCGCAACAGTTTGTCGAGGCTGGAGCCGGCATGGTCTCGGTTCATGTTGAAGCTGATGCGCATCTGCATCGAACGCTTGGATCAATCAAGGCAGCGGGTGCGCAGGCGGGAGTCGTGCTCAATCCTGCGACCCCGATTGAAAGTTTGGCGGAAGCATTGCCCTACGCTGATTATGTACTGGTGATGTCAGTCAACCCGGGTTTCGGCGGTCAAAAATTTATTCCGACATCCATCGACAAGCTGCGACGTTTAAGACGCATGATTGACGATCGCCAACTCGATGTTCGAATTGAAATAGACGGCGGTATCGATTTGGAAAACATCGCCTCTGTCGTGGCCGCGGGCGCAGAAATTATCGTTGCCGGTTCCGCGGTTTTCGGTGCAGAGGATCCTGAATCAGCTGTCCGAGGACTTCGCGACGCCACCGTGCAATGGGTTTAGCTACTCGTGTTCTTAGTCTGCGGCTCCGCCAGCTTCGACCGCCATTGATTGAAGCCATTAGAGGCAGTCGCTTAGGTCATAGTTAGAGAAGTTTTGGAGGTTTTAGTATGCATTCTCGCTTATTCGGGCAATTGATCGTTTGCGCCACGCTGGTATTTGCTGTGATGGCTACGGCACAGACCGGTAGCGCGCAGAGTGAGTTTTCGGCACTTCAGCGACTTGACGTCATGCGTTCAAAGCTCGACGGCATGCGGCGCTCCCTTACGAGTGCCATCTCGTCGATTGAACCAAAGAATTTGAGCGAGAAGAAGAATCCTGATGATCCACACGAGAGGTTGCGTGGCCTGGATAAGGAAGTTGGCTCCGTTCTCTCTGAAGTTAATGATGTGCGCTCGAAACAAGAGCGCTCCGAAAAGTATGACCCGACGATTCTCGATCGCCTGGAAGCGTCCGTTGCCGAATTAAACACACGCGTTCAAAGTGGATTGCAAGCAACAGCCAGTGCTCGGGCCAGCGTATCTACGGCAGGCGCCGCGCCCGCAAAGAAAAAGAAAAAGGGACGATTTTTTGGCCTGCTCGGTGGTGGCGGCGATGACAAATTTGAAGAGTTGACGGGCACCGTCGCGCCCGGCAGGGACCGCGTGCTCTTCGAGGAAGCCGCGAAAGAAGTGCGCAAGGGAAACCACGAAACTGGCAGGCTCCTGTTTTCGACAATCATAAACACGTATCCCGATTCAGCTTTTTTACCGCTTGCGAAGCTCGCGATTGCGGACTCGTTTTATCTGGAAGGCACCACCTCCGCCTTGATCCAGGCGGCCCAGGCTTATTTAGATTGGCTGACTTTTTTCCCGACAGACCCTTTGGCAGACGATGCAATGCTGAAAGTCGCAGAGGCTGAAATGCGACAGATGGGCTTGTCGGACCGCGACATAACTCATGCGCGCAAAGCAGAACAGCGTTTGAAGGCACTGCTGCAGCAGTATCCGCAAACTACACTTCGTTCCCTGGTTGAAGATCGCCTGCGCGAAACTCAGGAAAGTCTGGCAATGCACAGTTACCAGGTCGGCAACTTCTATCTTGAACCTCGCTACAAACGCGGAAAAGGTGGGCTGAAAGGAGCACAGTCACGCTTCAAGGAAGTAATTGACAAATATCCGAGCTTCTCGTTGAGAGATGAGGTGTTGTTCAAGTTGGCCTACACTTATCAGCAGGAAGAGGAGCCGGACGAGGCCGCGAAATACTACCAGGACATGCTGCGTAATTTCCCCAACAGCAATTACGCGGAACAAGCAAAAGAGCAGTTGAGTATTATCGGCGTGCCGATCCCTGAACCTGATCCGGCACGGCGAAACTTAGCACCGGCGGAGCGCCCGGGATTCATGGGAAATCTCTTGAAAGAGGTCATGGGTAAAGCAGACGTGACTGTGAATTCCAACGGCATCCTAATCAGCAAGGACAAGAAAGACGACGCGAGTGATCTGATCGACGAGGCAATCAAGCATAACGGGCAGCTACCGGTCAACGTCACGCCGGTTGCGCCGGTACAGCGTGTAACACGTCAGCCAGTGACTAGTCCGACGCCACGGCCAGCAAATCTGAACGGAGTGCAACCGCTTCCAACCGCGTCTCCAACTCCCACGCCGCGTTGAGATCAAACGCGAACGTAATAGAACTTGTGCCTGATTTCATTTGGCCCGTCGTGTTTACGGCGGGCCGCTTTTATGGCTGCCCTAATCTTTTATCTTGCTCAAGATTGGGAGTTTGAAGGATGATGAGCAGGGAATCCAAATAATGACAACATCTGACGCCTTATCAGCGGACGTGAGGACCGAACTCATGCGCCGCCATAAGTCGACCGCGACAACGGTCCTGTCACTTCTGGTTGCGGTCGTTCTTCTATGCGTACTTGCTTTTGTAAGTCAGAAGTTCCTGACGCAGCGCAATAATCCGCCGCTGGATATTGCCGTCCGCATCAGCATCCTGATGTTTGGACTAGGCGCCATAGCATTGCGACGCACGAAATTTGCGAAGATGCGATTACAGGATATTGCAGCGGTTCAAGGAATTCACGGCCTCCTCACAACTTTACAAAGAACGACATTGCTCGTCGCCTTGATTGGAGTAGCTATTGCGCTCATCGGATTCGTCTCCACACTGATGAGCGGTGCCGCCTTGTATACCTACCAGGCAGGAGTGGTTGCGGCCGCTGTTCTTTTGTACGGCTATCCCGTCCGCAGATCGTGGGAACAGGTTATTCGCCAGTTCCCACCCACCGACTCGGTCGCGGAAACGCTGGAAAAGCCCCACTAATCCTCAACAAAGCTCATTCTTGAGAAAAGTGTTGATCTTGGTTTACCCGTTTGTTAGTCTGGATTGACTTTTCTGACCTGCCTGTCCCGGCGAGGTTTCGTTCCACATAGCCTACCTCAAAGGCCTTTCAGCAGACGCAACCTGTTTTCTTGCGTTGAGCGCCACTTCCAGCATGAGATTTTCACAATTCAACCGTCTTTATGCCTCCACGCTTCTTCGCCAACCGCTCAGCGGTTTGATCAATGTCGCTGTCTTGTCAGTGGCATTCATCAGTCTGGGCGGAACTGCACTGGCGCAGAATATTCAGCCGCGACCTGTCGCCCGCCTGTTGTCAGATCCGATGAGCGACGCGCGATATTCGCGACCGCGTCGAGTCACGTTGGAGAATCGTTCAGTCCGCAGTGCCGCGTCGGCAGCTCTGCCGTCGGCACTGGACATTCCAACAGAAATCGAGCGCCGCGCGTTTGACCAAACCAACCGCGCCCGCGTAGAGAAGGGTCTATCGCCGCTCGTGTGGGACCGCGAACTCTGCCGGATGGCAAGGGCACACTCAGAGCAAATGGCTTTGCTTGGATTTTTTGCTCACGTCACTCCGCAAGGCTCGCGACTCAGGGAACGAGCGCACGACAATGGAATTCTTCACTTCCGAGTGATCGCCGAAAACATCGCGTATAATAAGGGCTACGATGATCCCGGCGGGTTTGCTGTCGAGAGATGGATGATATCGTCGGGGCATCGCGCGAATATTCTTTATGTTGGCTTTCAGGCTGCCGCGATTGGCAGTTATGTTTCCGCGGATGGCAGCACCTATCTGACTCAGGTATTCATCGCTCGCTAGGCGTCTCACATCATCGAGGGGCGGCTAGGAAAATGAGAGTCCGCCGCTCAAAAGTGAATCAGTCCGCCCTTAGCCTACCTTCATTTGCCAAGATTAATTGGAGTCTGCAGATTCTGGGCAGACGACCCGACGGCTATCACGAAGTAAAAACGCTGCTGCAAACGATCTCGCTTCATGACGATCTGCACTTTGAGGTCGACGAACTTGGAGGAATCTCAGTTTCGTGCGATAACCCCGATATTCCGAGCGACGATCAAAACCTCATTGTCCGGGCTGCGTCGGCATTGAAAAAACAATTCGATGTTAAGTCTGGTGTGCGAGTCCGTTTACAGAAGAAGATACCTGCCAAAGCCGGTTTGGGAGGAGGTTCTTCAAACGCCGCCGTTTCATTGTTGGCGTTAACGCGCTTGTGGAGCGTACGGGCTTC
>DATLBQ010000335.1:0-6751 GCA_035526805.1 Pyrinomonadaceae bacterium
AATTGACCTGGCCCGATTCCCAAGCGCTTGGCGCTTCATCCTCTTCGGCCATGTTCTCGATCAGCAAATCCGCCAGCACCAGTTCTGATAACTCTTCGTCGCTGATCGCGTTCTTTATTTCCTGATGACATAACGGGCAACGTCTTTCAATTCCTAACATTCGGCCCCCCCCCTCGCTTTATCTGCCAACCGGGGGAAAGAGCGAGAGGCCCAGAGGATTTCAGCGGCATCCTCCCGCCCTGTCCCGGTTGGAATTGGGACCATGCTCACTTGCCGGAAATTAGACGCGGCGATTCGAGCACAACCCAAACTGGTTACGTTCAAATTGAAATCACGCCCAGCGCCTCCCTGCTGATTTGATCGGCTTCATCGTCAGAGATTCCAGGCGGAAAATAAATTTCCTCACGCGTTGAAAGTTGCGCGGGCTCAACCACGTACGGCTTGGGCGCAACGGCAGCACGCGGAGCGGCTAACCAACGTTCAACCGGGCGACCATCGCTCGGCTCTTTCCGCGTGTGGGCCAAGCCGTGTTCCGCAAGGCACTTCAGAGCCCCAGAGATACAATCTGCATCAACGTTGCGACGAAATAGATCGCGAATTTGAGAGCGGGTTAAGCCCGTGTCAGCAGCTTCGCGTAACGCGCCTAGAATTTCATCCGCCAATTTGTCACCCAGCGCGTCGCCGTAGACGTACCGCGCAGAGTCTTCGCAGTATTGCCAGAGCGCGAGCGCGGCGATTAAGTGATCGCGTTGAATCACAGACGAACAATCCAAGAGCGCGTAGATCAAACTCAGCCGCAGAACATAAGCCTCTGCCCGTGACGTTGCCGCGCCCAACATTCCCGGCCGACCCTCTGACAAAACGGGATATTTTTCGATCCACAGAGCGGTGGCGTCAGCATCAAACGTCACTCTATTCAGGCTTCGCGCAAATGCCGCCGCCTTCTGTGTGCTGCTAACAATATCGTTCAAGTCGGCGGGTAAAAGGTCGCCGCCTAAAGGCAAACACTTTGAACGGCGAGACATGACATGAAGGAATCTGTTTATGAAGCCATTGGCTAATTGTGTATCGTCAAAAATCCGGCGATGCTCCGCCTCGGTGACATGTCCGATAATAGAGATATGCGCACCCGTCGCTCTTAACGGACTGCCTTTTGTGATTACCGCCAGATTCCCAGTGTCAAAGATTTGTCTGATTACCGCTGATAGCGAATTTGACTCGCGTTTCATTCGGGAGGTCACTGAAGCCATTTCGGTTTCGATAAGACATGCGCGCTTATCCTCAACCCCTCCGTCAACGACGACGACTTGATAATCGATGACGCGCCCTTTCTCTTTTATGGCCTGCTTCTCTTCCCGCGGATCGCGGACGTGGGCGATAACCCCTTCACCGCTTGACATACCGCCGGCCAAACACTTTTTCACATAATCTTCATCGATGCGCTGAAAGACCTGAAGGGGATAATTAAGGCTAGTGCCTTTTCTACTTTTGCTCGTAAGGCCAATTATCAAAACGAAAATATTTGAATAGTGCCGCGCACCTTCCACCAGAAAGTAAGCAGTGCGCCCGATGATGTTTCCAAACAGCACAAGAAACTGAAGTAGCATCGCGGCTGGATCGGCCTCAGTCTCGGGCTCGACCAGTCGAACAAACCGGCCCACTGGACCATGAAACACGACTGGACTAAGTTCGGGCCAAGATCGCGTCTGAGTCTCATAAGGCTCTAACTCGCGTGGGCCATCAGGAATTGTTTGCATAGCATTACGCGCCTTGCGATGCACGGCTTCATCGAGTTTTCTAAACTCAGCAACGACCGATGCGGGTGCTGTTAGACTCACGCTACCCGCCTTTCTTCGGTCCGAAGTTTCAAGAGAAAGCCATGCCTATCACGCGTGTCTCGAAACACGCGCAGAGCATCAATAAACAAATATTCGGAATGTCGAACGGGAAGGATGAAGCCGCGCTGGGCATGCTTGGGATCAATGTCTATTCGCCACCAATCCACATGGCAGATGCAGTCGCTCCGAAACTCCAAACAGGCGCAAGGGCGTGATCGATAGTTGAAACAGTAAAGCCCTGGCGTTTGAGATAGAACCTCGGCGCTGAACGTTTGTAGCAGCGAGTAACTTGCAAGCAGATTGCCGGTGTAGCTGGGGCAGCTACGGACACCAAGACGATCAATATCGGATGCGCTGAACTGCCAGTCTTTTTCAATCGCCCGCGCAGTGTCTTCGCGAAGAGAAAAGCAGGAATGGACCAAGTGGCCGTATACGGCCATTCGAGGCAACGACGGTCTAAGGGCCGCTGGCACCGTTGACAAGATTTCAGATTTGGAGGAAAGTATGTCCGTCACGCTTACCCATTCCGCTTAACCGCGAGCCCTGAGATCATTGCCGATCTTCGGGCTCGTAAAGTTTTCTACGCCGCCTGCGGCTCATCGACCTGGCTGCCGCCATTTCCGTTATCGCCAAGCGAGACCCCGCCACGTTCGACAAAATCTTTTAGGGCTGACTCACTGAACCGAATTGATTTTTCTCCGAGACGGACAGAGGGGACAGTTCCCAGCCGGGCGAGTTCGTACAGACGCGGGAGTCGAACATCAAGAATCTCTGCTGCTTGCTTTGCCTTAATCAGACGCATCATTCAGTACCTCCGCAGGCATAACAACACACTGCCGCCCACAGAAAAACAGAACTTTCAAAATTATTTTTAGGGAGTGTAAAGTTCGGAGTTTTTATCTAACCCGATCGCGCCAGTGGTAAACCGTTCGCGATCCTTTCGGTCTGCCGCTCTTCTTCTTAACTCTAGGCCGTTCTTCCAGGTCCATTGCCTGCAATATCTCTCGAACCGCCTTTTCCACGGCCTTCTCTGTGACATTTGACTTCACTTTAATTTCTTCAAATGATTTTCCGGCAACCTGAAACTCAATGGCCCATTTAAGGTGCTGATATAGCTTTCGCTTCTCTTTAGCGGTAAAAGGCGGGCTCGCTGCCTCTACTCTTTTGCAATACTCCTCTATGGTCGCGCTATTACGAACAGACTCGATAAAGCTTCCAAGCTTCTCCGCTTCGCCAAGCTTTAACAGCGGATGGTCTGCGACTGCTTCACGCATAAGCAATTCAAGAGTGTTGAGATAGCACTCACGCCCGAACTCCCGCTGGTATAGCGGCAGACCTTCTGGGTGTGGATAGCGCAATTGTTCTCTAGTGGTCGGCGGACACCAGAAAAACTCGCCAGGTTTCGAAGAGTCGGCCCAAACTTGGAGGGTAAAATATGCCGCTTCTTTACACCACTCAGCCATTAAATTCCACTTCACCGCCCAAGCGTCCAAAGCGTCGCTCAAGGCTTTAATCTGTGAATCGTGAGGATCGTGAAGCCTGTATTTCCCCGTCTCCCAAGTTACCGGCGGACATAATATTTCCTTGTAAAGCCCGAATGCTGTCGTATACAGCTCACAGCACACTTCGGGCTTGACATCATTGACAACCGCAAGGAACTCGGCCTGCAGCCACATCTGATTTAATTCGTCGTCGCAATACATAGCGGCACTCAGAAGCACAGGGAAGCATAACATTATTATTCTCTTGTAGTCTATAGCTTACAGGAGTATAGTCTAAGCATGATCAGATTCCAACTTGAAAAGCTGCTGGGCGAGCGCACCCTTTATTGGCTGTCGCAGGAAACGGGCGTTCGCTGGGCAACGCTGGCAGCAATGGCTAACGGCAAGGCCCAGCGGCTTGACTTGGATGCGCTAGAGCGCATCTGTGCGGCATTGGAGTGCCAACCTGGGGATCTTCTGATACGAGTCGAACGAAAGGCGAGAAAGAGGTAAATCAAATGGCAGGACAAATAATTAAGCGAGCCGAAAACACGTGGACCGTTCGGATCTATGTCGGGCGCAGCGGCGACGGCAAGCGCAAATATCAGAACCAAACGATCCACGGCATTAAGAAAGATGCCCAAACCTGGCTGAATGACGCGCTGCGCAAGCAGGACATAGGTATCCCGACCTTCCAAACTAAGACAACTCTGGGGGATTTCCTCGATAAGTGGCTGACAACCGTGGCCCAGCCTCGCGTTGGCGAGCGCACGTTCCGCGATTACGAATGGCAGCTAGGCCACGTTAAGACCGCGTTAGGCACTGTCCGCCTGAGCCAACTACGCGCAGAGGATATTCAAAAGCTTTACAGCGGGCTTACTGCCTCAACAGCGCGGCATTTTCACTCGCCCCTACGCTCTGCGCTCTCGCAGGCTGTTCGCTGGCACCTAATACACGCTAACCCCTGCGATGCCGTCGATCTGCCGCGCTGCAAGGCCGCTGAGGTGCAAGCTTTGACCCGCGAAGAGGCAGGGCGCTTGTTAGCCGTTGAACGCTTCACCCGTAAGAACAAGACGGGCTCTGTAGTTGTCGAGAATCGCCACCGCGTTCTGTTTGCCTTCCTGCTTACGACTGGCGCGCGACCGTCTGAAGCTTTGGGCCTCAAGTGGACTGACATTGACTTTGAAAAGGGGCTTGTAACGATTCAGCGCACCCTACAATGGCACTCGAAAAAGATGGGCGGCGGCTGGTACTTCGAGGATACGAAAACAAAGTGCAGCAAGCGCAGCGTACCGCTGCCTGCCAGCATGGTTCAGCAACTTAGGGAACACCGCGCGGCCCAGGCTGAAGCGTTGCTAAAGATAGGTATTCGAACGGACCTATGCTTCGCGAACAGCGAGGGCGGCCCGATACTGCGCAGAAACCTTGTGAGACGGCACTTTAAGCCCGCACTGAAGGCAGCTAAGCTATCAACGGCCTTCTCGCTCTACGCGTTGCGTCACACGTGCGCGACCCTGCTACTTCAGGCTGGCGTCCATCCAAAGGTAGTCAGCGAAAGACTCGGCCACAGCTCAACCACGCTAACGATGGACGTTTACAGCCACGTCTTGCCGGGCATGCAAGCGGACGCTACAGCACAGATTGAAAGGATGCTGTACGGATGAAAATTTTCATCGAAAGGGAAACATGAGCGCAAGATCAGATGCGGCAAAAGCAGTAGGCGTGAACCCCTTTATCTTCTGCGGCGTTTAAGGCTGCTGGAGGATCGGGCGTATACATGGCAACAAGATGGTGGTAGAAACTTAAAAACTGACAGCGCTGACAGTTTCCATAAAACTCGTAGACTTGTTTGTACCGCCACCCTAGTCTGCCAGTCCATCCGTTCGCGGGCAGCAAAGTGCCCTTTCAGATGACAGCCACGATATTGCGCCAAAAATCGGTTCATTTTGGGGGTCTTTCCAACAATTTGCCCCACACGTCTGACAGTCATTCATTGCCACCTTAAAAAAGCGAGCACGCTCAAATCTTAGGGTCTATTAGCAATTGTGATTTGTGATTATTGAGACCACACTTTAAGTCGTTAAAATCGTTAAAATCGTTTAAGTCGTAAGCCCTTCTCTCGAACAGAGCGAAGGGCTTTAATCGTTTAAGTCGTTAAAGTCGTAACCTGTAGTCTCTCACTCACCTTTGCAGAGGCGCTTACGATCTATCTACGACCTACTACGATTTAAGTATTCCAGCCCATTGGCACACTATAGGCACACAAAACGCCTCTGAGTGATTATCACAGAGGCGCTAAACTACTGACTGCATTGGTGCACCCGGCAGGGCTCGAACCTGCGACCTTCTGATCCGAAGTCAGACGCTCTATCCAACTGAGCTACGGGTGCATTGACGGGTAAATAGTAAATGGTGAAAAGTGAATAGTAAATCCGCCCTTCGCTGCTTACTCTTCACCTTTCACTTTTCACTCTTTCCCTGGAACTCGCGCCGAATGAAGCGCACCAGCGCGTTAATCTCTGCGGCTGAAAGCTTATCCTCGAACTTTGGCATGCCCTCACCGCCGTCCGTAATCTGTTTGAAGAATTTCTCGTCAGAATGTTCGAGAGCATGGCCCTCCGTCAGGCTGGGAACTTTTAGCCTCACATCCTCGACCTTCACCAATCCACCTTTACCTTCGTCTCCATGACATGCGAAGCAGTGCTTGGCATAGTTAGCACGCGCGAAGCCGTGTTCATCGGGCGTTGCCATCGCCAGAGTTGCCGGACTTCCCGACGCCGCGGGCGCATTGTTCAGATTCGCATTCTCGGCTTGACTACAACCACTGATGAGTAATATCGCAGACACTTCCAACGCAAAGATCCAAAGCTTCATCGAAGACGCTCCAGTTATGATTTGTGTGGGGTGAGTCGGAGTATAGCATCACGCTCGATAGTGAATCACCCGCACTTGCTCGATCGTCACCAGACCATCTTTGATAAGTTCATCAAGCACAGGTAAAAACTTTTCGATGTTCTCCAGGCTGTCAACGATCTCGACGATCATCGGCATATCTTCCGACAGCCTCAAGATTTTTGCCGTGTGCAGGATGCTGTGTTTCCCGAAACCCATAACACCGCGCAAGACTGTCGCGCCGGCAAGTCCCGCTTCTCTTGCCTGCAACACAATTGATTCATAAAGCGGGTGATGCCCGTGCCGGTCGCTCTCGCCAATAAAGATTCGCAGCAGATAGCCGTCTTCCGGAATCGTCATACGGGCCTCAAAAAGATAGTAAATAATGAATCGTAAATCGTGAATAGTAGATGGAAGGTAACGTCAGTAGTTGATCGTTCTTTCGCATACTCGACTATTCACTTTTACTACCACTTTCGTGTCGTCACAGAATCCTCGCCAACGAATAGCCAACCCAAACCATCAATAGACCACCGATAT
>DATLBQ010000336.1:0-19296 GCA_035526805.1 Pyrinomonadaceae bacterium
GATCCCACTTTGGCGGGTGAGCTATTGAGCAATTCAATGCGAAAGCCTCACCGGCAAGACGCCTTAGACAACAAAGAATTAAGCGAGCGAGAAGCAGAGGTACTGCGGCTGGTAGCTTGGGGATATAGCAATAAAGAGATCGCAGCTCAGCTTCGCATCAGTGTTAAGACCGTGGAAACCTACAAAGCGAGGCTCGGCGACAAGCTGGAACTCAACAGCCGTTTTGAAATTGTTCGCTATGCCGTTCGCCAGGGATGGCTTCAGGATGCCTAGCCTTCAGCAGAGTCCTAATTCTTTAGCGTTCCCTCTTGCCATCGCTCTGCTGCGATGGTGGTCCGCGGCGTTGAATTCTCAGGTAATCCGTAACGTTTTATCAACGGCGAAGCTTTCCTGTCCCTCTCAGAGCTTCCTCATTACTCTCTAGCTAAAATCCTACCGCAAAATCCGAACTTGTCGGCGGCTCGTTAGATGCTTTGGCGGGTTACGTCAAACCGTATTTCCGAGTTCTGCCAGCCGATACTATTTGCGGATTAGCTGAATCAGATATTACCAGGCACTGATCTGATCTCACAATTGGACCAAGAGCTTGGGCACATTGACTTTTCTTTCTTCCAAGGCGCGAACAGAACAAGTAAGAACTCGAGAGTGCGACATTGCAGTTACCTCCGACCGTTTGCAATCCAACCCTCAAGCACTAGGTTTTAGGCACGCTTCTCTCTTCTAATTTCTCTTAACGTTTAGATCGCGTAACCCATTCGGCTGACTCTCTGATGTCAGGGTGTTCCCCCCTTCCGTCCGGCAATATCCCCACTCAATTGAACAGCTATTCCCGATACCTGGCGACCTGGCGCGCCACGTTAAATGTAGATGGATTTAGCGTGAACCCGGAGCGAACCACAAGCATGGGAGAAGCAGATGAGTATGGGAAATATCGCGCTTAACGGGAAGAGGTTTTGGGAACAAAGGATCATCACAATGTTGAAATACTGTCTGAACCGTCCACCATTATTTGCAGCCCTCTTGCTTGCCTATTGCTGCCTTACGGCTGTGGCGCAAGAGGAAAGAATGGTCCGCGTTGGCGACCAAAGTGTTTTGAATTCCGAGATTAGTCGAACCCTCGAAACACTCGGACCTCCACCAGGCCCCGCGCCGGAGCAGCTGCTATCCCGCTTCCTGAGTGCCGAGCAAAAGGTTCGGGAAGCACTCAACTCGCATACGTTCAAGCGAGATGTAGTGCTTCAGACGATTGGACCCGGCGGAGAAGTGACGGGCCAATACATTCGAAACTCCGTCTTTGTATTTGACGATCGCGGCAACCGCATCGAGCGCGTACTTTTCCATCCACGCTCAACCATTCGCGAAATGAAAATTACTAAGGAAGACATTCAAGATCTTGCGGGCGCCCAGTTACTCGGAATCGACATCAACGAGGTGAACAAATACTTCCTCAACTGGATAGGCGAAGAAGAACTCAACGGACGTAAGGCGTACGTAATCGGTGTTAGACCAAGGCAAAAGCCCGATCCTCATCACATGCGCGAACGGACTTTTATCGGGCGCATTTGGCTTGACGCCACCAGTCTCCAGGTTTTGAACGTTCGAGGAATCGTCGAGCCTCAAGGAAAGCAACGGTTCCCGGTTTTTGAAACGTGGCGCGAATTTCTGGTTGGGCCGCTTCGGTTTCCAGTGCGCACAACGGCAGACGACATCCTCTATTTTCCGAACCAACCTCCAGTGCATTACCGGATCAGCGTCAGATATTACGACTACAAACGCTTTGCCAGCGCGGTGAAGATCACTGAGGTGGATTAGCCACTAAAGACGCACCGCCGTATGCCCGATACCTCTGGTTCCTTTCCGCCTATCTGAGTGAGACATGGACATCATACGAAAATTTCCAATTCTTATTAGTATCCTGCTCGTGCAATTCGCGTTAGCGGCTGGTCAAAGCCCTTTAGATTGCAAGACAAATAAGAGTGCACCACCAGTTGGTCTCTATGCCTGGCCGTCCGGCGCTGACGTAAAGGTTTACTTCATGCGCGGGATGTTTACGGCCGAACAACAGCGGGCATTGATAAGAGCAATAGAGTTTTGGTCGCAAGCTGCGAAAAGAAACGATACAGGGGTCACTCTTATTTATGAAGGCGAAACGGATGGCGCCCGAAATTGTAACAGCTGTCTGACGGTTATCCGCCGGGAGGTTTACAGCGACAATCATAAGTACTATGCGCTTTTTGTTCCCTTGGGAAAAAGGGGGGACGAACCTGGACAGGAATTACTCCGATCGGCGCGGATCGAATTCGATGTGTCCACTACGGAGCCTCGCGCTCTTCAGGGATACATGGCTCACGAGCTTGGACATGGGATGGGCCTATGGGATTGCCCAAAGTGTAAGAAGAAGCTAAGCATCATGAGAGGGTTTCCAGGAGTCAATAAAGACAATGGCTTGATTGAACCATCCGCCTGTGATTTGGAGGTCATGCGCCAGGTGTTCGAAGAACAAAAGCGCATCACTAACGCTGGCAACGAAGCTACCGCGATGCGAGTTGAGTCAGGCACACCGTGAAGTCCAGAGAGAGATCGAATCCATTTTTCCACGATGAAAGTAGCCATCAAGGAGGTTCGCATGAAAGTAAAATTCCCAGGTTTGTTTAGGTTCTGTATCGTAATTTTCACTGTTTGTTTTTCAGCCTTTGTCATTAACGATCAAAGTGCCCTGGCACAACAGCGCGACCCCGTTTCCAAGTGCGAGGTTGGTGTCCATGCGCCTCCCTATGGAAGTTGGACCTGGCCGGCGAATAGTCAGGTGAAGGTTTTCATAGTCGCATCCGGCTTTAAGCCAGCGGAGATCCCTTATCTGCTGCGGCCGCTTGAAACCTGGAATGCTGTCGCCAACCTGACGACATCAGGCGTCAACTTTGTTTACACGGGTACGGCATCCGAGGTAAAGACATGCGATAATTGCTTAACCATCATGCGCGGAACTGTCGTGGAAAAGCGTCATGCAGCAGAATTCCAAGCAGCGAGCAAACATGCAGATCAACTGATTTCTTATGCAAAAATAATATTGGATCCTCGCATTTCGGATTTGAGCGCACTGACAAATGCTGTAGCGCATGAAATTGGACATACCTTTAATTTGCTTGATTGTTACTCTTGTCATAAGCGCTCCACTATTATGGGTCTTATTCGCAAGTCAAGCAGTTTGGAAGGGCCGACCCCATGTGATGTCGCCCAAATTAAATCCGCCTACGATGAACTCAAGTTGCACGTCCGTCCGACGCCGGCGGTCGCGAGAATTTTTGTGGTTGATGAGGGAGAAGAGCCTGTTGAAGACGACACGCCTATAGTAATCCCACCGTTCTGAACGAACACCTCACTTAGCCAGCCCAAACTTCAATCTTTCCTGCACGCGTCATGTTCTCTGGTAGGGGTTTCTCCTGACACTCAGGTCTTAATTTCCTGATAACGCTAGCGCTTGGAAAAGAATATAAATGAGAGTGAGAGGCGGCCCACGGGCCTAATCCGAACAGAGCTGAAGACTCAAGGGTGCCCTGCAAGGGATTATCGACGGCAGGCAATCTCCCGACAGACCTTTACTGTCTTTTTCCGATAGATCGATGAATTTACCGATGGAAAAAAGAACAGCGGGAGAGGGTAAGAAAGCGCCTAAACCCATCACGTAAATTCCGGACCGCGGTTCTTGAGAGCCATAAATCCCGACGAGCGGCAAACGGCCGACTCTCGATAACGGCAGTTGGCACCGTACATTTCAAATTTCAAGAACGATCTCAAATCAAGGAGCAAAAGTAAATGTCAGTTAAGAAAAATCTACGTTACTCATTTATCCTCGCAGCCCTCTTCCTTTTCGCTGGTACAGCGGCCGCGCAGGGTCCTGTGGTCGACAACAACACAACCACTTCGAATCTGGAAATGACCGCCACAGTCCAGACGGCCGTGCAGCTTAACATTTCAACAGGAACGGGCGGCGCCACTGTCAGCGGCAGCAACTCCACCGGTCTTTTCAGCATTTCATTCGGCAATGTCAATGGTCTCGGTGTTGGCAATACGCAAAACGCAAATATTACCGTAGTTGCCGACGGTTCAGGCGCGCTTTATAAGACGCCAATTAACCTAACGCCGGTTTATTCCGGTTTCGCCAGCGAAACCGCTGACATCACGGTTGAAGCCGGCGTTAGTGGTGATGAAGCTCTAGCTCGCGAAGGCGACTCATCCATCTCTTCAAGCTCGACGGTCAGCTCGACGCCCGCAACTGTTATTTCGAATGCCGCGAGCGACTCGAATAATACGCGTTATGTGGGTTTCTACATTCCAAAGGGCGAATCGGCTGGCACAAAGACCGCTACATTGATCTACACAATCACGGTTCAGTAACGCAGCTTCGCGTGATATATGTCACGAACTTCCTCGCTCGCTTGTTTGGCAACCGCTATCTTCATCTTCGGCAATGCGAACTGACGTTTCGGTAGGCTGGCAAGCGAGCAACCTTCTCAAGGTCCATTTAAAAATGATTCTCATGAGTTTTCTCAAATCTCTCATTCTGTCCACTTGTCTGTGCGCTCTACTGCTGTGCTGTTTCGGAAACACCCAAGCGCAGCAGAACTCCATCGGAGTTATGCCAGCGTCCGTCGATGCGCGGCTAAGGCGCGGCGCCAGCCACACACAAAACTTTACACTTTCAAACACCACAGGCACGCGGCTGCGCTTCCGTTGTTCAGTCGAAGATGTCTGGTATGACGAGCGTAATACTCGCGTGACAGGTCGTCCCGGAACACTGCCGAGGTCAGCATCGGAGTGGGTACAGTTCTCGCAACCGGAGGTTGTCATCGAACCTTACAGCTCAGTAGTAGTGAAAGCGATCGTCACGGTTCCGCAAACTGCGGCAGGTGGCTATTACACTTCGCCCGTCTTTGAGGCAATGCCGGCCGATCCATTGAAAAGTGCGCCCGCATCGCAAGACGACATCGCGACAACCACAATCAGGGTTCGTTTTCGCGGCTTGATGATGTTTACCACCCTTGACGCGACCGAATACAACGTCGAAATCATGGGTGGTCATGTTTCGCCCCCGACCGCATCATCTGAACTTGAGATGCAGCTCGACGTTCGGAATCGCAGCACGACACATGCCCGGGTGCGAGGCGCGTTCGCCATTCTCAATTCATCAGGATCGTTGGTGGGACGCGGAACTATCGAAGAAAAGAGATATCTGCCAGGTCAACGGAGCAATTTGAGAGCTGGATGGTCGGGTGGCCTGCCTGCCGGTAAGTATACCTCCGTGATTACTCTCAGCTATGACCGGGTTGGAATTGAGCCGACAACACTGAGTTATGAACTTCCTCTCGTTGTCCAATAACCCATCCTGGTCTGGACCAATAATATGTCCCTCAAAATACAACCGTACCAAAGAAAAGACTCATTGGTTTGGCGCCTAGGATCTTTCGGTGTCCTGCTGAGTATGTTCACTGTAGTTGTGCCGTTCCCGTTTCCTTGCGCCGCTTCATCGGCAATCACACGTATCAGAGATGTCACAAGTTTCGCGCCCGAACCCGTCGCTCCGGAAGATGTTCCTCAGCGCACTCAGGTTCAGCGCATCAAATTGATCGTGAACGAGACTCGTGATGTCCCTGTCGCAGTTTCAATCAGTTCATTCATTGTCGTGTCACCGGAAATCGCTTCTGCGCTGTTAAAAAATCCAGGCAGTCTGAGGCTTACCGCTTTGCATGTCGGCGAGACAATTCTTATCGTCTTCGACGGACAGAGACGTTACACATTTCTGGTTGAGGTAGTGGGCCGAACGTATGTCACAACCCAAGGGAACACGGCGTTGCCGCGCCGATCCGCCGTCGAGCAGGGTGAATTTAGTGGCGTGTATGCTCTGTCGTACTCGACCTCCTTCGCGGGGGCTCCCTCGCTATTTCGTCAGAGTTTCGAGTTCCAACGAAAGTTGAGGCAAGGGCGCATCTTGCGTCTCTCCAGTGAGACGTTCAAATTCATGGGCCAGGAAAACCGCGAGCGTGTGCGCGCGACGACTCCAGATTTAGCTGTGGATCGCATCTCGCTGGGTTTAGATTCCGTTGCGGGCGCGATTGACTTTTTCGACAGTCAGATCAGTATCTCGCCGTTGAGCTTTAACAACTACGCTATGCGCGGCTTTCATTTAGTGTCGACGCCCAAATCACGTCTGCGCGGATTGGAAGTTTTTGCGGGCCAGAGCCGTCCCTCCCTCTTCCTCTTTGACAAGGATCAAGGCCAGCTGGCAGGGCTGGTGTTGCCCATCGCCGAAAGACGGTCATGGCGTGTGCGCGCCGAACTCCTAACAGTCGTTCCACAGCACCATAACTTAGGCAGGCGCGGTACAGTCTGGCAGATGGATGGGCGTTATACGCGGAACGAAAACCTTGCGGCAGAAGGAGAAGTAGCCTACGCCGACGGTGGACTTTCTTGGCGAGCGCGATCTGATCTGCAATACGGAAATGTCAACGCTTCCGGTGAAATCCTTCGACTTAATCGCAACTCGCCATTGATCAGCATCGGCGCACAGCCTGGCGGTAGGCAAACGGAAATATTCACGATTCGCTGGCGACCCACTAAAAGCTTTAATGCTTCTCTTCACTACAACCACACAGCGATCACCCAGCCAGCTACCGCGGTGCGTGTGGCCCTTGATCGTACAACGCTATTTGCGAGCGTGAGCTACCGGATCAGCCACAGTTCACGAGTCGGATTTCGCTACACGGAGCAGCAGATCGAAACCGGAATTCGAGTGATTACCTCCCGCTTTCGACTTGAGTCACGTACTGCGAACATCAGCCACGACATTCGGTTCAACCCCAGTTGGGGTAATAACTTTGAAGCGCGGCTGAATTTCAGCCGCGAGGCCCAAGTAAATGCTGAAACCGAGCGCGGCTTCAATCTTAACGACCAACTGCGGTTCTCATGGCGAGGAGGCTCAGCCACTGGTTTCATCAACTACACGCATCGGTCGCCTTCGCTAACGGGTCTTATCATTCGAAATCCACAACTTTTACCTTCGCTTCTTCGAGACGCGTTTACGGCCAATCCCGTCCTGTTTCTGCAAAGGAATCGCGACACCTTGGATGCTCTGTTCTCCGGAGTTGAACTCCCACAGACTCGCGGCCTCGACCTTGGAGTCCGCCTGCAGGCGGCGTTTTCGCGAATTAATCTGGGCGGGGAATGTCGTTACACGGGGGATGAAATATTTGCGCATAATCAGCGAAACCTGCTCGCCTCAGTCAGCATGAACATGCGTCTGGATGTCGCTAACTCCGTGCAGTTGGGCGGCTCGCGATCGTTCGCCTCCGATGTGACGGGACGCCAATCCAGTCTCACTATCTCCTATGTGCATAGGTTTGGAGCTGGAAGCGGAGAGGGTTTTCAGTTTTCGCGCTTCTTTGGGCTAGATCGCGGGGTCATTCAGGGTCGTGTGTTTTTCGATCTCAACGGCAACGGACGCGACGATCCTGAAGAGCCCGGCATGGCTGGAATAAGAGTTCAGATAGACGGACACTGGAGCGTGATAACGGACGAGCGTGGGTGCTTTCGTTTCAAAATGAATCCGGGCGAATACAGCGTCGCCATCGTCTCCGATGATCTCGGCGTAAGGATGCGCGCAAGTACGTTGACAGAACAACAGGTCTCACTTTCCGCGCGCCAGACGGTGAAACTAGGGTTCGGCGTGTCGAATTCTGGCTCGCTGGCCGGTCAGATATTCAACGATCTATCCCTGACAGGCGAACGAACGACGGCGCACGGGCCCAGCGTGGCAGGCGTCAAGATTAGCTTACGTCCGGTTGGCACACGCGGCGCACCTCTCAGCCTGACGGTAGATGCCAGCGGTGCATATCAGTTTCGCAATCTCGTTCCAGGAAGCTACACACTCCAGATCGATGATATCACGCTGCCAGCGAGCTTTCGGGTACCCGCGCAAACTTCCTGGCCCGTTACCATCCAACCGCTACTAACGTTCTATCTGGACATCGCACTCGCTGCTCAGCGTGCTGTCACCGGCGTGGTCTTCATCGACAAAGATGGCGACGGAAAGTTTAATCCTCAGACGGATGAACCCATCGAGGGCGCGCGCGTGATGGCGGCGCAGCTTGAGGTGATCACGAGTAAAACCGGGACGTATATCCTTCGGGACCTTCCTGTAGGGAGAATCGAAGTTCTCGCGCGGACTCGATTGGGCACAGAAAGCCTTCCTCTAACCATCGATCTGGGCGCAGGACCTGTGACGCGAAGAGCTGTCAACCTCGCCGTCCGGCAGCATTAGACTTTGGCCGCAGGCCCGCGCTAACTCGCTCTCCAAGTAAGGGAGTTCCCTGACACGCGCTCTGGTTTCCTGATAGTCCCACCGGTTGGAAAAGAAGATAAATAAGTGTGAGAAGTGGGCGCACACTGGAGTCTCGCTGAGGAGCGCAGTGTGCGCCAACCAAGAATTTTTACCAAGGACGTTCGAGCCCCCTGGAAATGGGTCAAAGCTGAGGCCTAAAAGCTTATGAAAATCCTGGTAGCAGAAGATGATGTGTTCTCGCGCACTTTGCTGGGCGCCACCCTCAAGCGCCTTGGTCACGACGCGCTCGTGGTGGCTGACGGGCAGGAAGCAATTGAAACTTACCGTAGGGCCCACTTTCCGCTTGTTATAACCGACGGGGTTATGCCGCGGGTCGATGGACTCGAACTGTGTAACCTCATCCGCGCGGAGCGCCGTCAGAACTACACCTACATCATGCTGTTAACAGCCATGGAAGGAACACAAAGTCTTCTTGAGGGCCTCAACGCCGGAGCCGATGATTTCATTACCAAGCCGTTCAATGAAGCCGTTTTGGAGGCGCGAATAATCGTTAGTGAGCGCATTGTAAATATTCAGAATGTAAATCGAGCATTCGCGCGGCTAATCCCAATTTGTTCTTACTGCAAGAAGGCCCGCAACGATAGCGATTACTGGCAACGCCTGGATGAATTTCTTCTGGATCAGCCTGATTTGCAATTGAGTCACGGAATCTGTCCCGAGTGTTACGAAAATACCGTTAGACCGGAACTTGACAGAATCCGACTTGAGCGTCAGGCGGGTGCTCCAGTCATGTCTGGTCAAGCGAACTGCTTCTGAGTTTGATTATGAAACAAGTAAGCAAATTCCAAATCAAGACTCAGGCGGAACTCCGCACCCTTCACAATCACTTGTGGTCCACCGGTCTCTGTGCGTCGTTATTGGTGCTGGCAGCGCTGAATTGTCGCGCGCAGGAAGTTACGCCAAACAAGCAGGAGACCGGCCAGGAACAGGGCGATGTAGCGGAACTGAAAAAGATGAGCGTGGAAGACCTGATGAGCGTTGCGGTCACAACCGTTTCGCGGCAGGAAGGCACGGTAGGGCGATCGCCGGCGGCGGTATTCGTAATTACGCCGGAGGACATCAGGCGCTCCGGTGCGACGACCTTGGCGGAGCTTTTCCGCATGGTGCCAGGCATGGAGGTGGCCCGCATCGACAACAACAAGTGGGCTATCGGCGTGCGCGGATTCAATGATCGTTTCAACGGCAAATTGCTGGTGCAAGTAGATGGGCGAACTGTTTACAACCCGCTTTCCTCAGGGGTTTACTGGGATGCAGTCGATTATCCGCTGGAAGATATCGAGCGCATCGAAGTCGTTCGAGGCCCTGGAGCGAGTGTGTGGGGCGCCAACGCAGTCAACGGCATCATCAACATCATCACCAAGCCAGCCAAAGATACTCAAGGCGGGCTGGCCAGTGGCGGAGTCGGCACCGGAGAACGCGGCTTCGGCTCCTTCCGCTATGGTGGCAAGATCAGCGACAAGCTTGAGTACCGCGTTTATGGGAAAGGATCCAGCCGCGACAAGCAGTTCTCGCGGGCGGGTGATCCCAACGACCGGTGGCGGGCAGGCAGCGGCGGTTTCCGGCTGGACTGGCAAGCTGGCGAACGTGACACTCTTACATTTCAAGGGGATTTCCTCAGCAGCGAAGCGGGCCGGAAAGATCTACGTCCCCTAATTACTGCGCCGTTTGTTCTAACCAACATCGAAACCGAAGTCACGCACGCTGACAACCTACTTGCTCGTTGGAGTCATCAGCTCGATAGGGGATCGAGTTGGACGCTGCAAGCCTATTGGGACCACTTCGATCGCGAGGGCGACAAAGGTTTCGTGGACTTGCGCTGGGACACCGTCGATGTAGATTTCCAGCACCAGTTCTCGCTGGGCGAGCGGCAGAAGATCGTCTGGGGGTTGGGCTATCGCTACATTGATGCGTTCCTCGGGCCAAGCACCAGTGACGAAGGCTTTGGGGTATCCTTTCCGCCAAGTCCTGATCGGCACCCGCAACTCTTCAGCACCTTTGTGCAGTACCAGATCTCGGTGCTAAAGGATCAGCTCAGTCTGACGCTCGGATCCAAATTCGAGCACAACGACTTCACAGGCTTCGAATATCAACCTACAGCCCGCGCGCTTTGGACGCCCTGGAAGCAGCAAAGCGTTTGGTTGGCGGTTTCTCGGGCTGTGCGAACTCCAAACCTGAGCGAAGACGGAATCGGAACCAGGCAGTTGCCATTGTTTCCCCCAGCTTTGGGAGACGTGCCTCTCTTTCCGCGTCTTACCGGCAGCCCTAATTTCGAGTCCGAAAAGTTACAGGCGTACGAACTCGGTTATCGTGCCCAAGCGACCGATAGGCTCTCCGTAGATCTGACGCTGTTCTATAACGATTACCACAACCTGAGAGTGGCTGTGCCCGGCGCAGTAATGCCCGGTGCCGCGCCAATGACTTTTGACCTCCCTCTGCGTTTTCAGAACCGCATGAAGGGCGAAACCTATGGAGTTGAATTAAGTGCCACCCGGCAACTCGCCGACTGGTGGCGGCTCTACGGCACATACACATTTCTGAAGATGAACTTGCACGCCGACCCCACTCTTCCGGCGGGCACGCGGACAAGCGCGGAGGCGGCAGAAGGACAAAGTCCGGAGCATCAAGTTTATCTCCAGTCCTCTTGGAATCTGCCTAGCGACATGGAGTTCGACTTGATGGGCCGTTTTGTAGATCGTCTACATGGATTCAATCCGGGTGGGCCAGGTGATGTGATAGACGAATACTTTTCCCTGGATGCTCGCTTTGGCTGGCGGCTGCGCGAGAACCTGGAACTGGTCGTCGTCGGCCAAAACCTGCTCGACAATCGTCACCCGGAAACCGGCACGGCCCAATTCCTCAAAAGCTCTCCCGTCCAAATCCAGCGCGCCGTTTATGGAAAGGTCACATGGCGTTTCTAGTGCAGCATCGGCCTGCGATGAGAAGAACTGAAAAGTGCACAGTTGATGGTGCAGACAGAACGGAGTTAGAGAACAATGACCAAAGCCCCAGCTAAGCGGAAACTCCGACACTCTGATCGCTTCTGCCTTTCCATATTAACGTCCATGGTTATCTGCCTGGGCGTCTTCGGCGACCGCTCCCTCGTCGAGGCACAAGGGACTCCGCCATCTGCCAATGCATTAAAAAGGTTGAGCGTGGAAGAGCTCATGGATATCGAAGTGACTTCAGTTTCCAGGCGTCCAGAGAAATTGTCGGAAACGGCCTCCGCGATCCAGGTGATAACTCAGGAAGACATTCGTCGCTCGGGAGCGACCAGTCTTCCTGAGGCTCTGCGCCTGGCGTCAAACCTTGAGGTTGCCCAGGTTGATTCGCGCCAGTGGGCCATCAGCGCCCGCGGATTTAACAACACAACTGCCAACAAGATGCTGGTATTGATTGATGGACGTACGGTGTATACACCGTTGTATGCCGGCGTATTTTGGGACGTGCAGGATCCGTTTTTGGAAGACATCGATCGTATCGAAGTCATCAGCGGGCCCGGCGCCACGTTATGGGGAGCAAACGCAGTCAACGGCGTCATCAATGTGACCAGTAAGAGTGCGAGGGACACAAGAGGTCTTCTCTTCACGGGTGGAGGTGGCACAGAGCTACGCGGTTTCAGCAGCGTTCGCTACGGCGGTCAATTGAATTCCCAGGCTCATTACCGCGTTTATGGAAAATTCTTTGAACGTGATCGTGCCGTTCTTAGAAACGGTCAAGATGCGGCCGACGATTGGCACATGGGCCAGGGAGGATTCCGCCTGGATTGGGACACATCGAGGTCGGACCTGGTTACCGTACAAGGAGATTACTACTCCGGTCGCATGGGTCAGCGATTCGCGAATGACACTGTCGTCGATGGCGGCAATGTAATCGGTCGCTGGTCACACAGGTTCTCCGAAACGTCAGATCTCAAACTGCAACTCTATTACGACCGGACTCACCGGAATGTCCCGAACACATTTGCCGAAGTTCTTGATACTTACGATATCGATTTCCAACACCGCTTTCAGTTGGGTGTGCGGCAAAATATCGTGTGGGGATTTGGTTACAGGCTGAACAAAGACAATGTCACCAATAGCCCTGGTCTCGCATTTCTTCCGCCCAGAGTGTCCCGCCGGGCATTCAGCGGATTTGTGCAAGATGAGATCGCTCTGGTTAAAGATCGGCTACAGCTTACAATCGGCACAAAGATAGAACACAACCCATTCACGGGGTTTGAATATCAGCCGAGTGGTCGTCTGTCCTGGAAACTCAGTCGGCGACAGACAATGTGGGGAGCCATCTCGCGCGCAGTTAGAACTCCATCACGAATTGATCGCGAGTTATTTGCGCCCGGCAGCGCGCCGTTCTTGCTCGCGGGCGGTCCAGGTTTTGTCTCCGAAGAGTTGTCGGCATATGAACTGGGATATCGCACTCAGCCCTCCGATCGATTTTCTGTGTCATTGGCAACTTTTTATAACGGCTATGACCATCTCCGCAGCATAGAGCGACAAAATCCTCCGGCTTCTTTTCCTCTCGTGATAGCCAACGGCTTGAAAGGCGAGTCCTACGGAGCAGAGTTGACTGGTGATTATCGAATTACAGATCGGTTGCGCTTCAAAGCGGGGTACACGGAGATGCGAATCCATATCCGGCCTGGGCCAGGAAGTACTGACACCAGCCGCGGCAGCGGCGAATCGCACGATCCAAATCGCCAAATCTTCCTGCGTTCCTCGGTGGATTTCCCACGACATGTCGAATTCGACGCGGCCTTTCGTTTTGTGGGTAGCATCGCCAACCAGACTGTGCCTGCTTACAGCGAACTGGACATGCGCTGGGGCTGGCGACCGAATCCACGACTGGAATTCTCTATCGTCGGGCAAAACCTCCTGCACGGTCAGCATGCGGAGTTTAGTACTCCCAATGCTCGCAGAGAGATTGAACGCAGCGTTTATGGAAAGGTCATATGGCGCTTATCACAAAAATAGTGTGCACCTCGGTGAGATATCGCTCAACGGGGTTGGCCGGGCTCGGATTTCTAGTTTGCGCGTTGCTGTTCTCGTGCGGACTAGTTCTGCCGGTCCAGTCGGCGCCTGCCTCGGAATATCAGGTCAAGGCCGTCTTCTTATTTAACTTCGCTCAGTTCGTCGAATGGCCGCCGTCCGCGTTTCCCCAGAGCCAAACACCGCTGGTGATTGGCGTGCTGGGACAAGATCCGTTTGGCGCCTATTTGGACGAGACTGTGCGCGGTGAAAGAGTGAACAACCGGCCATTGACCGTCCGGCGTTATCGTCGGGTTGAGGAGATTCAGACCTGTCATGTCCTGTTTATTAGCCGATCAGAAGCGGATCGCATGGATCAGATTCTCGCCAGTTTGAAATACCGAAAGATCCTTACTGTTGCTGATGGCGAAAGCGCCGCCGGGAGCCGCGTGATGATCCGATTCGTTACTCAACAAAACAAGATCCGGCTGCGAATAAATCCCGAAGCTGCCAGAGCCGCAAACCTGAGCATCAGCTCCAAGCTGCTTCGGCTGGGAGGAGTGTAGACGGGAGATAAGCGCAATCATGAGAGGCGAACGGACCATCACGCGTAAACTTATGACGGCCATTATGGGCACGAGCATCGCCGTGCTGGTACTGACATGTGCTGTTTTCGTCACTTACGAGTACGTCACCTTCCGCAAGACCGTCGTGGGAGCACTAATGGTCCGTGCTGAGATCATTGCCGCCAATTCCACCGCGGCATTGGCGTTCCAGGATGAGGCGGACGCGAGAGAAATTCTCTCCGCACTGGGGAAGGACCAACACATGGCGGCTGCGTGCGTGTATGACAAGGATGGACGTGTCTTTGCAACCTATCCCGCCGACGCGCCAACTAGCCTATTCCCGACTGCTCCCGAACAGCAGAGCTATCGGTTCGGCGATGCGGAGGTCATCGTCTTTCAACCGGTAGTTCATGATGGGCGTCGGCTGGGAACGGTTTACCTGAAGTCCGACCTGTCCGCAATGAGCGAAAGATTTCGACTATATACGATGCTCGTCTTGGGAGTCGTCGCGGGTTCGATTGTCTTGGCCTTCGCACTCTCGACATGGCTGCAAAAGCGAATTTCGAAGCCCCTTCTCGCCCTCGCGGAGATAGCCCGCTGCGTCTCGGAACATCAGGACTATACCCTACGAGCACAGAAACATGGCGAAAGCGAAATTGGACTGTTGGCTGATTCCTTCAACGATATGCTCGGCCAGATTCAGCAGCGAGACGCCTCTCTGCGAAAGAAGGAAGGAGAGATTGGGAAACTTAACGCCGAGCTGGAACAACGCGTGATCCAGCGCACTGCTCAGCTCGAGGCGGCGAACAAGGACCTGGAAGCCTTTTCTTATTCCGTCTCACACGATTTGCGCGCGCCGCTGCGCGCCATCGACGGCTTCTCACGAATTCTTCTCGAAGACTGCTCCGACATGCTCGATGAGAATGGTAATCGCATACTCGAGGTTGTACGTCAGAATGCGCAAAAAATGGGGCAGCTCATTGACGATCTTCTGGCGTTTTCACGTCTGGGTCGCAAAGCGGTGGAACTTTCGCGAATTGACATGACAGATCTGGCCAGATCCGCTCTGGAGGATGTCAACGCCTCAGACACCGCATCGCGTCCACAAGTCAAGATTGCCAGCATACCTCCGGCTCACGGTGATCGTGTGCTGATTCGCCAGGTATTTATCAATCTTCTGTCCAATGCAACGAAGTACTCGCGGTTAAAGGAACGACCTCTCGTCGAGATAGGTGGCACGACAGAAAATGGGAACAACATCTATTACGTGAAAGACAACGGCGCCGGCTTTGATATGAAATATGCAAACAAACTTTTTGGCGTCTTCCAAAGGCTTCATGGCCCAGAGGAGTTCGAAGGGACAGGCGTTGGACTTGCCATTGTGCAGCGCATTATTCATCGCCACGGAGGAAAGGTTTGGGCGGAGGCAGAGGTCAACCAGGGAGCAACGTTTTACTTTACCTTGCCGAAGGGAGAACGATGGTGATGGAACACTTGCAAAACATGAATGAGGTAGAGGTCCTGCTGGTTGAGGACAATCCCAGCGATGCCGAGCTCACAATGCGGGCGCTAAAGAAAAGGAACCTCGCCAATAAGCTGTTCCATGTGAAAGACGGAGCCGCGGCAATCGATTTTGTGTTCGCGCAAGGCGCCTACACAAATCGAAGAGTTGAAAATGGTCCGAAGGTTGTGCTGCTCGACTTAAAACTTCCAAAGGTCGATGGCATCGAAGTGTTACGCCAAATTAAATCTGACGAGCGAACGAAAACTATACCAGTAGTCGTGATGACCTCTTCCCGTGAGGATCGCGATCTCGAAACTTGTTACGGCTTGGGAGTAAACGGCTACGTTGTCAAACCAGTTGAGTTTGAAGACTTCGCGCGGGCGGTTTCGGAACTGGGCTTCTACTGGCTGCTGCTTAACGAAACTCCGCGATAGAAGATCTGGGAAGCTCCATGCGAACGAGTACAACATCCTTAGCAAAAGGGTTTTATGAATAGAGATACTCACATACTGATGGTGGAAGACCTTGCCACGGACGCCGAGTTGATTGAGCGTGAACTTCGGAAGGCAGGCATCGCCTTCGTTTCGAAGCGAGTTGAAACTAAAGAAGCGTTTCTCAAAGAGCTTAATGACTTCCATCCGGACATAGTTCTTTCGGACTACAGTTTGCCGCAATTCAGTGGACTTGACGCCTTAAGATTACTGAAACAGAGTCCCACGCCTGCCTCCTTTATCTTAATCACAGGCTCACTGACCGAGGAAGTGGCGGTGGAGTGCATGAAAGAGGGCGCCCATGACTACATCCTGAAGACAAGCCTGAGGCGGCTTCCATCAGCAGTCCAAAATGCGTTAGCCAAACGTCAGGCAGAAGACGAAAAGCTAAGAGCCGAAGAGGCGCTCCAGCGCAGCGAAGAACTTTACCGGCTCATCGCGGAAAATACGAGTGACCTGATCTGCATGCTGGACGCGAAAGCTAATTTCTTATACGTGAGCCCCTCGTATAAGGAGGTTCTCGGCTACAGCATCGGCGATTTATTGGGCCAGAGCGTATTTTCACTGGTTCACCCTGACGAACGCGAGATGGCACAGGAGAGATTTGGCAAATCATTTGATGGCGGGCATCCCGAGAATCTGGAATGGAGATTCCAACACAAGGATGGCTCCTGGAAAGTGTTCGACGCCGTCGAGAATTGGATATACGACGATCAAGGCAAACCTCAGAGAGCCGTTATCGTTTCACGCGATCTCACGGAGCGCAAGCGGGCCGAAGAAGCGCTGCGTAACAGCGAGGACCAATTGAGGCAAGCACAGAAGCTCGAAGCGGTGGGACAACTTGCCGGTGGCGTCGCCCATGATTTCAACAACATACTCACGGTCATTACCGGATATAGCGATATCTTGATAAGAAAAACCGCTGAGGGGGATCCAAATCGGTCCAAGATAGAAGAAATTAAACGGGCCGCGGAACGAGCTTCATCTTTAACTCGCCAACTCCTGGCCTTTAGCCGCAAGCAGGTGCTTCAACCCAAGCTATTCAATCTCAATAGTCTGGTTGCGGACATGGGCAACATGCTGCGTCGCTTGATTGGTGAAGATATCGAGTTGACGGCGGTGCTAACGGATGAGGCGACCGAGATAGATGCAGACCCGGGGCAGCTGGAACAGGTATTGATGAACCTAGTGGTCAATGCCCGGGATGCCATGCCCAACGGCGGCAAGATAACTATTGAGACCTCAATGGTCGAAATTGATCGCCCCTATGCCGAAACACATGTAGCAGTTCAACCCGGACCGTATGTGATGCTGGCCGTAAGCGACAACGGCTCGGGAATAGATGCGGAGACGCGGGAGCACATTTTTGATCCTTTCTACACGACTAAAGAACAGGGTAAGGGAACTGGGCTCGGTCTCTCCACAGTTTATGGAATCGTGAAGCAGAGCGGTGGGAACATCTGGGTTTATAGCGAGCCAGAGCGAGGTACAGTGTTCAAGATCTATTTGCCGAGAGCCAAATCTTTGGAAATGACTGAGTCAAGTGCTCCAGTCCGCATTCCGCCGAGAGGACGGGAAACAATTCTCCTGGTTGAAGATGAGCAAATGGTGCGTGAACTCGCGAAAGAGATTCTTGAAGACAATGGATACGCGGTAATGGCGGCGCGAAATGGGGAAGAGGGCCTCCGCATTTGCGAGGAGTTTGAGGGACGGATCGACATGATGATTACGGACGTTGTGATGCCGCACATGAGCGGACGAGAGCTGGCTGAGCGCGTGGTCCATCTACGCCCTGAAACCAAGGTGCTGTACATGTCGGGGTACACAGATGACGCGATTATGCGCCACGGTATCTTGGACGACCACATGTTGTTTCTGCAAAAACCATTCACCGCTGATTCATTCGTACTGAAGATTCGAGACGCATTGGAGCTAGTGCGTGCCGATTAGCGGAATGTGATTGACAACGAACCAAGCGTGCTCCTAACGCTAATGAAAACCAGTAGGAAAATTTTCGTCATTGTGGCTATTACGGTCTGGCTCGTAGTGATTGGGGCAGGTCTTGCAGTCTTGTTGAACTATGAGAACAGGCCAGGTTCCAGTCTGGCTGCCCCAGCAGAGTGGCCCGCCGATTCGAAGATCCAGCGGGATCAGGATCGCCAAACGATGGTGATGCTTGCGCATCCACATTGCCCATGTACTCGAGCAAGCATCGGTGAGCTGGCCCGCTTAATGACGGAGGTTAATGGGCGATTAACAGTTTACGTGCTTTTCGTAAAACCGGAAATTTTCTCGACAGAATGGGAAAAGACGGATCTTTGGGAGAGCGCCAGCTTGATTCCTGGAGTTAGGGTTATGAAGGACGATGCTGGAATTGAAGCACGCCGGTTTCATGCCCTGACTTCTGGGGACACAGTTCTTTACGATCAGAATGGGAAGCTTTTGTTTAGCGGCGGCATAACAAGCGCGCGTGGCCATGAAGGTGACAATCCAGGACGAAGCGCAATCGCCTCCTTTATTGAGACAGGCGAAGCAAATCAGCGCCACACTGAAGTATTTGGGTGTGCACTTTTTTCCGGTAACGAAGAATGTCCTATGGAAGGAGAGGGACATTGATGAAGCTAACCGGTGAGGCCGCGTTGTCTGAGCATGTTGTTTGGCGGTCCGGAGATTTCTTTACCGAACACCAGCAGGCCATTTTTAAACATACTGACCGTATGTTCGCCATCTTGATGGTGCTTCAGTGGGTCGGAGGTGTTGTCGCGGCTCTCTGGATATCTCCCAGAACTTGGACCGGTCCGTATAGTCAAACGCATATTCATGTTTGGGCTGCAATATTTCTAGGAGGCGCGATTAGTGCCTCACCAATCTCGCTTGCATTGGCTCGTCCCGGACGTACCTCCACACGTTTCATCATCGCTATAGCGCAAATGCTGATGTCGGGGTTGCTCATACATCTCGCCGGAGGACGAATCGAGACACATTTTCATGTCTTTGGCTCGCTGGCCTTCCTGTCCTTCTATCGAGACTGGCGTGTTCTGGTGCCGGCAACTCTCGTGGTCGCTGCCGACCATTTTCTTCGCGGTATCTTCTGGCCGCAATCGGTCTTCGGTGTACTTGCCGTAAGCCAGTGGCGATGGCTCGAGCACGCGGGCTGGGTGCTTTTCGAAGACACGTTTCTCTACATCGCCATAAAAAGGAGCGTCCGCGAGATGTGGGATAACGCGGAGAGGACCGCCGAAATAAAGAACTTGAACGAGAACTTGGAGATTCGCGTCGCTGAGCGCACGGCGCTACTGGAGTCTTCAAACGAGGTGCTTAAAGAAGAGGTGAGAGAGCGTGAACTGGCAGAAAAGGAAATTGTCAGACAAGGCTCCTT
>DATLBQ010000337.1:0-5583 GCA_035526805.1 Pyrinomonadaceae bacterium
CCTCGCGCACCAACTCGGCAGCAATTTCAAACGTGCGTGCGCTGGTTTTTGGATATTGAAACGAGCCAGTATCGGTAGAGATCGCCGCAAAAAGATTTTCGGCGATGTCTCGATTGAACGGCAGGCCCTCGCTCTTGATCAGGCGAAAAATGATTTCGGCCGTGGCGGGCGCAGACGAATCAACATAAACCACATCGCCATAACCTGGATTGCTCATGTGGTGATCGATGTTAATCCAGATTTTCGACGACCGAACTGCTGGCAGAGCAGTGCCAAGCCTGTTTTGAATTGCCGTGTCGAGCGCGATGGCTACATCGAAATCCTCCGGCGCGGAGGGTGGTTTGGTGAGCAACTCGGCCCGGGGAAGGAAGGAATACTTCTCCAACATTCCATCTTCATTCCATACGCGGACTTCCTTTCCGAGCGCTTGAAGAGAAAGCGCTAACGCAAGCTGGCTGCCCAACGCATCGCCGTCAGGACGAACGTGACCCAGGATGGCGAACCGCCGATGTTCCCGTAGTATCCGGCCAATTTCCTGGAATTTTGAATCGCTCATTTTGCAGCCGCTTTGCTTACCCTGATGTAGCCTTTCGGTGTAGCTGCACAAGTAATCGCTGGGAAGGGTTGCGACTCGCTACGATACACGGCCGGCACGGCCGTAGCTATAATCTTCACTTCTTGTCGCCTTGAGACGCTTCCATCTGCTGCATGATCTGTATGACCCGTGTCCCGCGCTCGATGGAGTCATCGAGATGAAAAATGAGGTGCGGCGTATATTTCATCGTGACGTGACGAGCAAGTTCCGCTTGTAACAGAGACCGATGAGCCGTGAGCTTGCTTATCACGCTTTCACCGGCCTCGCTTCCCAGAACGCTCACAAACACGTGCGCGTTCTTTAAATCTGGTGTTACATCCACGTGATTGATGCTGACCAGAGAGCCTTCGAAGCTTAATTCTCGTGTAACGATTCCGCTAAGCTCGCGCTTCACGACTTCGTTAATGCGTAGCATTCGGTGTTTCATGATAACCTTTCGCTGTCATCCTGAGCGGAGCTCGGAATGACGGCCTCATCACAATTTTTGTGTGAAAGCCTCAAGCTGGTAACACTCGATCACGTCGCCGACTTGATATTCGTTGAAATCGCCAAGCTTTATCCCACATTCCAGGCCCGAACGCACTTCCTTCACGTCGTCCTGGAAGCGGCGTAGCGTCGAAATCCCACCGTCATATACTGGTTGCCGTTTGCGAAGCACGCGAGCCCGAGCCGCGCGAGCGATCCGGCCATTGGTAACGAGGCAACCGGCGACGATGCCTCTGCTAAGTTCAAAAACCTGCTTCACTTCGGCGTGCCCGATGATCGTTTCTCGATGTTCAGGCTCCAGCAAACCGGCCATGGCTTCTTTGATCTGATCGAGCAGCTCATAGATGATGCTGTAAAGTTTGACCTGAACTCCTTCACTCTTTGCGGCGGAAACGGCCATGTTTTCCACCTTCACATTGAAACCGACGACCACAGCATTCGAAGCGCTTGCCAATAGAATATCCGACTCCGAAATCGGTCCCACCGCGGAGTGAATGAGTTCTAGATCGACCTTCTTGCTTTCGATCTGTTTCAACGCTCCAACCAGCGCTTCCAACGAGCCTTGCGCGTCGCACTTCAGCACAATGCGCAGGACCTTCGTTCCTCCGGTAGCTTCGAGAAGACTTTCAAGAGTCGCTCGCTTCGGAACCGTCAATTTGTCGGCGCGTTTGGTCAGGAGGCGTTCTTCACTCAACGTTTTTGTCGAGCGCTCGGAATCCATCACGAGCAGCTCGTCACCCGCGTTAGGCAGCCCGGTGAAACCGAGTACCTTCACCGGCATTGAGGGAACGGCTTCCTTGACTGGCTTGCCGCGGTCGTCCAGTAGCGATTTTACTTTGCCGCTGTAATCACCGCAGATGAAAGGATCGCCGGTTCGTAGCGTTCCCATCTGCACGATAACCGTGGCAGTGGGACCGCGCCCGGCTTCGACCTGCGCTTCGATCACTGTTCCTCGCGCTGTGGCAGTGGGCGAGGCCTTGAGTTCCATTACTTCCGCCTGCAACGAGATCATCTCGAGCAGCTGGTCGATCCCAGTTCCTTTCGTGGCCGAGACGAGGCAAACAATCGTTTCGCCTCCCCAGTCTTCCGGGGTTAGTCCCTGGTCCTGGAGTTGCTTCTTTACTCTGTCGACGTTTGCCGAAGGAAGATCGATCTTGTTGATCGCGACCATGATCTTCACGTGTGGCGCGGCCTTGGCGTGATTGATCGCTTCAATCGTTTGCGGCATGAGCCCATCGTCGGCGGCGACAACAAGGACAACGATGTCGGTAACATTGGCGCCGCGCGCTCGCATTGCCGTGAAGGCAGCGTGCCCTGGTGTGTCGATGAACGTGAGCGTCGCGCCGTTGTGACTGACGCTATAGGCGCCGATATGCTGCGTGATTCCGCCAGCCTCGCCCGCAGCAACACGTGTCTTCCGAATAGCGTCCATCAACGTTGTCTTCCCATGATCAACGTGTCCCATGAACGTGATAATGGGTGCCCGCGGCTTGAGTTCTTCCTTCTTTTCAATGATCGGGGGCGGAGGCGCGACAACCACCTGTTCCACTTTGTGAACGCCGCCTCCTTTTTCGCGCCGCTCCTTTTCCAGAACAAAGCCATGGTTTTCCGCGATCTTCGAAGCGATGTCCGGCTCGATCGTCTGATTGATGTTCGCGAAGATGTTGTAGTTCATTAACTCCGCGATGATTTGATGCGGCTTTAGGCCCAGCTCCGTCGCCAGGTGCTTGACGACAATTGGAGGCTTGATAAGGATCACTTTCTCGGCCGCAATTTCTTCCTCAGCAGACGGCTGCGTGACTGCATCGGGCGTAGCCTTTTCGCCGGCGACAGTGCCGGGCACTTCGGATGGAGGCGGTTCTGCGGCGCTCTTTGGAGGCGGCGCCGGTTTTGAGGAAGTTGGCGGCGTTTCCAGCGATGCCCGGATACGTGAAATCGGCGGTAAAACGGCCCGCTTTGGTTTTACCTCGCTGTCTGCGATCTTTTTAGTTGGTTTTTTTCGATCGATCAGCGAAACGCTCTCTGCTTCGCGAGTCGAAGGGCGGGCAGTATCCGGCGCGGATTTTGAGAGTGGAGGGGTGCCCGGCTTGTCCGTCGGCGCGACATCCTCCTTTATTTTTTGCTTTGGAAGTTTTGCCTTCGCTGGGACTGCCGCTTTGCGAGCAGCAGCAGACCCGCGCGCGGCCGGTTTGCGTGCTGCAGTTTTGCTGCTCGTCTTTGTTGCCATTGTTGTTCGTTTAAAATTCTGCTCATGGCCCGAGCTTCCCTAAACCAGAGCCATGTTATTGTACGAGTTCCTGCCGATGGACGGCCTCGTAAATCTCTCGCGCTTTTGTCTCATCGACTGCGAGAATATCCACTAGATCCTGAACATCCGCATCGCGCAATCCTTCCAGGTTCGTAAAGCCGGATTTTACCAGGGCAAGTGCCTGCTCTTCTGTAACGGGCAGAGCACCTGCGAGGGTCTGCGCTGCTTGCGCCACTTTCTGTTCCACCACGGTTGTTGCCGATGTGTCCTTGCCGATATTGATCTCCCAGCCAGTCAATCGCGAAGTCAACCGCGCATTCTGTCCCTTCTTCCCGATCGCGAGCGAAAGCTGATCTTCATCAACAGAAATCTGGACACTTTTCTTCTCCGTATCGAAAGTGAGATTCTTCACTTTTGCCGGTTTGAGGGCTTCCAGAACGTATTCCTTTGGATCGGAACTCCAGCGAATGATATCGACCTTCTCGTTATTCAACTCGCGTACGATGTTTTTCACTCGCGAGCCGCGCATGCCGACACACGCACCGACCGGGTCTACTTTTTCGTTTGCGCTCCAGACTGCGATCTTGGTGCGATAGCCCGCTTCTCGCGCGATGCCGCGAATCTCCACCGTACCGTCCGCGATTTCGCTTACCTCCAACTCGAAAAGCCGGCGTACAAAATTGGGATGGCTGCGCGATACAATGATCTCGGGGCCGCGAATTCCATTTTCCACTGCGACGACGTACGCACGGAGTCGATCCCCCACGTTGTAGTCTTCCACCACCACTCGTTCGCGCTGCGGCATGATGGCCTCAAATTTTCCAAGATCGAGAATGACATCCGAACGGTCGAAGCGCCGCACCGTTCCACTGACGATTTCGCCGGCGCGGTCTTTGAACTCCTCATAGATCATTTCTTTCTCAGCCTGGCGAATCCGTTGCATCATGGCTTGTTTCGCTGTCTGCGCCGCGATCCGCCCAAAATTCTTCGGCGTTACTTCCACTTCGATGATGTCGCCGACGTTTGCATCCGCTTTGATTTTACGCGCTTTCGACAGTTCAATTTCGTCCTGAGGATTGGCCACTTCGTCCGCGACTACGAGGTTTGCCAGCGCCCGGATTTCTCCAGTCTTCGGATTGATGTCGATCCGTAGCTCGCGTGAAGCGCCCACGCTCTTCTTCGAGGCCGAGAGCAGGGCGGTCGAAACCGCTTCGAGCAAGATTTCGCGTTTAATCCCGCGCTCTCGCTCCAGGTAATCGAGCATCGCAATAAATTCTGCGTTCATAAAACATGCAGCCCGCAGACTAAAAAGAGTGGGACGCCAGTTCCCACTCCAATCAGCGCGCGGACTCGACAATTAGGTTACCGTCTTAAGGCCTTCTCGTCAAGATACCCGTCGGTTAGATTTGACGCCTAACGCTCAATATCGAACGTCCAGCATCCAATGAATTCGCGTCTACGAGCCGTTCTTGTCGTCGTTCTGGTGTGGGCCGTGATTTATTTACCGGCGCTTGGTTCCATTGCAATCAAAGGAGAAGAAGGACGACGAATCTTGCCGGCGATCGCGATGCTCCAGACGGGTAACTACATTGTCCCGGAAGTCGGGGGAAATCCGTATTTCCACAAGCCGCCTCTCGTGAACTGGCTGGTGGCCGCATCCTTCCGAATTTTTGGAGTGCGTAACGAATGGACAGCGCGTCTGCCATCGGCGGTTATCGTGCTCGCGGTGGCCGTTGCGTTTGTCACCGTGGCGCGCGCCAGTCTGGGCCCAGGAGGATCGATCATCGCGGCTCTCATTTGGATGACAAACATCGGGATAATTGAAAAAGGCCGGTTAATTGAAATTGAAGCGCTGTACGTCTCTCTTTGTGGACTAGCGATTATTTTTTGGCTGAGCTTTTTTCTTCGACGGAAATCTCCCTGGCTCATTTGGGTTTCGGCATCCATTTTTCTAGGGCTCGGTTTCTTGGCGAAAGGTCCGACCCATCTCATATTTTTCTACGCGGTTGTGTTTGCCGTCCTTTGGCAAACGAAAAAATGGCGGCTTCTTATTCACCCTGCGCATTTCGCCGGGCTAGCGATCATGCTGGGAATCTTCGCGGCGTGGGCTATTCCGTTCTTACACAGCACGACCACACACGTGGCAGCAGCGAAGTGGTCGAATCAGTTCACAGGCCGGCTCCAAGGCATTGATTTCAAGTTCGTCGGTTGGATTCAAAATATCCCGCGTGGTCTTATCTATTTTCTGCCTTGG
>DATLBQ010000338.1:0-18214 GCA_035526805.1 Pyrinomonadaceae bacterium
AGGCCCCGGTGGGCGACGCAGAGTTGGGCTCGGGGCTACTGCAAGAATCGGAAAAACCGATGTTCGTGTTTATTCGGTCCATGCGGAGACGCGCCTGCCGTTAAAGTGCAAACTCGATCAAATGAAAGCTGTATTGGTTGATCTTGCCTGCTATCCGAGCGATATGCCGGCGGTCGTGCTCGGCGATCTGAATACCTGGGAACCGAACGCCGTTACAAAAACTTTCGAACTCTTCGCGGCCGCCAACTTCCATACACCCTTCGACGAACAACCTACATTTTCACGACGCGTGCTATTTGTACCGATTGACCTGAAACTCGACTGGATATGGCTGCGAAATCTTTCGGCGACCAGCCATGGTATCGACCAAAGGATCAAACTCTCAGACCATTGGCCGCTATGGGTCACACTAACCTCGGATAAACTCTAGCTCCTGGGCTATGAGGCCAGTACCACCGCGCGGTAGCGGGTGGGTTCGCCCCTCGCCACGACCTACATGACCTACGTGACTTCTTTGACCGAAAGATCCACCCACCCGCTACCGCGAGGTGGTACTGACCTCATTTTCATGGCAGCAATGCCTTCAAAGCCGACATCGCTGTGATGTGCTAAAGTACGCCCGCTCGATAGCGTTTAAAGTTTCCGAAGCGTAATTAGTGAAAACAATATGAGGTGTCCATATTGTGGCAGACGGGCCGCGTGGGCCAGAACTCGGTGTCCTGCATGTAAAACAAAGCTATTTATGTGGTACCTCGTAGCAGCGCTACTCGTCGTAGGCGTTTGCTTAGCAGCCTGGTTTTTCGTGGATCGGACTTGGGGTTCAGGCTCTTCTTAGTTTCAGCACCTAAAAATCACCACGGGGACCGACTCACCGCACACCCCATTCCCATACTCCGAAAAGAATCTTCTTGTCCAGCACTTTGCCTGCCTGTTTTAGCGAGAGGATAATCTGGCCGCGATGATGCGATTCGTGGGAAATCAGGTAACCGAGGAAAGCTGTAACATGCGGCTTGAATCCTTTGACGCGGCCGCCATCTCTCAAACTTTGCGCCAACAGAGACTTGATCGCTTCACCCGAAGCAACAAGTGACTTTCGCAGCAGTTTCTTGTCAGCAGCCTGCTCCTTTTCGATTTTCATCAAGCCTGCCAATAGCGCAGGCGCTGCTGACTTTAGCCACATCAGCCTGACGTTATGAATGTGCGCAAACTGCTCACCAACAGTTCTTCCTTTGGATGCCGATAAACTAACTAAGGCACCCGGTTCTACCGAATCGAGCAGGTAGAGATTGATCCGATCATGAATCTGCCAGGTTTCAAGAAATTGCTTTTCGTCCATGCGTCGGCTCCTTTGTCAATTCCGACAAATTTAGGTCTCTACCCTACTGACATCCAGAAGATCAGCAAAACTACAGTTGCTTTACGTAGACTGACGCGGTGAGCCTCGCTCCAAGATACTCACCGCCTTCTCGTGTGCGGTGCGGCCGTTTTTCGTCGACACGCGAGTCAGCGAACACGCACGACAATGCTGTTCGTCGTCAACGCATTGCCGGTTGCTCTCTGCAGATCGGCGATCGCCTTGTTCAGGTCTGTCTGGGCGCGCAGTTCGTTGCCGCGGGCGGTAGTCAAAGCAGTCTGGCGCTCAAGCACCAGAAATACGGTCGATTGTCCTGCGTCCAGTTTTCGTTGTTCACTTTGATACTGCTGTTCGCTCGCCTGGCGAGCCACGCCGGCCGCGCGCAGCCGCGCCTCCGCACTGCGAACCTGCTGCAAACTGTTGCGTACATCGACCTGAATCATCTGCTCGAGTTGTTCACGCTGAGTGGCAATACGCTGCCCTTCAACCTGTGAACGTCCCAACTGCGCCTGCCCGGTGCGGTTGCGCAGCGGCAGGTTAATTTGCACGCCGACGCGATAATTATTGAAGCGGTTGCTCAATAAATTTTGCAACGATTGATCGTAGCCGCCAAGCAGATCCGGCGATATCGTCTGCGACGGAACATCAGGCAGGCGGTCGAAACCGGCATTAATCAGCAAACGATTGACGGCGTCGCGCAACTGAAGTGACGACGAAGTGAGCGGATTAACTCCCCCACTTGAAGTTCCCGCCAAACCCACCAGGCCGTAACTGCCGACCAGATCAATCGCCGGCTTCGTCTGTTCGCGAAAATACTTCTGTTCGATTTGATTAATCTCTCGCGCAACGTTGGATTGTTGCAGCTCGGCGCGGTTCTCCATCGCCGCCTTCATGGCCTCGGGTAAAGAAATGTCGGGTGGAACCAGGTCTACCGGGTCGGTAGGAATGATTGATACGTTCCAGAGGTCTGACTGTCGATTCACAGCAATCAGATTCTTCAAATTATTTTCGCTGCGCGAAACTTCTTCAAGCGAACTGAAGAGGGCTTGTTCAAAACTCGCCACCTGCGCCTCCGCTGCAACCACATCGATTGGCGCCAGCGCGCCTTCGGTTACCAAACGCTGATTGTGCTCAAGCTGCAAACGGGAGTCGCGTACGGCATCTTTTTGCACCTGCAAATTCCTGAGAGCGAACACGAGGTCCCAATAGGCCCGCTGCACGCTGGTAATCGTTTCGATCGCTCTTTGCCGAAACTGAGCATCAGTCAGTGATAGGTTTTTCCTGGCAATCTCTATCTGGCGCCGATTGTTGTCAAACTTTAGGCCACGCAGCAGCGGCTGGGTGTAGCTGAACGTAAGCGCGGTCGGATATTGCGGGTTGAGCGCGGTAAATGAATTGTTCGAGGTTAATCTTACCGATGAAAAATCCAGACGATAACTGCCGCCGAGTTTCGGTGTCAGACCTTCGAGCCGGGCCGTCGCAGTGTAATCGCTTTGCGTAGTCGTCCCATTTGATCCGCCGCTGAGAAAACTCGAGATCGGACTCTGCAAACGTTCGTAATAAGACGAGGAAATTAAATGCGGGTCATAAGCACCACGCGCGGAGGTAAGATCAAACTCCGCAATCTTCACATTGTCTCGCGCGACTTCGATGTCCTTATTGTTTTCCAAAGCCAGCGCGAGCGCTTCGCCCACCGAAAGCGGTTTTTGGCGGTTGAGATCGACGCCAACGCGTCCAAGCTCCGGCAGAGGCTTTTGAACCGGACGAAAATCAGGCGCAATTGCCGGCACCTGTAACTCCTGAGGTGACGGCGACGGAGTAGAAGATTGAGCAACTACGGTCAAAGAGCAGATCGCAAGCAGGAAAAGCAACGACGCGGCTTGGCCACCGCACAGTGCGGAAAGGCTTCGCTTTTCCGTGAGAATCCATTTTACTTTTGAGGCTACGCCTCGGATGTTTTGGCAAGGCATAGCCTCACCAAATAGTTTTACTGGTGCCGGCGGAAAGGCATAGCCTTTCCGCATTGTGCAGCGGCCAAGCCGCAAATTAGAAGGGATGATCTTGGTCATTAACATTGCCAAATTAGCCTTGAAAGTCTTTCACTGCCCTTCAGTGCCTCGAAACCAGACCCAATAACGATGCGGTAGCGCTCGCCGCCTTGCGCCGCGCCCAGCCGAAGGCGCCGGTTACGCGCGAGCCAATGAATCCCCAAATTCTGCTGTGGCCCAAATCGTCGAAAAGTGAATAGAAGACGGGAACGGCCAGCAGCGTCAACAACAAACAGAGCGACTGCCCGCCAACGACGAGTACGCCGATGGATCGGTTGGTTCCGGAGCCCGGGCCGCTGGAAATTGTTAACGGCAACATGCCGGCGACCAGCGCAATCGTAGTCATCAGTATGGGCCGTAGCCGATCACGATTGGCGCGAATAATGGCTTCAAGCCGTTCCATGCCACGCGCGCGCAACTGATTCGTATGGTCGATCTGCAGGATTGCGTTCTTCTTAACGACGCCAAACAGCAACAACAATCCCAGACCGGAAAAAATGTTTACCGTCTGTCCGGTTATCAACAGCGACAGGATGCCGAACGGTATCGCGAGCGGCAGTGTCAGCAGGATCGTCACCGGGTGAATGAACGATTCAAACTGTGCTGCCAAAACCATGTACATGAATACAAACGACAAGATGAAAGCCAGCATGAAGTAATAACCGGCGCGCCCGAGCTCCTTTGAACGTCCCGCCAGGCCCGTCGAATAAGCCGGATCGATACCAACTTCCTGCTTGAACTGATTCATTTTTTGAATAACGGCTGCCTGTGATCCGCCGGGCTTCACGTTACCAAGCAACATAACCTGGCGCTGACGATTGAGCCGATCAATCGCAGATGGACCCGTGCCCTCTTCTACCCGCACCAGATTGTCAAGACTTACCCAGCCAATCTTCGACGAGGAAACAATCATCTGCTTCAGACCTTCAATACTGGAGCGCGATTGCCCGACCGCTCGCACACGCACGTTGTATTGATCAGTTCCAGCATTAAATGTCGAAACCTTCTGACCGGCGACGAGTGTGTTCAAGGCCTGGGCCACATCCGCCACTCGCACCCCAAGGTCGGCGGCGCGGGCACGATCGATCACTACACGCAGTTCCGGCTTGCCGGTGACGAGCGACGAATCAACGTCAACCACGTCGGGTATTGTCTTCATCTTTTCAAGCAGCGCGTCGGAATATTTCGTAAGCTTCTCCAGATCAGGACCGCCGATAACGTATTGAATATCCGCGTTGCGAAAGCCGCCGCCTGAAATTGCAGCGACCTGCTGCACGCTGGTTCGCAATTGACCAGGAAACTCTTTCAAATACTTCGCCAGTATCTCGGAGCGCGTGCGCAGCATTAGATCGCTCTGCGACACGCTTCGCTCCTCCAGCGGTTGCAACTTCACGTAAATCGAAGCGACGTTCACCTGCTCCTGTTGGCCGCCGCCGATGGTCGTCAAGGTGTCGGTTATGCCCGGAAGTTTTCTGATGTCGGCAGAGATACGCTCAGCTAAGTTGGATGTCGCCCCCAGCGTGGAACCTTCCGGCGCTCGCACGTTGAGTTCGAATTGCGACTGGTCGTCAACCGGCAGAAAGTTTTTCCCCACGAACATGAACAACGGCACGATGCTGACGATCACTATCAGACAAGCAACGACAATTACCCAACGATGCCCCATCGACCACGTGAGCATCCGCGTGTAGGTGCTGTCGATAGGGCGATAAAACCGCGATTGCTTGGAGCCGTGGTCCGCCGGTTCGATGCGACGTTCGACAGGCCCTTCTTCGGCATCGTTACTGCGCTTGATCAAACGAGCCGCCAGCATGGGCGTGAGCGTAAATGAAACTAACAGCGAAACAGCGATAGCGAAAGAAGATGTCAGGCCAAATGAAGACATGAAGCGGCCGACAATACCGCCCATGAATCCGACTGGCAGAAATACCGCCAGTAGCGATAAAGTCGTTGCCGTTACGGCCATGCCGATCTCTTTGGTGCCCTCGATCGCGGCCTGAAACGGCTGAATCCCCTTCTCTTCAATAAAGCGGAAAATATTTTCCAGCACCACGATCGCGTCGTCGATTACGATACCGACCATTAACGTCAGGGCCAACATCGTGATCTGGTTCAGCGTAAAACCCATCGCCGCCATTAAACCAAACGTAGCAATCAGTGACGTGGGGATCGCCAGCGCCGCAATCACCGTGGAACGAAAACTCCAAAGGAAGATGAACACCACAATGGCCGCGAGAATGCTGCCTTCGATGAGGTGCGTCTGTATCGACTCGATCGAAGCCTTGATGAAGATTGACTGATCACCGACGACCTGAGTCTTAAAGCCTGGCGGCAGGGTCTTTTGTATGTCGGACAGACGTTCTTTGACGGCATCAGCCACGGCGACGGTGTTTTGTCCCGACTGTTTTGAAACGACCAAAGTCACAGCCGGCTGGCCGTTCAGGCGTGCTTCGGTTCGTGGCTCTTCCGCTCCGTCTTCCGCATAACCAACATCGCTAAGCTTCACGGAATAACTGCCGCGGCTGCCCACCACCAGGTTATTGAAGTCTGACGGCTGAACGATGCGGCCCATGGTTCGTACGGTTAGTTCGCGCGTGCCCTCATCGACGCGTCCTCCGGGTAATTCCATGTTTTGCGCGCGAACAGCGTCGGCCACTTGCGCAACCGTCACGTTGAACGCGCGCAGCTTGTCGGGATCGACCCACACCTGGATTTCGCGCGTGCGGCCGCCGATGATCGTTACCTGACCGACGCCGCTGATCGATTCGATCTGCTGCTTGATTTTCTTGTCGGCGACATCGGTAACTTCGCGCGGCGAACGCGGCGCAGATACAGCAATGCGGATTACAGGTGCTGCATCGGTGTCCAGCTTCTGAACGACCGGCTGCTCCGCGGTTACCGGAAGATCGTTGACGATGAGGTCGACCTTGTTGCGCACTTCCTGTGCTGCGATATCCGGATTTTTCTCGAGCAGAAACGTAATGAAGACCTGCGAAACGCCCTCGACCGAAGTCGAACGCAGCTCGTCGATGCCGCTGATGGTGTTTACTGCTCCCTCAACCTTGTCGGTGATTTCAGTTTCAATTTCCTGAGGTGACGCACCGGGATTAACGACCGTGACCGTAATGGTTGGCAGGTCGATCTTCGGAAACAGATCTACGCCCAGCGACCTGTAGGAGAAGAGCCCGACGACCGTCAGACTCAGGATCAGCATCGTCGCAAACACCGGACGGCGCACACAAATTTCAGCTAACTTTTGCATCGATTAAAATAAGCCCAATGTTCAACGTCCAATGTCCAAAGCCCGCTGGCGATTCTTGACATTGGACATTGGACCTTGGACTGTCATTGCTTGACCACCATCCCGTCGCTTAGTTGTTCGATATTGCTGGTGGCCACGTTCTCGTTCTCCGTCACACCATTTTTGATTTCAACCAAATCGCCCTCAGTTTGTCCCAGTTGCACCTGACGCTCCTGCGCCTTCCCGTCCTTGATTACAAAAACACGGCTGACACCAGACTCTGTGCGCACTGCTCGTGCCGGCACCAGCACCGCAGGCGCAGCACGCGACTGAAGAATCCGTACGGTGGCGAATTGGCCCGGCTTCAAAACTCCGCCAGGATTCTGAATTTCAGCTTCAACCGTCAACGTTCGCGACGTGGGGGTGACGTTCGGCGAGATGCGCGCTATTCGGCCGCTGAAATTCCGGTCGGGCCAGGCGCTCGTCGTTACCGAAACTGATTGACCGACGCTTACTGTGGGAATTGCCTGTTCCGGAATATCGATCCGCAGGCGCAACGGATTGATTTTGACTATGGTTGCGACCTTGGTCGTAGTGGAGACATATTCGCCAAGGTCTGCGGGACGGTCGGCTACATAACCGTCAATCGGGGAATATACGTTGGCATAAGACTGATTGCGCAGGGCGAGATTAAGTTGGCTCTCGGCGTTTGCAACGTTAGCGCGGGCAGTCATGACGGCCGCATAGTTTTGACGCGCCAGGGACAACGCCGCGTCATACTGCTCTTTCAGTTGATCGCGTTGTGCCTTTTGCTGATCGTAGAGGGAGCGCGAGATGTCGCCCGACTCAATCAGCTTTTCCGAGCGGCGCAAATTTTTCTCTGCTAACTCCAAAGCCACGCGCGCATTCCTGACTTCGGGAAGTTTGTTCACATCGAAAGCCTGCCCCGGACGAATTCCGACCTTCTCTTCGGCCTGCCGCAACGCGGCTTTCATCTGGTCAACCTGCGCCTGTGCCTGCTGAACTCGCAGCTTCGCGTCTACATCGTCGAGACGAACAATCGTCTGTCCCCGCTTAACGTAGCTCCCAAGATCTACGTTAATGGAGACCACCTTGCCGGCGATTGATGGAGACACATCCGTTTGCTCATCGCCGGTTAGGCTGCCAGTCGCCTCAAAAAACTGTGGCAGCTCGCGCGTGATTGCCGTGGCCGTAGTTATCTCAACGGCCGCGGGCTCGGCAGCGGTATTAGCGTCGCCCTTCCTTACGTTTGCTTTAGAGCCTCCACATGAGACCGCGAAGAACAAAAGGCTCGATAAAACGAGCGACAACGAACACAGCTGTAATGGAGAAATTATTCCAGGAGAAGACATCGACTCTAGTTCTTTCTCGAAAGATCGTTGCCGGAAATCCTGCCTGCCTTCCTCTGTTTAGATCTTGAGTCGGCACGCACGCTGATTCCATTCAGTAGAACGTCAGTGAAATGCCTGGCTGCATCCTCGTTTGAAATCTTTAACAGGCGGCGGTTCGGGTCCCACAAATTGTTGTTAAGTGAATGGTGAATGATCATGCCGATGAAGCAGCGCACGACGATCGAGGGCTCCATCTTAACCATCGCTCCATCGCGTTGGCGCTCGGCGATATAACCACCGAGGAGTTCATAAACACGGCGGATAAACTTTTCGAAAAACATTTCGGCCAGTTCATGACCTTCCAGCGCCGAGTGAAGCAGCAGCCTTTGAAACTCCGGATCACATTCGTGGTGATTTAGTGCTCCCAGGGCCAACCGTTCAAACACTGCCCGATCATCCTTTTGTTTAAGCGCTTCCGCGACCATCTCTTCAGGATTCATCGCATCGCCCGAACAAGCTTTGTGGTCAAGGATTGCCGTATACAGTTCCTGCTTGGTGGCGAAATGCCGGAACACCATGGCCTCAGACACACCTGCCGCTTGCGCAATTTCCCTGGTGGTGGTGCCGCCAAAGCCTTTTTGCGAAAACAGACTCACAGCTACCCGCAGAATCTGGAGTTTGCGATCTTCGGCAGCCATGCGAGCGCCGGTGGCCGCCTGATTAGGATTTGCCGGAGTCGCTTCAATAGGCATTATTTCTTTGGTCAAAAGCTCTTTCCTTTAGTCGGTTGCTCTCTTGGCGATGAAAGTAAGTACTTACTTACCACTGAGGACAAGACTTGTCAAGATCAGGTTTGGCGCACTGTAATTTTCCGCTCTCCTCGTGTTCTTCGTAATCTCCATGCTGAATTTACTCGGCACAATCACCACACAGAGAACGTCGACCACGCACACAGATGCTCACACGAGAACACTACTTCGGTTGGGTTAGGTGGATCGTGAGGCTATGCGGAATTTATCGCTTTCTGCGGCGTTTCTGACCCAATTTATTGTATTGTTCCCGACCTCGCCAAAATGAACTTGTACCCTTTCACAACAAGATAGTTGCCACGCCACTGCCTTCACTCGCCGCAACTGATTGGCGATAACCCTTGAGATAACAGACTACTTCCCCATCCTTCCCTGCTTGTTATCGGCGATTTTAAAAGCATTTTACCCGGCACATCGTTTGCTCCTCATTAACTGACTTCGTTTAAGTGAATCGCATTCAAAACTGGTGGACGATTATTCAAAGGAGAACTAAAGCATGTCGCAGAATAGAACTTCAACCGATTTCCCAGGAACTTCACAATCAACCGGACAAACTGGTACTACGGGAACAGGCACGACTGGTCCGCAGAATGAAGGCTTCGCGGGCGGTTCGTCCGGCACCGGCATTGGCACCGGCACTGGAACGAGCACCGGATCCGGCAGTGGCACTGGTACCGGAACCGCCACCGCACTGGCACAGGAATACGGCAGCAAGATTACGGAAGCGGCTAGCCAGGCAAAAGACTATGTAACCGACAAAGTTTCGGTCGTAGGAGACAAGCTAAAGGACCTTCAGAATGCTGACCTCGGCGAGGTGGCCGAGAACGCAAAAGAGTATGCGCGCAAGAATCCGGGCCAGGCGATCTTAATTTCCGCTGCGGCGGGTTTACTTGTGGGTTTAATTCTTCGCGGACGGCGGTAGGAATTGCCTGACTGTTAGCGCACCTCATGTTCGAAAGGAGATAAAGCTATGGCGGCTTCAGCTACCGGTGCGAAGTTAACTACTTCGACACCCGAGATCACAGAAAAGGCAGATGAAAGTCTGCCCTCCCTCTTTAGTCGCTTGGGAGACGACGTCATGCAGCTCTTCGATACCAAGTTGAGTCTGCTGAAAGTAGAAATCAAAGAAGAAGCGAATGAATACGCGCGCGACGGCATTTTGATTGGCGTCGGTGGCGTGATCGCGGCAATCGGCTTTGCGCTGTTTAATGTCGCCGTGGCGTTCGGGATTTCGACACTGTTTGCGAATGCGGACATAAGCCAGCCGGCGAAGTATGCAATCGGGTTCCTTGCTGCCGGCCTGCTCTATCTAATCGTAGGGTTCATAGTGATTACCACTATGAAGAACCGATTAGCTAAACAAAGTCTCGTTCCGGACCGAACGGTGAAAGAGCTGAGAAAGGATAAGCAATGGCTGAAGAACGAACTCTAGGACTCGCGCGCGCCCGCGACACGGTTGAAACTGTCGACGAACAACCATCCAAGGAGGAGCTCCAGCGTCGCATGGAAGAAGCGCGCGACTCGATTACCAACACCGTGACGGAGATAAAAGACAACGTGGCTCAGCAATACGAAAACGTGAAGGAAGCGCTCGATTGGCGCGAACACTTCAAGCGCCAACCTCTCGCCTGGTCGCTGGGTGCAGCGGGCGTAGGTTTCTTTGTTGGATACGGAATTGCAGCGGCAATCAGCGGAAGCACCGAAGAAAACGACTACTACGATTCACCGGGATACTCCGTGCTGCCGCAGCGCTCAATTGGCGACAAGCTGGGCAACGCGCTTACCAGGCAGCCCGATGAGTCGATAAAATCCAACGGCAAGGATGTTGGCCCCGGGTTGCTGGAAAGGTTTCGCGAAACATCTGCCTACGACCGATTGAGTCAGGAAGCCGGGGCACTTGGCGATCGGCTGGTGGAGGAACTTTCAACCACAGCACAGCAGGTTGTCTTGCCTGCGTTATTGAAGAAGGTCAAGAATTGGATCGGTCTCGATCTTTCCGCCAGAACTCCATCGATGGCCAGTAATCAAAAGGGCCTCAGGTCGTATGAACCGGCCGCCAGCGCGGGCGAACTTTAGACAGTCCCAGGGCAAAAATAAAAAAGGCGGGCTTCCCGGGCTCGCCTTTTTTGTTTGCGTGGGCAGTTTGATGTCGGGATAAACTTTAGGAGCTGCTTCGCGGTACAACCACTCACGTTCCGACTCGATAAGAGTGTCCGAAGGCTTGTCGTAACGCTGCGAAAAACCTAGACTTCCGCCTGATTCATTTTGTTATTCGCTTTACTCAGAGGTTAACCCCCGATGCTAGGAATTCGCCCAGCAACCCCGACAGCTCCACACTTAAACCTCGTGAGGTGTTTGTTCTTCGCATTATTGGTTACTGCTCCGTTTCAGGTCGTCGCTCAAACTACGCCAGACGTTGCCGCTGAAAGAGCGCTAGCGATGAAGTTGTACGACCAAAACAAGTTTGCTGACGCTATACCAATAATGGAAAACCTCGTCCGCGCGTTGCCTGCTGACACTGTGCTGCTCGAGCGACTCGGCTGGTCTACCCTCGTAGTGTCAGCTTCGATCAAGGATCCTGAAGCCCGCAAACAGGCGCGGGCCCGAGCGCTTGAGTTACTGAACCGAGCAAAGGCTCTGGGTGATAACAGCGAACTGCTGCAGACAGGCCTGGCCGCTCTTACGCAGCCCGACGATACCAACGTCCCGTTCTCTTCCGTGAAGGAGGCCGACGCCGCTTTGCGCGAGGGTGAAGCGGCACATTCGCGGGGTGACCTCGATAGCGCTATCAAAGGCTATCAACGTGCCCTGGAGTTGGATCCCAAGCTGTACATGGCCGCTCTTTTTATCGGCGATATGTATTTCAAGAAGGGCTATCAGGCTGGGGACTTGAAAACCAAACAGGAAATGACAGTCGCAGCGGGCGAATGGTTTAAGCGGGCGATTGCGATAGACGAAAACATCGAAACAGCTCATCGCTACTGGGGCGATGCATTAATGGCCGTCGATGAAGAGGAACAAGCGAAAGCAAAATTTATCGATGGAATAATCGCGGAACCGTTCAAAAGAACTCCGTATATGGGTTTGTCGCAATGGGCCCAGAAGTATAAGGTTCACATGTCGCATCCGCAGATTCAACAGCCAAAGTCCACGATGACTTCATCGTCGAGTGATCAGCAAACGACAATCCTTGTCGACCCTAAGAAATTGCCGGAAGGCAGTCCGGAATACTATTGGTCCTTTTATGACCTCACTCGCGCCACTTACAAGACCGTGGGTTTTCAAAAGGACCATCCAGGCGAGAAAGTCTATCGTCACAGTTTGAGCGAGGAAGCATCAGCGCTGCGCATGGTTGCAGAGATTGCTTCGAGAGACCAGCAAGACGGTAAGCTTAAGACCCTCGACATTGCATTGGAAAACCTTTTGAAGCTTTATAAGGCTGATCTCATCGAAGCCTACGTGTTGTTTGCTCGCATTGATGAGGGCTTAGCGCGCGACTACGGGGATTATCGCAAAACGAATCGCGGCAAGCTGCGCAGGTATTGGCACGACTTCGTGATTGCTAAGCAGAGTAAGTTCTAGCTCAAAAACAAAACGCCCGGGATGCCTCGATGGAACGGTTAGGCGTCAACTTGCTGCCGATGCGCGTTCGGATGTTCCGAAATCGTAGAAGACACGCAACAGATTGCCGTCGAGATCTGCGATCGTAAACTCGTGCAGCCCCCAAGGCTTCGACTCTGGAGGGGAAACGACGTTCGTTTGGCTTGTCTTCCACAACTCGTGTAGTTCATTCACCTCCTCCTTGCTGTCGAGATTTAGCCAGATCAATACAGGACCGGAATTGCCGCACTGCTTCCGAAAAGTGCCATTAGTCAGGAACATTCTGCAACGTCCTTTCGAGACTCCGGCAATGCCACCTTCTTCGCCACCCCAATCTACGCTGAAACCAAGCTTGCTCTCGTAGTACGCAGCGGCTTTGTCTACATCCTTTACCGGTATCTCGGGAATGGCGACCGGAAACTCTGACTTCATTAGTGACTCCTATGCCTGTGGCGGTGTTTCCAACGCTTGCCGGTTGTTGGCGGGGGCAGGCAGTGCGCGCCGTTGTGGTCATCTCACGCTTGTCGAGTTCGCTCTTAGAAACTGCGATCACTTACTTAAAAAGTGATTCAAAGCGCCGGTAACGCAAACTGAGCTACTACTCGAAGGAACCGGCTGCTGTAATCGTCCGCGCCTGCTTATCGCGCGGGCGCCGGTTTTCGCGGCAGCTTCTCATCCCGCATGGTCGCGTTATAGGCGAACGCGGCCATTATGGTTGCAGCCTGTTTCATATCATCGGCTTGAATACGATCAAACACATCCTGATTTGAATGGTGTGTGCGAGTGTCGTATTCAATTTCATCCTGAATAAACTGGAAGCCCGGCAGACCGATAGCGTCGAACGATAGATGGTCTGTGCCGCTGGTATTTGCTATCGACAGCGTGGCCGCTCCCATTTCGCGGAAAGGCATCAGCCATTGACGAAACAACCCGCGCACCGATTCGTTGCCTTGCAAATAGACACCGCGAATTTTTCCAGTGCCATTGTCAAGGTTGAAGTAGGAACTGAATTTTTCGTATTCAGGTTTGGTGATAAGCACACCCGGGCGCGGGCTCGGAGCGGGTGAAGCTGTTGCTATGGGACCGGCCGCACTCGGCACGGGTGTTTCCAGCTTGCCGAAATGTTCCGCAACATACGCTTTTGAACCCAGCAAACCCTGCTCTTCGCCGGTCCACAACGCAATGCGAATGGTGCGGCGCGGCTTCAAGTTTAAAGTTTGCAGGATGCGCATCGCTTCCATCGCGACTGCGACCCCGGCTGCATTATCGGTTGCGCCCGTCCCCGCGTGCCACGAATCCATATGGCCGCCGAGCATGACGATTTCGTCTCTTAGATCGGAGCCTGGAAGTTCGGCGATCGTGTTGTAGCCCATTGGATCGGCGTCTTGCCATTCCACCGCAAGGTCTACCGTCATAATCACTTTTTCTCCCGCCTCGATCATGCGAGCGATGCGATTGTAATGTTCGACCGCGAGCACAAGCTGCGGAGTGGTTTTTGGCGCCGTCTTGTCATACGACTGAATTTGCCTCGGGGCGTTTGGAGCAAACGAATCGCGGCAGACTGGTTGGGGCACGCTGGCAGACTGGACGAAGATGGTGCCGCCATCGCCCGCACGGCTGGAGTCAATTAACAGCGACGGCCCCTCGCCGCTAAAGAACTGGAGCTTCCTGCAAGCGAACTGACTAGCAGCCCTGAACTCTGCATTTTGCGAACGGCGAGTAGCCCCAGGGCGTGGCTCGGGTGCATCTGCAAGGGCGAGCAGATCCTTTTCATTGAGGCGCGTGCCCGGCGCCTCGAAGTGGGCCTTCACGTCGCGCATCTTGCCCGTCAACACGATCGCGCCTTTGAGTTTTCCCTTGAACCGTTGCAGGTCTGCATCGTCCTCTGCGTCTACGTAAATAACCGGAGCAGTTATCGGTCCTCCAGTGCCGGGGGACCAGGCTTTCGGATAAGCAATCAGCGGGATAGTCAATGGATCAATCACCTGGGCCGAGAAGCGCTTCAAGGTCCAGCCGCGACCGAAGGGTCCCCACGCTTCGAGGTGCGCGTTCTGTAATCCCCACTTCGTTAGTTGATCGCGCGTCCACTCGTTCGACTTTTTCATTCCCGGCGAAGCAGTCAATCGCGGCCCGATAACGTCGCTGAGATAACCCAGGGTCTGCATCACCTGCGAACGGTTCAGGCCCTCGTCTTTTATTCGCTCAATTGGATCGTTCGGATCTTTCGCGGGCGTAGTCGTCGGCGCTTGAGCTGCCGCCGGCGTTGCGGAAGCCGTGGGTTGCTGCCCAAAAGTTGTGATCCGCGAGATCACAAAAAGAGAGAGCAGCACTACGGCTACATTGCGTCTTAACATCTTAATCTCCCGGGTTCAGAATTGACTTAAAGGACGTGCGAAATTTTTGGAAGGGGAATAATACCGAACGATACCGCGAACGCAAACCAACCCAATGATTAGCCGCGAATGTTGTGAGGCAACAGGCAGTCTATCAAGTAACCATTCCATCAAGCTTGAGGAACAACCACCGGCACGGTCCGTTTCCTCAGGTTCTGACTTACTTAATCCGTCTATCCGCGTGAACCCGCGGCTAATTCACTTCTTTGTTTTCGCTTTCTCTGCGGACGCCGCGTTTGAGCTATAGCCGCATTCCTCGTTGGCACAATGCCTGAAGGTGCCTTGCTTCTTGGTCGTTTTCTCGAGCAGAAAGGGCTCGTTGCAGTTTGGGCAGGCTTCCGCGACCGGCTTGTCCCAATAGACGCGATCACAATCAGGATAGGCAGCGCAGCCATAGAACACCTTGCCGCGCTTCGACTTTTTGACTACCAACTCACCTTGGCAGCCCGGTCGGGAACACGCAACTCCGGTCGATTCCTGTTTAATGTACTTACACTTGGGATAATTTGAGCAGGAAATAAACTCACCGAAACGTCCAAAGCGTCTGACTAACTGCGCGTCGTCAACCGGACATTTCTCGTCCAACGGAACGGGCGCCGGCACGGCAGCACCACTTTTGGCAATCTTGCGAATGTTCCGGCACTCGGGATAACCAGTGCAGCCGAGAAACGGTCCAAAGCGCCCACGCTTTAGCTGCATCGACTTGCCGCATAATTCGCACGCCTCAGGTTCAGCAGTGTCCTCACCGGCCGCCACCTCTGTCCCGTTAGCGCCATTCGATCCGGCTTTCGGTTCGGCGTCACGCGAGGCGCCGCAATTCAAACACTTGAGATATTTCCCAAACCGCCCCCACTTCTGCACCATCCCCGGCGTTTCACATTTCAAACAGACTTCTTCAGTCGGCGTATCCTTGTCCTTGATGTCCTTAACATAAACTTTGAATTTATTGAGGTCGTCGGCAAACTTTCCATAGAACTCGTGCAGCGCATCCGTCCACTTGAGTTTTCCTTCCTCAATCGAATCGAGTTCCTCTTCCATTCGCGCCGTGTATGTTTCGTTGAAAAGGTCGTCGAAGCCGCCTTCGATCAACAGATCGTTTACGGTCTTGCCTAGCTCGGTTGGGTGGAACCGGCCTTCGAGTTTTTCAACGTACTCGCGCGCCTGGATCGTGGTCATGATGGCCGCATAAGTCGAAGGACGGCCGATGCCCTTTTCCTCCAGCGCTTTTACCAACGTTGCTTCAGTAAAGCGAGGTGGAGGGTCAGTGAAGTGTTGTTCGGGGGTGATCTTGTTCAGCGCCAGTGTCTCGCCTTTTTCTACCGGCGGCAGGGTGCGCTCTGCCTCTTCATCTTCCTCGGTCTTCTCATCGCGCCCTTCCTGGTAAAGCTTCAGGAAGCCGTCGAACTTTTGCACCGAACCAGTGGCGCGAAAAACAAATCGTCCCGCGGCAATATCAATGGTCGTCTGATCAAAAAGCGCTGGCGTCATCTGCGAAGCTACGAACCGTTGCCAAATTAGCCGGTAAAGTCGCAACTCGTCCTTATTCAAATACGCGGAGAGAGAATCCGGCGTGCGCGTTACCTCCGTCGGACGGATTGCTTCGTGAGCGTCTTGCGCATCTTTCTTGGAGCGATAGTGAATTGCCTTCTCGGGTAAGTAGGGCTCACCGTATTGCGTACGGATGAAGTCTCGCGCCTCGCCGAGCGCCGCATCAGAAACTCGCGTCGAATCGGTTCGCATGTAGGTAATCAACCCAACTGAACCTTCGTCGCCCAACTCCACGCCTTCGTAAAGCTTCTGCGCAATCATCATCGTGCGTTTGACGGCAAACCCCAGTTTGCGCGCAGCCTCCTGTTGCAACTTCGAAGTGATAAACGGCGGAACAGGATTACGCTTACGTTCCTTCCTGGTTACTTCGTTGACGACGAAGGTTTGCTCGTTGGCCTCGGCGACCAGCTCCGCTGCCTTCGCATCGTCACCGATCAGAATCTCGGTGGCTTTCGCGGGTTGATCAAAATTTCCTGTCTTTACTGTTTGATCCCCAACCTTGAAGAGGCGCGCATCGAATGCCGGTGTGAGTTTGGCAAGGAGGTTTGCAACTATCGTCCAATACTCCGTCTTGACGAACTGTTCAATCTCTCGCTCTCGCTCGACCACCATGCGCAGCGCCACCGACTGCACGCGTCCGGCACTAAGTCTGCCGCCAACCGTGCGGCACAGCAGCGGAGACACTTTGTAACCGACCAGGCGATCAAGCACGCGGCGCGCTTGTTGAGAATCGACGAGGTTCTTGTCTATCTGTTTCGGGTGCTCAAAAGCTTCGTTAACCGCACGCTTCGTGATCTCATTGAACATTACGCGAAAGGTCGCTTTCGCGGGTCGCTTGGGCACAATCTCTTCAGCCAGGTGCTGACAAATCGCCTCGCCCTCCCGATCAGGGTCAGCCGCGAAATAAATGTTGTCAGCCAGTTTGGCGGCGGCCTTCAGTTCGGAGACTATTCTCTTATTGTTGCGCTTTTTGGAATCCGGAATTACTTCATAGGTAGGCTTGAAATCATCATCGACGTCAACTCCGAGACCCTTGGAAGGCAGATCTTTTATGTGACCTATCGAGGCCTTAACCAGATAGTCCTTTCCGAGATACTTATTTATCGTTTTCGCCTTCGCCGGCGATTCAACTATTACTAAATTTTTTGCCATTACTTATTTATTTACGCCAACTGCATCAACAACTCTATCTCTTTGATTGCGGGCGAGAATTCCAAAATACAAAAAATACTCTCGTAAGTCGGATGGATGAATGAACTCATGAATATCATTGTAGAGCTCGTCGCACACTACTTCCCTTAAGCGCGTTAACTCTTTTAGCCGATGATTTTTCCATCGTGGGTCGGCAATCGTCAGGTCAAGTAGTTCGAGCAAGCGAGCGAACGCATGGTCGAACCGCACTTTATCACCGCGTTTTTTCGATTGCAGCGCCCGCTCGTATTCGCTCCCTGCATTCCCCAATTGGGAGGCCAGGGACAACGTGAACCAGCGACCAGATGCCAAATCCGGGTGATAAGTAGTCATCAATGTTCTAACGCACCAGCTTATTAACAATCGCCGTTATTCGTTCCTGTAGTTTCGAATCTTCAACTCCCCGAGACCGATTGTTTTGCCGAGGCCGAATGTTGATCAGGGAATCAAATTCCAGCATTTCAGGCATGACGCGCTCTGTAATTCCCATAACAAGGGGTTCTTCTCACATCTTGCGCACAAAACATTTTCCCGGCAGCGCCCGCACCAGATCTCGCATCTCCAGCGTTAGTAGCGCCGCTGTTAGATCAGGAATCGTCAAGCGGCTTTTATTCACGAGCGCATCAATGTGCGCCGGATTGTCTGCTGAAAGCAACTTGAACACCGATTGTTCAAACC
>DATLBQ010000339.1:0-28686 GCA_035526805.1 Pyrinomonadaceae bacterium
GCGCGGCGGTGGATCGTTTCGCGGCGGTGGATCGCTGCGTGGTGCCGGATCGCTGCGCGCCGGTGGATCATTGCGCGGCGGCGGATCGTACCGATGCGGTGCTTCCGGGCGCTCTTGACGGTCAGACCTTTCCGGTCTCCCCACATTCACTGGTTGCTCGCTAGGCTCAGGTCGCGAAGGTTGCTCGGAGCGTTCGCTTCGTTCACGTACTGGCCTGTCAGCGGATCTATCTCGCTCGGGTCGCGCTGAGCGCTCTACCGGCGCACTTTCCTCGCTTGTACGAGGTTGCACGGGCACGCGTACCGGCGCCCGCTCTCGTTCGTTTCCTTCGATGCGCGTCGGGAACTCATTCACCTGCGGCGCTCGACCTGTTTGGCGTTCGCTATCCTGCGGTGTGTCAAGGGTGGGAACTGACTCCCGAGCTGGCCGCGCTACCCGCTCAGGCCGTGCGACCGCCCCAGTCGGACGTGTTTCCACTGCGTCCCCGACGCCGGCGGAGGGAACCGCCAATGCCGGACGCGCCACAATGCCTTCGCGTCCATTCAGGATTCGTGTGCGACGCAGTTCACTGTCGAGTTGAACACCCGGCACTCTCGTCGCGGCTCCTGTCGCTCTCTCAATCGACTTGCTCGGAGGAGCCACTCTGGCCGGGCGCGCAACGGTAATGCGTTCCGTTCGATTGGCGGCACTGCCGCGATCGCCGACCGCATATGCAGGCCTGACCGGCAGATCCATTTGCAGTGGCTCAGCGCTAACGACTCGTCTGGCGATCGCTTCATCAGCTGGCCGCAACCTCGCTCCTTCAGCTCCGAAATCTCTCGCGGCCACGGCTGTCACCGCCCTATAGTACGCAGGATTAACTCTTTGCAGACGCGCGATCTCATCGGATCTTAACGGGCGAAGTCTATCGGAGTTCGGATATCGGTTTGAGTTTCGCCGATGCCTTGAATGCGGATCGCGCTGATGATAATGCAGCGGATACCAGCAAATGTTGTCTCCGAAGCTAATGGAAAACGCTACCAGCGCCGGTCTCCACCAGCTGCGGTGCCGGTAATACTTACTGCGCGGACACCAGGCCCAATAGTTGTTGTAGTAGACCCAGCGGCCGTAATGATAAGGCGCCCAGCCCCACGGCTCCTGGCCCACCCAGGTCCAGCCGTAAGGTGAAATCCATACCCAGCTGCCATATCTGTAAGGGGCCCAATCGTAATAGTTGTTAATTACCGTCGTGTGCGGCCGCCAGATCCAACCGTAGTCGTTTACGTAGACCCAATTGCCGTAGGCATCGAGATCCTCGGCGCCCCAGACATAGCTGTCGTAATACTGAACGTCGTAGCGGAGGCGCTCCGCGAGGTAGCGCTCGCGGTTCGCTACCCAACCGTCCCAGGAGTCGGCGGCGTTTGTCGGGACGAACTCCCAATCGCCGGCATCAGCGCCTTCGGCTATCAACTCCGCGGTGCGCCCGTCGCGTAAATAAAAACCGGAAGTTTCTGAATAGATACGCGCGCGACCGCCGTCGCGAGCACTGAGACGGACTCGCCCTTCGCGGGAGACGTCGATGCGATAGAGACCCTTCTTCTCCGCAGCCAGCGTGGCCTTAGGCGCGTCTATTTCAAAATATTCATGATCTTTATCAAACTTTGCGAGACGCACAGAGGCGGTGCCCTCAACCAGACTCAGCGCCACTCCTTCGTCGCGGAGCGTCACGATTCGCAGCATTGAGCTGCTACCCAGGCGCACGAAGTTGCGCGCGTCGATCTGAATTTCCACGCGCGCATCGCGGTCCGTTGAGATGGCGTCGCCCTCGACCAGCGGCGAATTAAGCTGCACGTGTTCCCATTCGGTGTTGCCGTTTCTTTTTAAGCGTGCCTCACCGTTGATAAGACTGATACGCACCACGCGTGCTTTGACGTCGTAGTCGTCGCCATCGTCATCCTCATCCGCGGCGCGCGCTACGATGGTTGCGCTTAAGAAGGTCAGGAAGAGAAATAGAATTGTGGCAGGTACGGATGAGGCAGGGCTCCAGATCGATCGCCGGGTAGAACGCATAGCTACGCTCCTTTGTATTTGACTGTTCTTGCGAAACGTCAGACGCGCGCCGATGATGTTAGAGAGCTTCAGGAGTGCGCGTTGGCGAAGAGCTAAGCATCCAGGATTTTTTGTAGCAGACATTCCTGTCTGTCGCTTCTTACCAGGAGACTTAGTTTTTGCTGACAACGGCAAAAGCAAGGCGTATGCCCGTTGAAGCGAGGTGGACCAGATTACGGTGCGATCCGCGCCAGACCAGGCTCAAATTTTTCTCAACGAGGAATTGAGAGTTCTCAAGGCGCTTTGCATGCTTTGCACGAAGAGTCTCCTGCATTTTCTGAAGGGGATGTTTATACAAAGTCAGAACCGGGAGCAGTAGCGACCGGGTCGGTACGAGGTCTCAATCGCTCTTGGGCGACGAATTTATGATGGTTGGTGAAGAAAGATCTCCCTCGCGGAACGGCCCGGTCGCTACGGCTCCCGGTTCTGACTTTGTGTGACTAAACAAATCAATCTTCCGCAGCTGCAGTCTGAGTTCACAGAGATTCGCACAGAGACCGTGTAAGCCCAGACGCAAGTGACACAGCTTGGAAGCACCCGTTTGAATCTTTTGCCTGAGAACGTGCAGCGTTGGCACTATATCGTGCGCGCAATTAAGTGTTTACAAATTTGAAGCAAACCTCGCCGTGGAGCGATATGTCGGATTCGCCAAATGGACAAAGAAAACACTGACTACGACGTGATCGTGATTGGGGCTGGCATTAACGGGGTGGGCATCGCCCGCGACGCGGCCATGCGCGGATTGAAAGTGCTGCTGGTCGATAAAGGCGATATCGGCGGCGGCACTTCCAGTTTGTCAACGCGCCTGATTCATGGCGGCTTACGTTATCTCGAGCATGGCGAGCTTCGTTTGGTGCGCGAGTCGCTGCGCGAGCGAGAGTTTCTGATGAGAACAGCCCCTCATCTGGTTCGGCCGCTCCCTCTGCTCGTCCCCGTTTACAAACATGCGCGCCGCGGTCTCTGGACTGTTCGCGCCGGCATGATGGCTTACGATGCGTTGTCGTGGAATAAATCGCTTCCCATTCACCGCATGCTTTCACCCGCCCAGACTTTGCAGAAAATACTCACGCTGAACCCTGAGGGGTTGCTGGGCGCCGCAGTTTACTTCGACGCGCAGGTTGAATTTGCCGAACGGCTGGTGGTGGAGAACGCTCTCTCCGCTATGGAGCACGGGGCCACAATTAAGACTTACGCACGTGTAAACAAATTGATTGTGCAGAACGGAAAGGCTTGTGGGATTGAATTCACTGGTGGCCCACGAGGCGAGACACAACCGGCGCGCGCGAGGATCATTATTAATGCCGCAGGTCCCTGGGTTGATCACGTGCTTGGAAAGGCAAGCGTAAGTTCACCAAGGTTAATTGGAGGAACCAAGGGCAGCCACATCGTAGTTGCGCCGTTTGCGGATGCCCCCACTACAGCGATTTATGTGGAGGCTCAGGCTGACGGCCGTCCCTTCTTCATCATTCCGTGGAACCATAAGTATCTGATCGGCACCACTGACATACGCTTCGACGGCGACCCAGACCAGGTACGGATCGAAAGTGATGAAATCGATTATTTGCTTAACGAAACAAACCGGGTGCTGCCACGCGCAAATCTGACGCGCAACCACATTCTCTTTGCCTACTCGGGCGTCCGACCTCTGCCATTTACTGCTAACCGCGATGAGCAAAATATAACGCGACGACATTTCATCCGCCCTCACGCTCAGATAGACAATTTATTTTCGATTGTTGGTGGAAAGTTAACTACCTACCGCAGTCTTGCGGAACAAGCGGTGGATCTCGTCTTCAGGATCCTGGGCCGTAGCTCGTCCACATGCTTGACTGATCGCGAACCATTGCCCGGCGCTACCACTTCCGACTTTGACGCCTTCTGCGAGGATTTCAAACAGCGATCCCCTTTGTCGGCGGCGAGTAACGATCGATTGCTGAGAATCTATGGAACGCGCTCAGCCTTGATTGCTGCAGCGGTGAAGGAAGAGGCGTCGCTCGCTGAAGTGTTTGATCAGGAAACTGGCGCGCTCGCGGCCGAAGTCGTTTTCGCGTTCGAACATGAATTTGCGAAGACACTTTCCAATTGTCTGTTACGTCGCACGATGGTCGGATTGAATTCAACCTGTGGACTCAATTCCGTCGAGGCGGCGGCTGCAATCGCAGAGAAGCATCTCGGGTGGTCTGAAGGCAGGGTGGAACGGGAAATCGCGGAGTACCGCAACGAAGCGCTCAGATTTCGCAGACAACTGTAAACGCGCTAATAAGCTGGCAAACACGTATCCCTCCCCAACGGGTTCCCGCAGGGGAGGGATAAAGATTGATTTGAGCTGGAATCTAAACCACCGGTCTTCGGCCGCTGATCAGATTCAGGAGTAACACCACCAGCGCGATCACCAGCAGTAGGTGAATAAATCCGCCGAGCGTGTAACTCGAAACGATGCCCACCAACCACAGCACCAAAAGAATCACAAAGATTGTCCAAAGCATAGTCGCTCCTCCTTATGTGCGATGCAAATGCAAGTGTGAAATCGCGCCTGGCGCTTCCCAATGCGCGTGCTAAGGAGCGCAACGGTTGTGCCAATTGGCTTCCTTGAATAGTCAAACTATTGATTCAAAGCGACTTGGCACGCGACTTATTGCGCTTGTGACCAGATTAGGCCTTTGGATTTTGCCGTACTAAAACGCGCCAGTTCGACGCACGCCGATAGTTTTTCGTTCAGATCATCGATGCCTGCTAACCAATTGAATATTCCTTCTCGAAACTCTGGACAACTTTCTCCCGCCACTGTTAAAGTATCCATGTGCTCGCTGCTCCAATGCGGCGAGCGCTCTGCATTAAAGAACTAGGGTTTGTACTGCGCCGTTGTTCCCCGACACGCCGTCGGCTCAATCCTGAACTTGAAATCAACTCGACAGGACTGCAAGTCTGTTGGTAATTAAGACTCTCTCACGCGACGGTCGATCGTCCGAAAGCGAGACTATTTGGAGTATCCGCATGCCTTCCCCCATCAGAAAAATCGTTACCAGTTCACCCAGGGCCACACTGGTTTTAGCTGCCATTAGTGCAGCGCTGCTGCTGGCGGTCAGTGCCATCGTCATTTACCAGAGCCGCGCTCCGCGAGTCACCACCATCAACTATTCACAGCTTTACCAGATTGCTGAGGCTGGCTCTGCCGTTTCGCTTTCTATCGAGATGGACACCCTGACTGTGCAAACCAGACAGGGCAGCGCGCTTCAAGCGACGGTTACCAGCGACGCAATTCGTCAGGGACTGGTCGAACAGTTTCGCAAGAACAACGTTCCCATTGAGTTTAGACCGGTGCAGACGAGTTGGTCCGCGACGCTCTTAACCTGGGGTGCCCCGATTTTGACTCTTCTGCTTCTCGGTCTCATCGGCTGGAGAGTTTATGCCAGCATGAATGGGGGTGTTGGCAGCTTCACGATGGCAAATCAGAACGGCAAGCAAAATGTGTCGTTTGCCGATGTTGCCGGAGTTGATGAAGCCACCGCCGAATTGTCCGAGACGATTGACTTCCTGCGCGACCCGGCAAGGTTTGGACGCCTCGGCGGACGAGCGCCACGCGGCATCCTCCTCTATGGACCCCCGGGAACTGGTAAGACACTACTCGCGCGCGCAGCCGCCGGCGAAGCAAGTGTGCCCTTCCTGCTCGCCTCCGGTTCCAGCTTTCAGGAAAAGTTTGCCGGTGTTGGCGCGTCGCGCGTGCGCCGGTTGTTTGCGGAAGGAAAGAAGCTGTCTCCCTGCATTATCTTTATCGACGAGATCGATGCCCTGGGGCGACAACGCGGACGCGGGAACGATTCGGCAACGGCTGATCAGGACCAGACGCTGAACCAACTGTTGATTGAAATGGATGGTTTCGATCAAAGCTCGAGCATCGTAGTTATTGGATCAACGAACCGGCCGGACGTGCTGGATCGCGCGCTAACGCGACCGGGCCGCTTCGACCGAGAGATCGCAGTTAACCTGCCTGACGTGCGTGGCCGCGAAGCGATTCTTCGAGTGCATGCGCGCAAAATGGAACTCGATCCGGAGCTCGATCTGAGTTGGGTGGCACGCGGCACGCCGGGCTTCTCTGGGGCCGACCTCGCCAATCTGTTGAACGAGGCAGCGATAGCCGCCACGCGTGACGATTCAGAGGCCGTGGGACGGCTACATATCGAGTATGCGCGCGATCGCATTCTGATGGGCGCCGAACGTCATGGATTCATGATTGACGAAGACGAGCGATATGCGACGGCGGTTCACGAAGCGGGGCACGTCGCGGTTGGGTTAGCAGTTAAAAATGGGGACCCGATTCACAAGGTTTCCATTCTTCCCCGTGGCCGAGCACTGGGCGTGACGCAGTCTCTGCCCGAGCGCGATCGACTGATGAAGAAGCGCGAGTATCTCGAAGACCAGATCGCGGTGCTGCTGGGCGGACGTGCGGCCGAACAGATCCTGCTCTCAACCATGACAGCCGGCGCCTCAAACGACATTCAACGAGCAGTCGAGATCGCACGCAGCATGGTGAGTGAATTCGGCATGAGTCCGCTCGGCCCGATCTATTTGGGCGACCCGCGTTCTGAGCCGCTCAGCCAGAGTCTGCTGGATCGAGTTGAGGAAGCTGTCAACAACATTATTAATAATCAACTCGCGAGAGCTTGCGAGGTTGTGACTGTGCAACAGGAATCGATTGCGCGCCTGGTGGAGTTATTGTTGGAACACGACACGGTAGAAGCCGATGGAATTGAACAGTGCTTCTCACCGAACGTTGCTATTCCCTTGGAACTGCGACCGGCGCCGGCGTTGCTGCCACAGCCAGCATCGGTCTAGCTAAGATTAAATTCTTTTCGATAGTAGGGGGCACGGCATGCCGTGCCCCTTACTATTTTTAGGGAACGATTGACGCTTTCCGAGCATACCTGCTCGCTCGCTCAGCTAACGGCTAACGGTGTGACTACAAATCTTCCCCAGCCGCGGAATAAAACACTTTTTGTGCAAAGGCCTTTTTAGACTAACGCGGCAGACTTCATCAAACGAAACAGAGGGTAACTAACTGCCAGCAGCGCCAATGCGTAGATACTGTTGCGGGTGTCACTTGCTACAGCTCCGGCCAGGAACAATACCGAGCCAATTAACGCCAGCGCCGTCGTCCAGGGATACCCCCAGGAGCGATCCGGCCGTTCCTTTTCGGGCTCGCGCCGGCGCAGCACAAAAACAGATATGAAGGAAAGTGTGTAGTTGGCGACAAAGAAGAATGCCAGCACAGTTATCACGCGGTCGAATGTTTGACCGAAAACGATGAAGAGCACGGCCACCGCCGCGCTAATGAACAAGGCAACGGCTGGCGTGCCGCCTTCGTTAACGATAGCCGCCTGCTTCGCGAAAAGTCCGTCACGACTAATCGCAAACAGCACGCGCGTGGCCATCAGGTGGTAAGCATTGATCGCGCTGAGCATCGATAGGATGGTCAACGTCAAAAAGATCGTGGTGCCGTGTTGTCCGAAGAGCGCTTGAGCGGCGACGCCGGCGGCAAAATCCTGGCCCGCAATTTGTGAAATCGGCAGAACAAAAAGCAGCGCGAGATTGACCAGCAGGTAAATTGCAATGATGGTCAGTACGCCACCAAACATCGCGCGTGGAACGTCACGGCCCGGATTCGTGACCTCTTCCGAGAAGTAAATCACACCGCTCCAGCCGTCGTAGGTATAGATCACGCTTTGCAGCGATAGTACAAATGCTGCCAGCAAACCAACGCCGGCAGGAATACCAAGTTGTTCTGCAGTTGTGAAGGAACTGCCGCGGCCAAAAATAAAGGCGGCGGCGATCAGTACGAAGAAGGCGAGCGCCTTCAACAGGCTTGTAATATTTTGCGCCGCGCTACCCCAAACCACTCCGCGCCATTGCAAGGCCGCGAAAACAATCGCGACTATCGCCGCTATGAGGACGCTCGAGCCCTCCAACGTTTTCAACAGCGTCCCTGCGAACTTCCCGATCAGGAGCGCGACGGCGGCCGCCGATCCACAAGTGGAAATCCAATCGCTCCAGCCGACGATGAACCCGGCATATTCGCCGAGTGCATAGCGAGCGAATACATACTGACCCCCTGACCTGGGAATCATAGCGCCTAGCTCGGCCAGCGAGATCGCACCGAGCAATGCATAAAGTCCGCCGATAACCCAAACAGCGAGGAACAGCCAGGGATGTGGCAACTGTTGGGCGATGCTGCCGGGCGCGCGAAAGATGCCGGCGCCTATGGTGTTGCCGATAATTACAGCGATACCAAAGCCGACGCCGAGCACGCGCAAGAGGCGGCCACGGCGTTCGGACGCTGCGATGGGGGACTGGTTTGTGTTCATAGAGCCTTCAGGACGAGGCAAGACATCGATCGTTGCGCTTTATACTTCTCACTTGCGTGGAGCGTCCGCGACGCCTGTCTTAAGGTCTGAGTGCAGCAACCGGTGAAACAGATGTTCACCGGCTTCACGACGAACTGAAAGACGCCCCGCACTATAAGTGCGGGAGTTTAATCCACGCTGCACTGATTTGCAGATGGCGACATCTTCATCCTGAATGCGCTGGCCTACCGCAATACTGCTACGATTGCGTGTGTGCGCGGCGGCGGAAATGTCAGGAAAGTAAAAATCAAAGATTACTTCGGTCTTATCAATTCCATGAGGGATTACCAGATTCGTATCCATCGCACCCTGATACCAGTTAATCATGAAGTTTGGATAGATCCAGAAGTAAAGAGCGCGATCGCCCTGGCGCACCGCTCCGGTTTCACGTTCGGCGCCTTTGCTGACGATTGGGCTGGACTGTAAACAGAAGTGCTCACCGTTTTCAATTGTGTACCTGGTGTAATCGAGAACGCTGTCCAACCCTTTGTGCAGATGAGGCACGTGGTAACCACCGTCAAGGTAGTTGTCCACGAAAACTTTCCAGTTGCAGTCGAAGATATAGTGACGCCGCTCCATCCACTCAAGGCGATCGAGCGCGAGCGTTTGGATTTGCTTGATGAGATCAGCCCCGAGGAAATCGTTCAATGACGCACGTTGTCCGCCGTTGTTTTCCAGTCTGACAAACACCCACTGCTCCCAAACAGCGGTATCCACCGACACGAGTCCATTTGTTGAGCGATCAAAATCACAGACATCTGAGAAATCCGGTGTGCCCTTTAGTTCTCCTTCGAGCGAATAGGTCCAGCCATGATAGGGACAACGAAGTTGGCTCTCTCTTCCTTCGGGCTCGGTCATGACAGCTGCAGCGTGGTGGCGACAAACGTTGAAGAACCCCCGCAACAGGTTATCGTTGCCGCGGACTATGACAATCGGCTCCCCCGCTATCTCACTCGTAACGTATTGCCCGACTTCGCGCAGCTGATGCAGTCGACAAGCTAACTGCCACGAATGCTCAAAGACAGTTTGCTTCTCGAGATCGTAAACTGCTTTGTCCAGGTACCACCGCGCAGGAATTGTCGATGCTTCTGCGAGCGGTGCATCTGGATCGTAGCTGTCTATGATGTCTTCGAGCCTCGACATTTACTGAACTTCGGATTCACGGTTTAGACAGCACCGCCCTTCGACGCTGGTCGATTTCAAACCAGCGGCGTGGCGGTTTTACGCCTGGGGTTAAAGAAAGGTGTTTTGACAACGCGGACGCGCACGCGATGGCGTTTCGCTTCAACTGTGATCTCAAATTCGAGTGCCGTGTCTACCTTTGTATAAGGCCGGTTCACAGTTGCCAGCGCAATCATCTTTTTTAGCGTCGGTGACCAGGTACTCGAAGTAGCCTTGCCGACCTGAGTGCCGGCCTTAAACACCGGCACGGCGATACGCGAGGCGACAGCAGAAACTGCGGGAGGCAGACCTACGTTTTCATAAAGTTTCTCAACTTCAGGCCAATCGATCTCGAGTCCGACTATCTCTCGGGCGCTGCCGCGTGTTTGTTCTGCGAGCAAGGCCGCTTGCCCAATGAATCGGTTCTTGTTCACGTGCACCAGCCGTCCTAATCCCAGTTCAAACGGCGAATATTTCTGGTCCTCGATGAGCGCCTTTTTGCTGCTGTTAAAGTCAACCTCGATTAGCAGTAAGCCGGCCTCAATGCGCGCGACGTCGAGCGCTAACATGCCGGCAGGATGAATATCAAAAGCGCGACCGGCGTCCATCAGTGCATCCCACACGTTCAAGGCCTGTTCCGCCGCCACCCAGATTTCATAACCGAGATCGCCCGTGTAGCCGGTGCGAGAAACCTCGACGGGCACGCCGGCGATAGTCCCTTTCGTGACGCGGAAGTATTTCAGGTTTTCGATGTCGGTCCCTGTAACCAGCGTCTTCAGCAGGCGACCGGACGTGGGACCTTGCAACGCGAGGGCAGCGATGCTTTCCGAAATGTCCTCGACGTGAACATCCATACCCGCTGAATTTTGCGTAAACCAACGCAAGCTGGGATCAGCCGCTGTCCAGCGGTAGGTATTCTCTGCAAGGCGCGACACCGTGCCATCGTCAATGACCTTGCCGTGTTCGTCACACCAGGGCGTATAGATGACCTGGCCCACCGACACCTTCCGCATATCTCGAGTGATGATCCGGTCCACCAAACGGGTCGCATCTTTGCCACTCACGCGATATTTGAATAATGGCGAGATATCGATGAGGGCCGCTGCGTTACGAATCGCATTGTACTCATGCTCGTGATGAGGTTCGTAAGAACTGACCGCGTAATAGCCCGACCACTCGCGGTAGTTCAAGCTTTCGCACAGTTGAAAGGTTCGTTCGTGAAACGCGGTTCCGACAGGCATCAGTACCTCAGAGGGCGTGATTGTCAGGGCAGGCGATTATAAGTATGCTAACCAATCTTCAGCAACCTGCATTACCGAATAGTCAATGACTAACAAATACGACGTCATCGTGATCGGCGGCGGGCACAATGGCCTGGTCAACGCCGCGTATCTTGCGCGCGCCGGCAAACGCGTGCTGGTGCTCGAGCGACGTCATGTGCTTGGCGGCGCGGCTGTCACCGAAGAAGTGTTTCCTGGTTTTAAATATTCCGTCTGTTCTTACGTCGTGTCATTGCTCCGGCCGGAAATTATTCGCGAACTCGATCTGCCGCGTCACGGATTGGAGATTCTTCCGCTTGACGGCACCTTCACGCCGATGCTCAATGGCGACTACCTTTGGCGCGTTAACGATCACGCGCAGACTCGCCGCGAAATTGCGCGTCACTCCAAGCTCGATGCTGAAGCCTACGACGAATACGGCAAGGCCATGCTTGAAATGGCCCACTTCGTCAAGCCCATCATGAGCATGACGCCGCCTGATCCAACCTCGCTCAATCCGAAAGGATTAAAGGATTTACTTTTCCTCGGCAAGAGGTTTCAAAAGTTGCCCGAAGAGGACAAGTACAACCAGGTGCAATTGATGACGATGAGCGCCGTCGATTTTCTCGATCAGTGGTTTGAAACTGACGTGCTTAAGGCCACCATGTCTGCCTCCGGAATTATCGGCACCTTTTTAGGTGTTCGCTCGCCCGGCACAGCTTACGTATTGCTGCATCATTACATGGGGGAGATCGATGGCGCATTCAGGTCGTGGGGTTTGTCACGCGGCGGCACCGGGGCGATTTCAAACGCCATAGCCGACGCTGCACGTGAAGCTGGAGCCGAGATACGCACCGAGGCGGCCATTGAAAAAATCATTCTGAAGAATGGGCAAGCTAAAGGAGTCGTCCTCAAGAGCGGCGATGAGATTTATGCCAACGTCGTATCGTCCAGTGTCGATCCGCGACTGACGTTTATGAAGATGGTTGGCGAGGAACATTTGCCCGATGGCTTTGCGGAGGATTTGAAGCGTTATAAGTATCGCGGCTCGTCGGGCAAGGTGAATCTGGCGCTGGATGGTTTGCCCGATCTGAAGTGTCGGCCCGGCCCGGGGCCGCATCTGCGCGGCGCTATATCCATCAGCCCCGGGGTCGAATATATGGAGCGCGCCTACGACGACGCGAAATATGGCCGCTACTCTAGACGACCTTACATCGACATTGTGATTCCCAGTTTGACTGATCCATCAGTGGCGCCGGCGGGCAAGCATGTTATGTCGTGCTTTGTGCAGTATGCGCCGTATAACTTGAAGGAAGGAACGTGGGATGAGAAGCGTGAAGAGTTTGGCGATACCGTCATTGATACTATTGCCGAACACGCGCCAAATATTCGCGAGTTGATTCTGCACCGCCAGGTCCTGACGCCGCTGGATTTGGAGCGTGAGTTTGGTTTGTCGGAAGGGAATATTTTTCAGGGTGAGCTGACTCTGGAACAGCTTTTCTTTCTGCGACCGGCGCCCGGGTGGGCGCAGTATCGCACGCCTATTCGCAACTTATACATGTGTGGATCAGCGACGCATCCTGGCGGCGGCATCATGGGCGCGTCGGGACGCAACGCCGCGATGCAGATCCTGAAAGATAAAAAATAATTAGCCGCGGATTTTCGCGGATAAACGCAAATCAGAACCTCTTAAAATATTGTCACCTTGAATGTCTTTACCTCTATTTTTCTGATCCGCGTTTGTCAGCGAAAATCCGCGGCACATTAATTCAGAATGCCTAACTACGACGTGATCATCATTGGTGCCGGCCACAACGGATTAGTGACGGCGTGCTATCTGGCCAAGGCCGGCTTGAAAACGCTTGTGCTTGAACGCCGGGAGATCGTCGGTGGCGCAGCAATTACTGAAGAGATACATCCCGGCTTTCGTTGTTCGACGCTGGCCCACTCGGCAGCCCCCTTTTTTGCACCAATCGTAAAAGATCTGCAGCTCACTCGGCACGGTCTCAAGATTATGACGCCGCCTGTTCGCGTGCTTGCGCTCTCTCCCGAGAGGCCGGCCATCGGCATTTACCACGACACGGCGCGGACCATTAGCGAACTCGAAGCAGTCTCTTCGCGCGATGCTAATAACTACCCGGAATTTGAGCGGAGTTTCGCGCGCATTGGGAAAATGCTCGCACCACTGTTAGCCACGACTCCTCCCGCGATTGAACATCCGTCAGCCGGCGAACTTTGGAACCTCTCCAAACTGGGCCGTTCGTTCCGCGGTCTGGGCAAGAAGGACGCTTATCGTTTGTTGCGTTGGGGACCAATGGCTGTTGCCGATTTAGTGGCGGAGTGGTTTGAAAGCGAAACTTTGCGCGCGATAGTTGCGGCGCGGGGAATATTTGGCGCGTTTGCCGGACCATGGTCCGCGGGCACAAGTGCAGGCTTGCTGTGGCAAGCCGCGATGGATGGTCATGCGATTGGTGCTTCGTCCTTCGTTCGCGGTGGTATGGGCGCACTGACGGGAGCGCTCGCAAATGCCGCACGAGATGCAGGAGTTGAAATCAGAACGGGCTCGGATGCTGCAAAGATCGATATCAATGACGAGGGTGCTGCTAAAGTCTCACTAAAAACCGGGGAGGAGATTTCAGCGCGCGTGTTTGTTTCCAATGCCGATCCACGGACGACATTTCTGAAGCTGGTGGATCCTGTTTGGCTCGATCCCAGCTTCGTTTTGAAAGTGCGCAATTATCGGGCGACCGGCGTCTCCGCGAAAATTAATCTGGCGCTGTCTGGTTTGCCTTCATTTACGGGAGTCGAGGATAAAAACGGTGCAGGCAAACTTTCGGGGCGGATTCAGATTGGGCCTGACATCGATTACCTTGAACGTGCTTTTGATGCCGCTAAGTATGGCGACTACTCGCCGCGGCCTTACCTTGATATCACCATACCTTCGTTGCTCGATCCTGATCTCGCACCTGCCGGCGCCCATGTGATGTCGGTTTACGTTCAGTATGCGCCATACAAACTTAAGGACGGCGACTGGAATTCGAGGCGTGAGGAGTTTGCCGATAGCGTCGTGGATGTCATCAACAATTACGCGCCAAATTTCAAAGAGCTAATAATTGCCCGGCAAGTGATTACGCCGCCTGATCTCGAGCAAACATACGGAATGAGTGGCGGCCATATTCATCATGGCGAGCAGTCACTCGATCAATCTTTTACTTTTCGCCCATTGATTGGCTGGGCGCAATACCGAACGCCAATCAAGGGACTGTACCTTTGCGGCGCCGGCACGCATCCCGGCGGCGGTGTAAGCGGCAGACCGGGCGCGAATGCCGCGCGCGAGATCATTAAAGATTTCAAGAAGCGAGATAGGAAGTAGCCGCGGATGAACGCGGATAACACGAATCTGAAAAATGCCAGGGCTTTACCAGTCTTTTTCTCTCGATTGCTTTTCCATTCTGATCTGCGTTTATCCGCGTGAATCCGCGGCAAATTATTATGAGAAAAACCACGATCGCGAAACGCAGCTTTGCCAGCGATAACAACGCCGGCGTGCATCCTGATGTTATGGCGGCGATTGCTGCCGCAAACGACGGGCACGTCATTGCCTATGGCGATGACCCTTATACAGCACGCGCTGTTGCAATGTTTCGCAAACACCTGGCCAGGGATGTGGAAGTATTTTTTGTTTTTGGTGGCACGGGCGCAAACGTGTTGGGATTGAAAGCGGGCACTCAATCGCACAATGCCATTATCTGCGCCCAGACGGCTCACATCAACGTCGATGAATGTGGCGCGCCCGAAAAGTTCACCGGCTGCAAACTTCTTCCCATTGCTTCTTCTGACGGAAAGATTAAGATCGATCAGATCAAGCCTCTGCTTCACGAGGTGGGCTTTGAACATCATGTGCAGCCTCGCGTGATTTCCGTCTCGCAAGCGACAGAGATGGGCACCGTTTACACGCCGCGCGAGTTGAAAACTCTGGCAAAATTTGCCCACGATCGCGAGATGTTATTGCACGTCGACGGCGCGCGAATCGCAAATGCCGCGGCCAGTCTTAACGTCAAACTTAAAGACATCACCAAAGATGCAGGCGTTGATATCCTTTCGTTCGGCGGCGCCAAGAACGGCATGATGTATGGCGAGGCTGTCGTCTTCTTTGATAAAGATCTGGCGAGGGAATTCAAGTACACGCGCAAGCAGGGTACACATCTGCCTTCGAAGATGCGCTTCATTTCCGCGCAATTTGAAGCGCTGCTGTCAAACAATCTTTGGCGCAGGAATGCAGAGCACGCGAATCGAATGGCGCAGGTGCTGGCTCGTGAACTTTCGCTGGTACCGCAAATCACACTTACACAAAAGGTCGAAGCAAACGGTGTGTTCGCCGTCGTGCCGAAAAAGTATGTGCCGCTTTTGCAGAAGCAATACTTCTTTTATGTTTGGAACGAGGAGATATCCGAAGTCAGATTCATGACGTCGTTTGATACTACGTTAGAAGATATTAACAACTTCATTGCTCTAGTGAAGAAAATCGTGAGGTAGTATCCACGGATTACGCCGATTTCACAGATTCCGAGGAACGATTGAACCGTTAGAGTTCGGCTCTTAGGCCGCGCTTGTTCCCAAAGCGCTTTATTTGACTGAAATCCGCGTAATCTGCGGAATCTGCGGATTTCTTAATCCAGCAGAATCTTAAGCAACCCGCGCGCGGACGCAATGCCGGCCAGTTGGTGCTCGTCGTTTCCTGCCCGCCCAAAATGTTGGGACACCCGACTGTCGACGGCGGACTGTTGTTCCAGTAGCCGGCGCCGCTCTTCCTTGATTTCTTCTTTTTCGCGCAGGCGTGAAGCTTCCAGCCCGCCGCCATGTATGAACTCTATTATGCGACTTAACTCCTCGCGATCGAACCACGTCCCGTGCTTCTTGCAAATATCTACGACAACGCCTGAACAGCGGGCAAAATTGATTCGATTCATCAACTGGGAACACTCCGGGCAGGGCACATAATTCACCCTGGCGGTTTCATGCGCGGCGCTGGTCGGCGCTTGCGAAGCAAAGCCAAGCACCGCCGATTGCTGTTCACGATCTGCGCAAATCTTTTCGAACGAGGCAACGTCGAGCCAAAGACCGAAGCATCGTCCACACTCCAGCACCGCGGTTGCGCCGATTGTCACCAGCATCAAGTCGTTCTTACAGCGAGGGCATTTGCGATCCTTCGAGCTGATGACCTCAGGAACTCTCGCTGCTGTCCCACAGCGCGGACAATGCTTGCTGCCGACAAACATCATTGCGAAACACGACGGGCAGGCCGTAGTTGCCAGGCGCGAACCGCAAAACTGGCACAGGGGCGCGTCCGTAGAACTGGCGGCGCCACAATTTGGACAGTTCAGGGTGCTTGCTTGCATCGAGCGCATTCTAGCAGGTGAAAGTTAAGGTGGACTAAGAATTTGACCTATGCGATGCTTCGCTATCGCACGCATTCTTGTAATGCAAACTGTTAGTTTGCGTATCCTTCGCTAGAGACAACTGAGCGTATTTCCACCGCCCGCAAACGAACAGTTTGTTTTACCAGGCAATGAGTACAACGGTCGACATCTTCGAAGAGATTGAGGCACAGTCGCGAGCGGCTTCTATACCCGCGGAATCGACGAGTGCAACCTTGCTCGCGTTAGACATAGGCTCATCGGGAATTCGCGCCGCTCTCTTTAATGATCAGGGTTCTGAAATCGAGGGCGCAACCGTCAGATTTAGCTACGGCGCCAGCACTACTGAGTTTGCGACTTTTGACGCGGAAGCGCTGCTCGAGCAAGTCGCCCAAACGATTGACGCACTGTTTGCCCGTTTTCACCAGTCGACAAAACGTATTGAGTTGATCGCCATCTCCTGCTTCTGGCACAGCCTGGTTGGAGTTGATGCCGATGGTCGTGCCACGACACCGGTGCTTGGTTGGGCCGATTCGCGCGCACGCGATGAGGTTTATCAATTACGGTCTGAATTTGATGAAGCAACGACTCACGCGCACACTGGCTGCCGCTTTCATCCGAGCTACTGGCCTGCGAAATTGCGCCGACTGCGAAACGAAGAGCCGCAGGTTTTTCGTAGAACAAAGAGCTGGTCCTCTTTTGCCGAATATCTAACCCTTCACTTTTTTGGCAAGACAGCCACCAGCGTTTCCATGGCTTCCGCTACCGGCCTGCTAAACCAGCGCACGTGCAATTGGGATCGCGAACTGCTGGAAGCTTCCGGTATAACTTTGGATAATCTTCCGGTGATCGCAGACCCTCATCAAAGTTTTCGTGGTTTTACACCAGCCTATGAGCTGCGCTGGCCGCAACTGAGCGGCGCCCGTTTGTTTCCGGCGATAGGCGATGGGGCTGCAAACAGCATTGGCTCCGGTTGCCAGACAACTGAAAGAGTAGCGCTTATGATCGGCACCAGCGGCGCCATGCGCGTCTGCTTCGTGGGCGATCCCCCTTCTCGACTTCCACCTGAATTGTGGTGTTATCGTGCTGATAGAGATCGAATTATTATTGGTGGCGCTCTTTCTGACGGCGGTGGTCTATATCACTGGCTCAAAGCATTGCTGCTCGCGGCCGGGGATTTCGCGGGGGTCGAAAGCGAGTTAAACCTACTTCTGCCCGACGCTCACGGGCTGACAATCCTGCCTTTCTGGGCGGGCGAGCGAAGCACAGGTTGGAACCCGGATGCAGACGGCGCCATTCTGGGTTTGTCTTTGAAAACCATGCCGATCCAGATTGTGCGCGCCGCAATGGAAGCGGTAGCGTATCGATTCGCACTGATTGCGCGAGCGCTGCAACCATTTGCGCCGGGTGCTGCGTTGGTTGCATCTGGTTATGCGCTCCGTTCGTCTCCGAGCTGGGTGCAGATTCTCGCGGATGTTCTTGGTCGATCGCTGAGACTGTCAAAGCTGTCGGAAGCATCGATGCGCGGCGCCGCCTTGCTTGCGTTGGAAGCCGCGGGCAAAATACAGACTATCGAAGGGTTTTCAATGCCGGTCGAAACTGTGTTCGATCCAAACATCGCGCACCATGCTCGGTACCAGCAAGGTTTGGATCGCCAGGAACGAATCTACAAAAAGTTGTTCACTTAAACCGTTATGCCACAACCAGGATGGTGAAATGAGCGCACCAGTGCAGCAGGAAAACATCACACCCACTCCCGATTTCGATCAACTTTGCATTAACACAATTCGGACACTTTCGCTTGACGCCGTACAAAAGGCTGAATCGGGACATCCCGGTTTGCCGTTGGGCGCCGCTCCGATGGCTTATGTACTTTGGACTCGTTTCCTGCGCCACAATCCGCTGAACCCCAAGTGGGAAAACCGCGATCGCTTCCTGCTTTCCGCGGGACACGGATCGATGCTGCTTTATTCGCTGTTGCACCTCACGGGTTACGATCTCTCGCTCGACGAAATCAAAAACTTCCGCCAGTTTGGTTCCAAAACTCCGGGCCATCCCGAGTATGGCCTGGCGCCTGGAGTTGAAATCACGACGGGTCCCCTGGGTCAGGGTTTCGCCAACGGAGTGGGCATGGCAATGGGCGCCGCGCATCTCGGGGCCAAATTTAATAAAGAGGAGTTTTCCCTCATCAATCACCATGTTTACGCAATTGTTTCTGATGGAGATTTGATGGAGGGCGTGGCGGCCGAAGCAGCTTCGTTAGCGGGTCATCTGCAGCTTGGCAAATTAATCTATCTGTATGACGACAACCAGGTCACCATCGAGGGTTTCACGAAGTTGGCGTTCAGCGAAGATGTTCCCAAACGTTTCCAGGCTTACGGTTGGCACACGCTGACTGTGGAAGACGGTAACGACCTGCAGGAAATTGACGCGGCGATTCGCGAGGCGCAATCAGTCGGTAATAAACCGTCTCTAATTTCAGTGAAGACAATAATCGGATACGGCATGCCAACGGCCGGCACGCGCAAGGCGCACAGCGACGCGCCGGGTGAAGAGGCAGTACGCGAAACTAAAAGACATCTCGGCTGGCCCGAAGATAAACAGTTTTACATTCCGGATGAAGCGTTGAAGCACTTTCGTGAAGCGGTGGATCGTGGCGCGGAACAGGAAGCCGAATGGAAGGCCCTGGTCGAAAAATACCAGCAGCAACACTCTGAGCTGGGCCGTCAATGGCGCTCGATGATGGAAGGGGAGTTACCCGCTGATTGGGAAACACACTTGCCGGATTTCAAAGAAGCGAAGCCGGTGGCGACCCGCGTCGCGAGCGGCGAAGTGATTAATGCATTGGCGCCGCACCTGTCGATCTTGATTGGCGGCTCGGCCGATCTGGGCGTATCCAACAACACTGACATCAAGGGTGGCGGAGACTTTGAGGCGGGCTCCTACGAAGGGCGCATTATTCATTTTGGCGTGCGCGAGCATGCTATGGGATCGACCTTGACCGGTATCTCGCTCAACGGCGGCCTGATTCCGTTTGGCGGAACTTTCCTAACTTTCTCCGACTACATGCGACCTGCCATTCGTCTGGCTGCGCTTTCGGAAGTGCAGGTTATTTACGTTTTCACTCACGACTCGATCGGTCTTGGAGAAGACGGTCCAACTCATCAGCCGGTGGAACATCTGGCGGCGTTGCGGGCGATTCCGAACTTGTTTGTTATTCGACCTGCTGATCCGGCTGAAGTAAGCGAGGCCTGGCGCATAGCAATCCTGCGAAGGCACGCGCCGACGGCGCTGGCGCTAACGCGGCAGAAGGTTGGCATTATTGATCGGGCGCGTTACAGCACGGCTGAAGGTACGCGACGAGGCGGCTACATCCTCGCTGAAGCCGGGGATATCCAAAGTCCAAAGTCCAAAGTCCAAGGTCAATCAAGCGACGGCGGTATCGATCCTGTGACTTCTCCACAGCTGATCCTTGTCGCCACCGGCTCGGAAGTTTCGCTCGCTCTCGGCGTGCGCGAAAAACTGCAAGCCGATGGAATTCCGACACGAGTTGTTTCTCTGCCTTGCTGGGAACTCTTTGAAGAGCAAGACAAAGAGTATCGCGACCAGATACTCCCGCCTGGCGTCACCGCGCGGCTCGGAATCGAAGCGGGCGTCCGACAGGGTTGGGATCGTTATGTTGGGCCTAGTGGCGACGTTGTCTGCCTCGATCGCTTTGGAGCTTCTGCGCCGGGCGACGTCGTCATGCGCGAGCTTGGCTTTAATGTGGAGAATGTTTTGCAGCGTGCGAAGGCGCTGGTCTGAACCATGAGAATAGCAATCGCCGCAGACCACGGTGGTTATCCACTCAACGAGCGAGTCATCAAGGAACTCGACGAAGCCGGACACGAGATTATCGATTTTGGCACACACGTGGGATCGCGGCCTGATGATTATCCCGATTATGCAATAAAGATTGGCGAAGCTGTTCGAATTGGCGAAGCAGAAATTGGCATCCTCATCTGCGGCAGCGGCGTAGGGGCTTCCGTTGCCGCTAACAAACTCCTTGGAATTCGTGCCGCGCTCTGCGGCGATACTTACTCCGCACATCAATCTCGCGAACATGACGACTGCAATGTACTGTGCCTGGGCGCGCGTGTTGTGGGACAAGAATTAGCTCTGGAAATCGTGCGCGCGTTTGTGGCGGCGAAATTCACTGGCGAGGAGCGTCACCTCCGCAGGCTCGCGAAAATTGAAAAGATCGAAAAGCAAGAGCGGGGGCCAGCCCGCCTTCCCGAGCCCGAGCGATCTTCTACTTGAGGCTGAGGAAAGAAATTTTCCGTATATCATTTTCCATTTTTTATTTGCCATTGGTTCCGTTCAACCTCTGTGGTGAACCGGGACAAGCTGCCAAGACTTGCGACTCAACTTGCAGGTGAGCAAATGAGAAATGAAAAATAATATATGGAAAATCGCCCCATTCCTTCATTCATGTGCATCATCTAACGTACCACAAACCTCAACACGCGAGGCAGCAGCCTAAACTCAACCGGCGTCAAGCCACGCACATTCCCATCCGCCTCAATCAGCATCGCATCTGCGGCTGAAAAAGTTTCGATACTGACGCCTTCGCCCTGCATGATTCTCACCTTCGGGTTATGTACGTGCCCGCCTTTATGTATGCGCATTAGCTCACGCACGACGTTTGCCCGACTCAACCCCGACGCAGTCACCACGTCCAGTTTCCCGTCATCAATCTTTGCGTTTGGTGAAAGCATCATGCCTCCGCCGGCGTAGAGTGCGTTGCCCACTGCCACCAGGTTCATGTTGCCTTCGATCACTTCGCTGTCGTCGATCGAAACGCGTACGCGGCGTTCACGCCAGCCGGCAAGAGCTGCCAGCGCGGCCGCCGCGAACCGGCCTTCCCCCGAAAATCTGCGCATGAACTTTCCCTGGGCGGCAACGCGTGCGGCCGTTTCGCCACCAATGCCCATCGTAGACGCGTTCAGGCAAATGAAGGGCGTCCTATATCCGTCGCACAGACCGTACAGGACGTCCACCGTGCGCACGCTTGACTCAGCCGGTGACTGACAATAGGAAACGAATATGTCCATCCATTTCTCGAGTGGCTCTCGCCGGCCCATCTCGCTGCGAGCGAAGTCGTCGCCGGTGCCGGCGGGTAGAATCGCGATGCACGCGTCTGGATTAATTCGGGAGGGAACGTCTTCTATTCGTTTACTGAACTCGAAGAACCCCTGCGCGGTTTCGCTCAAGGTGCCATCGCCACCAACCACTGCGACGGTGTTTATTCCAGCCCTCAAGGCCGCGCGAGTGCGCGTGGTGGCGTCGCCCGGTTGCGCCGTCTCATGGAAATCAAAAGCCAGCCCCGCAGCTTCGAGTCTCCGACGCACAATGGGCCACGCCTTCTGAGCTTCGGCAGCGGCACTATTTACGATGATCAGAGGCTTGGGCAGGAAGACCACTGTCGAATGGTAGATGGTAAACACCTAATGGTAAATGGCAAAATCAATCGCATGAAAGCATTAAGTGTTCTGATTTTGTCTTTTGTAACGCAAACTGTTAGTTTGCGCGCGCGTTGAATGCCATTCACCATCGCAAACTAACAGTTTGCTTTACAAATTAACACTACTCATGAAAGCAGTTGTGATTGCAAAGCACGGCGGCGTTGAAGGCCTCGAGGTGAAGGAAGTGGAACGCGTGGCGCAACCTGCGGCGAGCCGCGTGTGCGTGAGAGTGCGCGCCGCCGGACTGAACCGCGCGGATATTTTGCAGCGAACGGGCCATTACCCGGCGCCGTCAGGATTTTCTCAGGAGATTCCCGGGCTGGAGTTTGCCGGAGAAGTTTTTGAAGTGGGCAATGAAGTAAGGTTGTGGAAGCGCGGGCAACGTGTTTTTGGAATCACAGGCGGAGGGGCTCAGGCAGAATACGTTGTGGTGCCGGAAGATCATCTTGCTGAGATTCCCGCCAATCTCGATTGGGCCGAAGCGGCCGCTGTGCCCGAGGCCTTCATCACGGCTCAGGACGCACTTTTCACTCGGGCGCATCTTTGTCTCGGCGAAACGATGTTGGTACATGCGGCCGGTTCCGGCGTAGGCACGGCGGCGATTCAACTTGCGCGCGTCGCCGGCGCCAAAGCCTTCGGAACGTCTCGAACCGCGGAAAAACTGGAGCGTGCGAAGCAATATGGATTGAACAAAGTGATCATCGTTAAGGAAGATCCGCAGGTTCTAGTCAAAGCAGTCGAACAGTGGACGTCCGGTGCGGGCGTGAACGTAATTCTCGATCTGGTCGGCGCGAAGTACCTTGAGGCTAATGTTAATGCGCTGTCTGCCAGAGGCCGGTTGGTCCTTGTCGGCACAACGTCCGGTGCGCGGGCAATGCTCGATTTCTCGACCGTGATGCGAAAGCGTTTGACAATTTTTGGGACGATGTTACGTGGACGCTCAAACGAAGAGAAAGCAAAAGCGACGCGATTGTTTGCGGAGAAGGTAGTGCCGTTGCTCGCTCAGGGATCGGTCAAACCAGTAATTGATCGGGTTTATAGAATGGCAGATGTGCGCAAAGCTCATCTGCGCATGGAATCGAACGAGAATTTTGGCAAGGTTGTGTTAACGATTGACTGAGAAGCCTAAGGTCTTTCAAACGCCAAGAGCATAAAGCTGAAGGGCGACGCCTCGAATGGATGCGTCGCCCTCGTTGGTTTCGGCGCGTGGCTGATTTTTTGGGTTACGACCGTGCTCTTGCGCGTCGAGCCGCCAATGCGAGTTCCCGCGCCCGCGGCATGGCATCGACCGCCTTGGCAATTTGCGGATCGGTGTCGTTGAGGACTTGTACGGCTGCCAGCGAACCATACGCAGCGGTCGCCAGCTCGAATCGCAATTGTCGCTCAGCAAACGGCCGCACGCGTTCCAATTGGTCCGGCGTAACTTTAAATATCGGCCGAGCGGTTACGAAACGCTTAAATTCCTTGAACAAAGCGTCAGTAATGGCAAAATCTGTCGGCTGTAGATCGTGATCGTATTCAATCGGGCGCTGAACTTTATAACTTTCAAAACCCGTCACGCGTCCCATGGCCAGCTCAAGTGCAAAAGCGAAGACAGCATCCGTGACGCGAGCTTCGGGGAAACCATACTTTACGGGCTTGGCAACTTCGTCGGGCGCGATGCCGCCGCCGCCATACACCGCGCGGCCTGTATCTGTGTGACTCTCCGGGCCAACGGGTTGAGCAGGTGTGGTCACTTTATTGTTGGAAATGCCGCCGCGCGTGTAGTAGTCATAAAAACCACCATTGGAATAGTCGCGCTGAATCAGTCGTCCTGAAGGCGTGAAATATTTGGCGATGGTCAGCAGCAATGCTGAATCATATTCGAGTTGATAAGGAAGTTGGACCAGTCCCTTTCCAAAGGTACCTTCGCCGACAATCAGCGCGCGATCATGATCCTGTAAAGCGCCGGCAACGATCTCGGCGGCCGAGGCAGTTTCTCCATTAACGAGCACCACTAAAGGCACGGTATCCGGATTATCATTAAGCGCTGCGAAGGGTTCAGTGCTGCCTCGAATCCTTCCTTTCTGCGAAACGATCATTTGGCCGCGCTGCAGAAAGATGTTGGCAACTCGAACCGCCTGGATCAAGAGCCCTCCGCGATTACCGCGAAGATCGAGGACCAGCATGTTCATACCCTTAGTGTGAAGTTCCTGCAGCGCCGCCTCAAATTCGTCGGCCGTGGTGGTGTTAAATCCGCCAGTCATCGCCACGTAACCAACGCCCGGCCTAACCATGTAGGCTTGAGGTATCGAAGGCAGCGAAACAGCGTCACGAGTGATGGTAACAGTCTCAGTTTTGCCGGTGGCGGTATGTTCGACAGTAACCTTAACCTGCGTGCCCAGTGGTCCCAGCAGGAACTTGCGCACTTCCGAAAAACTCTTGCCCTTCATTGACTGACCGCCGACGGCTACGATCTTATCGCCAAAACCCAAGCCTGCTCGCGCGGCGGGGGCATCCTGAAATGTGGCGCGAATGTAAGTATTAAGGTCTTCGCCCTCGTGAAGATCACCAATGGTCGCTCCAATACCGTAATACTGTGAGCGCTGTTCCGTCTTGAACTCTGCAAAATCCATTGCGTCGAGGTAGCTCGAGTGGGGATCCAGTACCTTCAACATTCCATTAATGGATGATTTGAAGATCGAGTTGTACTCGAGCTTCTTGCCGTCGATGTAGTTTTCCTCAATCACGGACAGCGCTTCCGAAAGATCGCTCTTGACAACCGGAGCAGTGACGCGCGCACGAGAACTCGGTTTCGCGTTAGACGTGATGGGATCCGTTGGATTGGCGGGCTGCCGTCGGGCGGATCCGGTCTGTTGTGAATAGATTCCGACGGAAAGTGCAAAAAGAAGAAATATGATGGACGGCAAATAGAATCTTGTTCTCACAAGGCCTCCTGGAATTCCTGGCTCTCAATTCAAAATCACCGGCACTTCCAATTTGCCTCTCGCGGCAAAAGGGTAGCAAGAATAACACGAAGAACGGCAATCAACTGACTGTTGCCAGCTGCTAAATACGAAAAGCAGCCGCAGGTTGTTTCTTATCCAAATTTCCGAATCCCGCGCGGTTGGAGGGTCAACCGTGTAGTTTGTTGGAAAAACATGCTCAAATTTCGACGAAAACCGGGCCCACAGTCTTTGGTGTTAGTGAAGGAAGGTCTGGAAAACGTTGCCCTCCGAATTCCGGGCACCTTGAGATTCTGCCGTTTACGGAGGCTCCGAGCATTTTGAAGGGCTGCTTCATTCGTCTCCAAATCGCATGTTACACTTTTCGCCCAAGCCTTATTAAGTCATCGGTGGTTTGTAGCCCTGTCTATTCAGCGAACTGCCGGCCACTATTACAAGCCGAAAATGATCGGAGATCTCTCGAATGGCGAATACACTTGACCGAGACCAACTCTTCTCCTTTGCCAAAACCCACCGCGACGAATACGAAGCCCTGCTGAAGCGTTTCGTGGAAACTCCTACTGTCTCGTGCGATCCCTCCCACGCGGAAGACATCCGTGCCGGTCTCGATCTCACTGTGGAAACGCTGCGCAACTATGGAGGCAAGGTGGATGTTTACAAGGTGAATAGAGGTAACCCGTTGGTTCATGCGGTTTTCGGTACGAGTAAAAATGTTCCGACAGTGACCGTCTATAACCACATCGATGTGCAGCCGGCCTCGAGGGAAACTGAGCCGTGGGACACCGAGCCGTTTGTAATGACGATGAAAGGCGACAGCTATTTTGGTCGGGGCACAACCGACGATAAGGGCCCCGCGCTGGCTGCTCTCTTCGGAGCTCGCGCTGCGATGGAAGCTGGCGTTCCCTTAAACATTCGCTTCCTCTGGGAGTTTGAAGAAGAGATCGGTTCCCCAAATTTTGAAAAAATAATTTCCAAAGAGCGGTCCAATCTGCGTACGGATTCGGTAGTTGTTTCTGATACCGTTTGGGTATCGCGGAAGAGGCCCGCAAGCTCGGCTGGGTTGCGAGGGCTGCTTGGGTTTCTGTTGCAGCTTGAAACGGCAGCGGTCGACACGCACTCCGGCGAAACGGGCGGTGCTTCGCGCAATCCGATCGCAGAGTTGATGCGACTGGTTTGCGATCTGTATGATCCGAACACCGGGCGGATCAAGATTAAGGGTTTTTACGACGATATAATTCCGCCGTCAAAGAAAGAGTTGAACGACTGGGCCAACTGCGGATTCAACGTCCGCGCCTTCAAGAAGGCGCATCATCTCAAACTCATGCGCACCGAAGACCCGCTCGAGGTGATGAAACGTATCTGGGGCATGCCCACGTTCGAGATTCACGGCGTAGTCGGCGGCTATCAGGGGCCGGGGGTGAAGTCGATAGTGCCGCCACGCGCAGAAGTTAAAGCATCGTTTCGTCTGGTGCCAACCCAGGAACCGGACAAGATCAAGAAGCAACTGAAGGCCGCGGTAAGAGAATTAAATCCGGACGTGAAAATCCAATTCGAATCGGCCGCTCCGGCGTTTCGCACTGTGCTGGACGGTCCCCTGCCGGAAGCTTTGAAGCGCGCGGTTAAGTTTGCCTTTCAACGCGATGCTGTTTTTGTGCGCGACGGCGGCACGATTGGAGCGATGACAAGTATCGAGAAAGTTTTGAAGTGTCCTGTGCTGTTCCTGGGCTTATCGTTACCGGAACATGGTTATCATGCTCCTAATGAAAACTTCGATTGGCAACAAGCCTCGGGAGGAATGGTCGCGTTCGCAAAATATTTTGAGGAGATTGCGAATTTGGGAAGGAAAAACTAGCCACGGATTCGCGCGGATCAACGCGGATAAGAAGTGTCCGCAGTCTTGTCTAGTTCTTAGAAATTGTTTGGATTGGTGGTGAAAATCTGTGACGATTTTCGCTCAGATTACACAGGCGAGACGCTCTTCATTCAAAGCTACGAAACCCAGCCGTTCGTAAAACTTCCGCGCCTCCGGATTCTCCAAATGCACGCCCACATCGATTCGCGTTACGGCCTCTTTTCGGAGTTGCTCTTTTAACTGCTGCACCAGAGCCGAGCCGATGCCTCCACCACGACGATCCGCCTTGACCGAGACATCGTCGAGCTTGGCTACCACCGCGCCCATCGAGGTAGAGATGGCATAACAAACAACGCATACTGCGCTAATACCTCTATCGTCGTATGCGAGCCACACAAACCCAAGTTCCGGCTGTTCGAGAAACAGATCCAGCGCATCATTAAGACCCTGAAATCCGCGATCACCGTAGGCCTTGCTGCTTGCCAGGTAGTGTTCGTCCTCACTAAGAAAAACCCTGAGCATCTCGAATGCATCGGCAACATCAGCGGCCGTCATCTTGCGGCAGGTAATCATAAACGCCTTCCCTCGCTCCTGTTTTCAAGCGTTATGATGCCATAGAACGAAGGGATCTGCAGAGCCGAATAGAATCCCGGATTTCGTTTTGATTGTCGACTACGGTTTGAGTTTGAAGTCTGGCGGCACAAACTGCACTGACTTGACCACGCCGTCATCCTTTGAGCGCGGGTCCGAGGTAGGCACATAAGCGACTACAATATTATCTTCAGGCTTGCGTGGTCCACAGGTCACCTCGGCGCCGGAACCCGAGGTAAAGGTAATTAGCTCCATGTGACTGAAGCTGTCTGTACTTAGTTTGCGAACGCGATCGGCAATTTTCACGACGAAGGTAATACCCCTGGCATGGCAATCAATCCGGACCAGGGTGGCTTGCGTCTGCGTTTCCCCGGCGCCAGGTTTTCTCAAAGCTTCGCGCAAAATAGCATCCGGATTGTCCTCATTAACAATTATTACTTGTCCGTTAACATCCCTGGTAGACAAGGTCGGGCTTCTACTGGCAAGCAGCTTCTCAACCGTCGCGACCTGGCTGCGCAATCGGTCCGCGCGGCTACGCAAAGCCGGGTCGCTACTATTACTGAGCCTGTCAATAAGTTGACGCGCGGCACCGAAATCTTCCTTGCGCATGTAGAGCTGCGCCAACATGAAAATTAAATCCTCTTTCCCCGGTGACTTTGCAAGTACCCGCTTTAGCAATTCCACAGTTTCGTCCACATCGGTTGCTGTAACCAGATTCACGAATGCCAGCAGGCTATACGATTCAAAAAAATCGGGACGAAGCTCGATCGCACGCTTGAGTTCTGCACGCATCTTCGTCGCTATTTCCGGCGCGAAGCCCATTACTGTGTCCGTGTCGCGAACACCTTCTCGGCTCAGTGCGTAAGCGTAGTAGTAGTGAATCAAATAATTTGGAGCACTGCGGGCTATTGCGCGTTCCAGCCTTTGGCGCGCTTCCGCAGGTTTGCCTTGTCGCACTCGCAGCAGGCCGAGCGAGGCATTGGCCATTGGGAGATCCGGATCGAGCTCCAAAGCTCTTTGCAGATAAACTTCGCAGTCCGCCCGGTCGCCCTTCAATAGCAGATCGCCAAGATAGGCCAGCGCTTCGGCCTCCGTGATCGGCGCTGATTGCATTGCGCTCTCGTATGTAACTTTATTGGTAAAGCTTCCAGTGATGGTTGGGTACCGATCGCGCTGAATATATGTGCGCAGCTCTTTCTCCATCTTTTCAAACGTCGTCGAAAACGATTGTTGGAAAGCCTCTTCCATCGGGACATCCCTGGCCAGCAGCTCGATGAATTTTTCCATCTGGCCCACTCGTTGCCTATCTGTGCCGAGTACCAGGTAGTGCATCAACGCCCACGACTCGGCGTAAAAAATGCTCTGCTTTTCACTTTCGTTGTAATAAGGTGATTTTAGATCTACCTGAAACAGCGTACGCAACGGCAGCATTGTCTTTTCACGAAGCAAATAGACGTGGCTGGGGATGGGC
>DATLBQ010000340.1:0-2218 GCA_035526805.1 Pyrinomonadaceae bacterium
CCTTCTTCGGCGGAACGCAACATGATCTTCTCAGCAGCAGCTTGTTGAAACTTGAGGTTTTGACCGACTACAAAATCGACTACAGCGCGTTTTTAGGTAAGACGAAAAAACGCTGCAACTTATTGATAATAATGGTCGGGGCGAGAGGATTTGAACCTCCGACCCCCTGGTCCCGAACCAGGTGCTCTACCAGGCTGAGCCACGCCCCGACTTATCGTTACCGCAAACTTGGGATGCACGGCTGTGGCCCAAGCGGGTGCGCGCTGCGCAACTCAGGAGACACAGCGCGCTATTCGTTTCAGTCTAGTAGCCGTATATCCGGTTTGTCAACCAATGGGTGTGCTCCAGCGAATTGGAAACTATGAACCCAGACCGATTCATCTTCAGGCCATGAGCTAGCAAAGAGGATGTGCAGCAGTGCTCTGTCTTTTATTTGTCGTGGCCAAAAAGTAGGCTTAGCGGTGTTCTGAAGTGCAGTGCAAATCAAGTCCTTATGACGAATCGTAATTAGAAAACGAATCGTAGCGAAAGCTGCGAGACGCGTCCCTTGTTTACAGTATTGGTTATTTGCCCGAAGGTCGGAGAAGTTACGGTTGTTCCCGGCGAGGCGAATTGTGCATGATTGAAAAAATTGTAGAACTCGGCGCGAAACTGGACCTGCCGCTCCGCGCTGGTAAGCGGGAATGTTCGCCCGATGGCAAAGTTCCAATTGCTCGTACCGTCCTTGCGAAAAGTCCTGAAACCGACGTTCCCGCTGCCGCCGACCGCCAGGTTGGTATCAAACCCTGGACACTTGAAGTAAGGCACCGCAGGCATCCCAAAGTCGAGCAACACTTCCTCCGGCGTGAGCTCTCTGCAGCCTCTCGCTCCCATCAGTCGTTGTGAAGTGTCCGGGTCATCGAAGCTCTTGCCGAGAATTGACAGATCGGTGATGTTCGGGCGGTCGCTACCTTCGCTGTCAATGTTGCCGCGCCCCGGCCCGTCCGATCCCGTAAAGACGCTGAAGGGTGTTCCCGACCGAAAAGTTGCGGTGCCTGAGACGGTCCATCTGGAGAGAAAGCGGCTCAACCAAGCGGGCGCGGCGATCGAATTCTCCAGCACGGGGACTTCATAGGAATACGTCAACGTCAACGACTGAGGAGTGTCAAACGAGCTGACCGCCTTTAGATCGGGAATCACCATCTGCTCGGTCTGGCTCACGTCGCCTCCGTTGCCGGTGTCTCCGAAATCCGCCATTGCGGTATCCAGGACTTTGCCAAAATTGTAGCGGGCTTCAAATGCCAGGCCGCGGCTGCGACGCTTGCTCAATGAAAGTTGAAAGGCGTCGTAATAACCGATGGAGCCGTTCACAATGTTGTATAGTCTGCGGAACTGTTTATTGGGACGCCGCGACTCAGCGTCCACCGACGTGTTGCAGGCGCGGTTGGCTGACGGAATGTTACATTCAGGCCGCGGGTCCGGAAGAGCTCGGTTCAGGCTTAGACCCGTGAAGAGCTTGATGCTGCGGCTGCCTTCGTAACCGGCGCGGACAAGCATCGCACCCGGGAGTTCCTTCTCGATCCCAAAGTTATAAATGTGCGAGTAGGGCACAGCCGCATCCGCGTCGAGCGAGCCCAGACCTGAGATGCGGCCTGGGGTGGGCTGAAGAGATGAGATGTCGGCGATCTCGCGTATGTCCGGCGCGCCGGTGGAAATGGAGTTGACGAGCGGCGGGTTGCCGGCCTGGCGGTTCCAGGTTGCTAGAGTGAGAAGGCCGAAATGAATTCCGTAACCGCCACGCACCACGAGACCAGCCACGCCAGAGTTCCAGGCAAAGCCGATTTGCGGGCCGAAATTGTTGGCATCCGTATCGTGCTTGAAACTAAAACGATGCGCCACATCGTACGGGGCGGTGGTCACCTCGTAACGTAATCCCCAGTTGAGTGTCAGGTTCTGCCTTGCGCGAAAACGATCGTAGTACCACGCGCTATGCTCCCAGTTGCGATACCCGCGATATTGATTGCCGACTGAAAGCGCCAGACGGCTCGGCCGGCCGAGCAAGAAATTCTCAACCGCCGTGGCGGTGCGCATTCTGCCAAAGCAGGCCGCAGCATCGGTGATTGTCGGATTCGAGTCGCAAACAAGAAATTCACTATTAAACGTGTACGTTCCGCGTCCATTGCTCGAGCGCTGATCGCTGTCCCACAGGTGCTTCATGATGAAGCCCAGCGCGATCGTG
>DATLBQ010000341.1:0-5183 GCA_035526805.1 Pyrinomonadaceae bacterium
AGCAATGATACGTCCGACGGGCTATGCCACATTCGGCAGACCGATTGACATTGCACTGATAGCTAGTGCAAGCGACACCTCCGCCACCATCGCCAAGGTCGACTTTTTCGTTAATAACGAATTACTTGGGACCGGAACTGGCAGTGGTACAAACCAATACAGCCTAACGTGGAATAACGCGGCATCAGGCACTCACGCGATAACGGCTGTTGCAACTGACAATGCCGGAATCACCACAACCTCAGTTCCGATCAGCGTTAGCGTTTTTGACCCGCCCTCAATCAGGATTGACAGCCCGGCGAACGGCGCACAGATTATCGGTTCTGCCTACACTCCCGCTAATTCCGTAACTTTTAAGGTCAGCGCCAGCTCCTATCCTGCGGGGATCGAACTAGTTGAATTTTACGCCAATGGAGCTCTAGTCGGAGCCACTCGTCGATTCGGATCAAGTCAGTTTACCTTCACGTGGAGCGGGATGCCTCTTGGCGCATATACCCTAACTGCCGTGGCGACGGCCACCTCCGGTCTTACGGCTACATCGGCGCTCGTAAGTATCGTGGTCAATTCGCCACCCACTATATCCTTGAACAGTCCTACGAGTGGAACCACTTACAACGCACCAGCCAGTATTACGATGACAGCAAACGCCAGCGATTCTGACGGCAGATTGGCAAGGTTGATTTTCTTGTCAACGGTGTACTCGTTGGGACAGGTGCCGTAGCAGGCGCGAATCAATACAACTTCACATGGACTAACGTTCCTCTGGGCAATTACACGTTGACTGCCGTCGCCACCGATAACCGAGGGGGGATTTCGACGTCTACTCCGACAAATATTAGAGTATTGTCGCCGGCACTTCTGATAGCAGGCTCCACCACCCTGAATAGTAGCGACGCGGCAATCAAGGCTCGATTGGAAGGTTTGAATTACGCGGTGACCCTCAAAGCTGCATCCAGTGCTGTCACCGCTGACGCCACAGGAAAGGCGGTCGTGGTAATCTCTTCCACAGTCACACCGACAGCGGTGGGCACAAAGTTTCGTACTGTGGCGGTACCCGTGGTCACCTGGGAGTCGGGACTATACACTAATATGGGAATGACCGGCAGCACGAACAAGGACTTCGGAACCATTACAAAACAGACGCAAGTGAAAATCACTAATCCTGCGCACCCGTTGGCCGCCGCATTATCAGGAACGGTGACGGTTGTAACCGCATCGGGAACATTTGATTGGGGCAAGCCAAACGCAAATGCCGCTTCGATTGCTACAGCAGCGACCGATTCAACGAAAACCTTGATTTTCGGCTATGCCACAGGAGCCGTGATGCCAGGTTTAACCGCGCCCGCTCGCCGTGTCGGAATGTTCATGAATGACACTTCAGCTGCGGGTTTCACGACCAACGGCGGGCTCCTCTTCGACGCGGCAATTAAATGGGCCACCGGTCGTATTTGAAACAACTTGGGTGCTAACCCACAATCTGGAAAACACGTTGAACAACATGAACGAGGATAAAATTTGGCGGGGGGTGCTGCGCGCCGCAATGGGTGGCGCGCTTGGGTCCCTAATCTTTCTAGCGTTTCTTGGACTCTGGGGTAACATTTTTCATGTAGGAACCGGACATGATCAAGCATATCTAATCATGTTCATAGTCTTCTTCACGCCAGTTCTGTTATTGCTGGGTGCGCTAGTCGGAACCGCCACGGGCATTTCGGTTTGGGTGCCCGCTCGCAGGCACCAAGACAATCCGGGTCTGGTAAAGCGATTACTAGTAGGCACTATGTTCGCTCTGTTAGTAGGGGCACTTGGCGCTCTTTATTTTGGCGAAGGCAGCAAGACTTTTGAATACTGGGTCAACTTCACCATCGTCGTACTGGTATTCGGAGTTGCTGTAGGGGGACTTGCCGGCGCTTTTGCCGCGAAACGCCGCGCATAAGTGCCGCGACCGTCAAACGACGCTTTGCAGTACAGGCTCGTTGGCTAAGATGCTTGTGATGGTTTGGCTTATCTGCGAGAAATCGAAGGGCTTTCCAATAATACCGTCGACTAGTCCGTCCTCACCGGGCGGGGGCAGGGTTCCTGGTCCGTAACCCGTCACAAGTACCACACTAATCTGCGGCCATCGCTTACGAATCTCTCGCGAAGTTTCCCAACCGTCCATTTCCGGCATCGCCAGATCTGTAAATACGAGATCGCAATCGCTTTCGGCCAGGGCTTGCAATGCATTTTGCCCGCTTTCGGCCAGCAATACGCGGTGACCCATCACTTCAAGCATGTCAGCGAGGGTTTCCCTGACAGATGGCTCATCATCCACTACCAGAATCGAAAGGGAGGGCACTTCGATCAACTCAGCAATGGGCTCATCTGATTGTGACTGAGTGGTAACGGCAGGAAGATCAATCGTGAATACTGTGCCACCGCCCAACTCGGATGACACACTAATCAAGCCCTCATGTCTTTCAATGATGCTGTAGCTGACGGACAGTCCGAGCCCCGTGCCTTGCGCGCCCTTTGTGGTAAAAAACGGATCGAAAATCTTTTGCCTGACGTCTTCGGGCATTCCCGTGCCAGTGTCGGCAAATCGCAGTTGCAGCCGCATGCCTTCGCGTGCGCAACTGATAGAAAGCAGGCCGCCCTCAGGCATTGCGTCGACCGCGTTCACAATTAGATTCACAAAGACCTCTCGCAGTTCAGAGGCACTGCCGAAAGTAAACTGTCCACCCTCAGTCTCGAGCACCACCTGATAATCCAGGCCCCGCAGTCGCGCTTCGTTTTGCCAGCGCGTGCGCGTAATTTCGACCGCATCATTAAGCAAGCCGGAGACGTCGAGCATTTCAAATTCTTTCGCCGGCGATTTACGCGCGAAGGTTTGGATACGTCGAACCGTGGCGGCGGCATCTTCCGCCGCTGTTTGAATGATCTCGATGTTGCGAACCAAGGCTTCGTCCTGCGTTTGCCGGCGTAAAAGTTGGGCACGACCAAGAATTGCAGCCAGCGAGTTATTGAAATCGTGAGCTACGCCCGATGCCAGTTGACCCAGCGCTCGCAACTTGTCGGCTCTTGCCGCACGCTCTCTCTCTTCTTTCTGCTCGGTGATGTCACGGGCAATGCCAAGCACGCCGGTTGTCCGACCTTCAACCACCAACGGTGAATTATCAACTCGCGCGTAGCGCAGTTTTCCGTCGCCGGAAAAATAACGCATCTCGTAAGTCTGCGCTTTACCGTTAAGAGCGCTTTCCAGTTTCTGACTGACGAGTTCTCGATCGCTTTCGTACACCAAATCACAGACCCGGCGACCGATGAGTTCGTCACGCTTCAAGCCAAGCGCCTGGAGCGTAGCGCTATTGCTCCACTTGAAGCAGGCTTCCATATCTACCGCGTAGATGGATTCGCGAGCGCTCTCGAGTATGTTTGTGAGCAGCGATTGATGCTCGCGGGCGACCGCCTCTACCTTGCGCAATTCCGAAAGATCGCGAGCGGTACAAACTGCGGCTGTTACGGCCCCCTGCTTATCGATCACTGGCTCGATAGAAACGAGGATAGGCCGATTAAGACGGTCGGGGGTCACCTCAATTGTTACGCTTCGACCTTCGTCGATGGCTCGTTCCACCACGCAGGTAGACTTTTCGGATGTGGTGCGCAGCACATCACAGCATCTGCGACCCAGCAGACCGCGAGGATGAGAGGCTTCCATTGCGGCGCCGGCGCGGTTAACGCGTTTGAGACGGCCGCCGCGATCAAAAATAAATATGCCGTCAGACATCGCATCAAACGTAGTCTCCCACTCCGATTTGCCCTTGGCCACCATTTCAAACAGTTCAGCCTGGGCCATGCCGATCGCCAAACGCTCTGCTACAGATTGCACCAAAGACAATTCGTCTTCAGTCCAATTACGCAGACGATCCGTTTGATGTATGCAAAGCACACCGCGAAACAGACCTTTTATCATCAGCGGATAAGCAACCTGAGATCGAACGTTCAGCAGCCGAGCGTGTTCTCTGACTGCAGCACTGACCGCTGCCGGCCCCTCATCGAAATTCAAGGAGTCGCTAATAACAAGCGGCTTGGTCATGCGCAGCAACTGCCGCCCAACGGGGTCATCATAGTTGGCGTGAAAGGGTCCGATGGAAGTACAGCCCGTAGCCAGATACTCATGCTTCACTGGTGAGATGGGATTTTCCGGATCGTAAAGATGCATGTGCACGCGTGAAGCGGCCAGCGCGATTCCCAGTTCGCGAGTTGCAGTGTTCAATACTTCGGGCAGGCTAAGCGAAGCGCGTATGGCCATGGTAACGTTGTTTACGAGCACTTCGCGTTTCGACGTAGCTTCGGCTTTCTGATAGAGCTCCGCTTGCCGGATAGCGATTCCGGTTTGATCAGCGACAGCTTTTGCCAGGGCCACATCCGCTTCGTTCCAGTAGCGAAGCTCTCTGGTTGTAGACAATGCGAAAGCGGCGGTGACTTCGTCGCCAACTCGGATCGCCACGTACATTATTGAACGTACTCCTGCTTTCGATAGGATTCGCTCATATATATCTGCAATCCGGCTGTCGGTGGCGGCGTCATTGAAGCAGAGGATGCCTTTCTCATCGAGAGCTTCGATCAGCACCTGCAAGTCTTTCAACTCGAAGTTGGAAGCCGCGGGAAGAATGCCTTCCGCGTGATATTCCGCTGCATTAGTCGCGCGGTTTCCTGTTTCATCTTTAATGAATAGAGAACAGCGATCTGCATTCAAGTAAGATCCCAACTCGTTTACGGCGGTCCTGAATATTTCCAAACTGTCCAAAGAACAGCGAATAGCCTGCGAAATGCGATGGGTCATCGCTTCACGTTGTGACTGCTGCGCCAAGGCCTCTTCAGAGCGTTTGCGTTCCGTTAAATCCCGGCCTATTCCCTGAACGCCCACTGGTTTTCCGTCATGGTAAATAAGTCGAGTGCTAACCTCGAGACGCACACGACGCCTGTCTTTCGCGATAATTTCAAGCTGATAGACTGTCGGCGTTTTCTCGTCGGTCTTTTGCGCGATCATCTGGCGCGCAATGCTCACATATTCCGGCGCCAACACATCGACGATATTCATTCGCAAAGCTTCCTCGCGAGAATAACCCGTAGTTTGCTCGCCACTTCTGTTTAGCGAAGTAAAGTTTCCCGTGAGCGTGTGCGTATAGATGATGTCGTTTGCATTT
>DATLBQ010000342.1:0-13619 GCA_035526805.1 Pyrinomonadaceae bacterium
GCCGTTTACACCTACGGCATTCGCAAGCGTCGAAGAGGCGCTCGGTATTGATTGTGATATCGGAGTTGTGGCGCGCGTCCTGGGACGAACAGTGACGCGCACCTCGTCCGTTCAAATTTCCTCAAGTCCCTACACGTCAATAACTTAACCTCGTGTAAAAACTTGTTTGCCACTCATGGGCAAAATCTGTAGAATCTAGGGCGTTCCCTGAGGCGGGAATCATTCCATCCCAGCCTCAACCCTCCCAAGCCCCAAAGGATCTTCTGCGACCAACCTGCGCCGCAAGTAGCCTCGATGCCCCCAGAAATTAGGAGTCGGAAACATGACAGGTGACAAATCACGGATTCTTATTGTCGATGATGAGCGAGAGATAACGGCAATTTTGTCCGATATCTTTAGCGACGACTACGACTGCAACACAGCCGGATCGGCTGAAGAGGCACTTGCGTTGCTGCCCTTGAGCAACTATCAACTCGTTATCAGCGATATTACGATGCCGGGAATGAGCGGCCTCGAGATGATTCCGCTGGTCAAGACTAATTCGCCCAACACAGTAGTGGTAATGATCAGCGGCATGCAGACCGTCGAGAGCGCCATCGAAGCCCTTCGACTCGGCGCTTTTGATTATGTAATGAAGCCGTTTGATTTGCGCCAGGTAGAAGCAGTGGTTAAGCGCGCGCTGGAACATCAGGATCTAATTGTCGCAAAACAACGCTACGATGATCATCTGGAAGAATTAGTTGAGCAACGAACGGCTGAGCTCGATCAGGCGTTGAACTCTTTGGAAGATGCCTATCGTTCCACGCTAAAGGCGCTCACCGCGGCGCTCGAAACGAGAGATTTGGAGACGCACGGACATTCAGAGCGAGTGGTCAGTTACAGTTTGCGTCTCGGTCGAGAATATGGCTTGGACAGTCAGCGCATTAAGGCGCTCGAGTTTGGATCTTTGCTTCATGACATTGGCAAGATTGGTGTGCCGGATCTGATTCTGCGCAAGCCGGCAAAGTTAACGCCGGACGAATGGGTCTTGATGCGCCAGCATCCAATGCACGGCCAACAAATCCTGCGAGGGATCAAGTTTCTGGAAGGCGCAGCCCGCGTTGTCGCTCAGCATCACGAGAAGTGGGACGGTTCGGGCTATCCGATGGGTTTGCGTGGTGAAGAGATTGACATATGCGCCCGCATATTTTCCGTGGCCGACGCCTTCGATGCGATTACCAGTAATCGAGTTTATCGCAAGGGCAAGCCTTACTTCGCGGCGGCACAGGAACTCGATGACTGGGCTGGAAAACAGTTTGACCCGAAAGTTGTTGAAGCGTTTCACCGGGTACCACCGGAGGATTGGCAGGAACTTCACGAACAGTCTTTGATGAAGAAAGAAGACGAACTCGAAGTGCGCCGCATGGTTGAAATGGTGCTCGAGTCGCAACTCGAAACTGTCGTCAATTAAGGTCTGAAGTCAGACGGCAGAGGTCAGAGCTCAGAAGTCAAAAGTCAGAGATTAGATGTTATTGGTCAGCCACTGATCTCTGATCTCTGATTTCTCGCCTCTTCCGCTTAAGGCTGCGAAGGTACAACGTAACCCCGCCTCGAACGCAAACTTAAACCAACTCGTCGCGAAGCTACTTCGATTCGCCGGTACTCTCCCTTTTCAGCGGATGAGAGCGGCCGCTTTGGCTTATATGTGACGACGTACTCCGCGCCAACTTGGCGCGCAGCTTCTCGGGCTTGCGCAATCATTTCATCGCTTGTTTTCGGCAGGAAGATCTGTCCGCCTGTTTCCTCCGCCATCGCCTTGAGGGCTTGTTCGCTCTTCCAGACTTCGGCTTCATACACTTTGCGTTGCCGCTTTATCGCCGGATCGATTGTGGCGCTACCGAGCACGTATGCAGGACTCCGAGTGGTGCCAGGTGGCTGAGTAGGATCCATAGTTGTAATCGGATCGTGAGAGGTGGGAACTTGACGTATCTTCGACTCGCCCTTCTTTGCTCGCTCCTGCCTGACAAACTCCGTGTAACTGATGATATGAACCGTTGCTCTAGCGGCTGCTAATTGTTTCATTGCCTGGGCGCGATCAATTCTTCCTGCCGCACTGTCGACTCCATCGGTAATGAATATGACGTGCCTGCTTCCCTCAGGTCGATCCTTTAGCTGCTCAGCGGCGGCGAGCACGGCGTCGGCAAAACGTGCACGCTTGCCTGACGAAAGTTTCCTCTTCAATGTTTTGATCGCGGCTGAACGATCACTAGTCCAGTTCTGAAGCACAGTCACGGAATTATTGAATTGCATTACCTCGACCCAGATGTCTTCTCGCAGCCTGGTCAAAAGTTCGATAGCCACATCTTTCGTCAGGCTGGTTCGCTTCGACATACCTCCAAGCCCGCTCAACTCGCCACCCGTATCAAGCACTAAAAGAACATTTGCGGGAATTCGACGTACGCTTTTGATCGGTTGGGCAAGGCCATCCTCCAGCACGAGAATATCCTCCGGCACGACGGTTAGATCATAATGTCCAAACTGGTCAACCGCGATTACAGGCAGACGCACCTCCTCGGTAAACACCTTTACGCGCTCATCGCCTTGCTTTTCGGGAGTGGGCGAGGGAGCCGGTGGCACTCTTTTACCGGACTGGCCGAAGGCGCCGGTCGCCAGCATCAGGCTGAAGAGGACAAGACACAGATAACGATTAAGCAAAATAGTCGCCTCGTGGTTTGAAGATTTGTCGAGTTAGATGCAACTGAGGGCGGTTTAGAGTTGCCACTACATTTCGGGCGAGGAAATCAGCCGTCCCCATCTATGAACCTGTTGTCAGGCAGAGACTTGTCGGGCCTGCGATTGCACGGCAGTTATGGCGACGGCATCGACGATATCTTCTACCTTGCATCCGCGGGAGAGATCATTGGCCGGCTTGTCGAGCCCCTGGAGGATTGGCCCAATGGCGGTCGCGCCTGCCAATCGTTCGGTTAGTTTATACGCGATGTTGCCCGACTGCAGATCGGGGAAAATCAAAACGTTTGCCTGGCCCGCTACCGTTGAGCCAGGAGCTTTCGACTGTGCAATCGCCGGCACCAGCGCGGCATCTGCCTGTAACTCGCCGTCAATCTCGAGTTCGGGCGCCCTCGCTTTTACGGTCCTGCTTGCTTCCACCACCTTGTCGACGAGTTTGTGTTTTGCGCTTCCTTTTGTTGAGAATGAAAGCATAGCTACGCGAGGTGTCGTACCCAGCAACGCGCGCCAGGAATCTGCCGAGGCAATCGCAATCTCCGCCAATTCCGCGGCCGATGGTTCTATAACTACTCCGCAGTCGGCGAAGATCAGGGCGCCGTTATGACCGAAATTTGCCTCGGGGAGCGCCATCAAAAAGAAACTAGACACGAGACGAAATCCCGAACGCACGCCAATACAGTGCAGCGCGGCTCGTACGGTATGTGAAGTCGTGTTAGTTGCGCCGGCGACCGAACCGTCTGCTTTGCCGAGCCGCACCATGAGATTGCCGTAATAGAGTGGATCAGTCATCAGGGTACGAGCTTCATCGGCCATCAATCCCTTGGCGCGGCGAAGCTCGTGAAAAAGCGCAGCCATCTTTTCAAAGTCAGGCGCGCGGCGGTGGTCTATGACGTCCACGCTTCCCAGATCAACGCCTTCTCGTTGGGCAGTTTCGCGAATCGTCTGTTCATCTCCAAGCAAGGTAATCCGCGCCAGACGATTGCGAGCGCAGATGCCCGCCGCAACGACAGTGCGCGAATCGTTTCCTTCCGGCAACACGATGTGTTGAGGTTTGGCGGCGGCGCGCTCGCGAATTCGTTCGAGGATGGACATATTAGCTACGGGCAGTGTATTTAGATTTAAACAAGACGTTTTTCGTGTGCGGAGTCTAACCGAGCGGAGAAGCCAGAACAAGTTTGAAGCCAATTACGTACCAGTGTAACTTGGCAACTAACCGCAGACTTCAGAGCATCGGCTTGAATCTCGTTAGGAAGGCTTACACGTTCTGAACTTTTCGTCGAGGAATTGTCTTGATAACCACCAGCACGCTTTAAGGAGAACCTCGTTAATGCAATCCCAAATCGGAATCAAAAGATTTACTCGGCTTGTATTGGTCCTATTCGGCGTCTTCGCTTTTCAAAGCCAGGTGTTCGCGCAGAACAAAGCTCGCCAGATAGATGAACTCGTCTCGCTCTACAACAAGTACGACCAGTTTAACGGCGCGGCGCTGGTGGCTGAGAATGGCAAGGTCATCTACAAAAAGGGTTTCGGCTTCGCAAACATGGAGTGGAACATTGCCAACGAGCCCGACACCAGGTTCAGGCTCGGCTCCATCACCAAACAGTTCACGGCAGCTTTGGTGTTGCAGTTGGTGGAGCAGGGCAAGTTGAAACTGGACGGAAGAGTTTCTGACTACCTTGATGGTTATCGCAAGGACATTGGCGCGAAGATCACTATCCATCATTTGTTAAGCCACACCTCGGGCCTGCCAAATTACACTGCGCTCCCCGGCTTTTTTGAAACTATTAGCCGTAATCCGTATGCGGTCGATGATTTTGTCAAGAAGTATGCGAGCGGCGATCTGGAGTTCGAACCGGGAAGTAAATTTAATTACAGTAATTCCGGCTACTTCCTTTTGGGGGCAATCATTGAGAAAACGACCGGCAAGTCGTACGAGCAAGTCTTGAAAGAAAATATTCTGGATCCGCTCGGAATGAAAAATACCGGCTACGATCATTACGACACAATCATCGGCAGGCGGGCCGCCGGCTATATCAAAACTGCCAACGGTTACAGAAACGCACCTTACCTCGATATGACAATCCCCTATGCAGCCGGCTCACTCTATTCCACTGTGGAGGATTTGTTTCTTTGGGATCAGGCGCTCAATGAGAACAGAGTCCTTTCAACGAAATCGAAGGAGCTGATGTTCAAGCCAAATCTGGAAGATTATGGTTACGGATTCGTTATCAGGAATACGATTTTGGGTCCTAACAAGTTGGCTGTCCCGATCATTCAACACAATGGCGGCATCAACGGCTTCAATACGATCATCATACGTTTCGTGCGTGACAAGAGGTTGATCGTTCTGCTGAACAATGCGTCGCAGGGAAGATATCTGGATAGGCTCTCCGACGGCATCAGCAGCATTCTGTATGATCAGCCTTACGAAGCACCAAAGCGCTCGATTGCCGAGCTGATGTTGAAAACCGCAGGAGAAAATGGTGTCGCTGCTGCGATCAAGCAGTATCGCGACCTCAAGACCGGCGAGGCAAACGAATATGATTTTAGCGAACCGGAGCTGAACACGCTTGGCTACCAACTGTTGCAAATGAAAAAAGTTGTCGATGCGATTGAGATTTTTAAACTCAACGTCGAAGCCTATCCGCAAGGGTTCAATACTTACGACAGCCTGGGCGAAGCTTATATGATTCACGGAGACAAGGAACTGGCGATTGCAAATTACAAGCATTCGCTGGAGTTGAATCCACAAAATACCGGCGCGTCCAGGGCAATTGCTTTAATGACGAATGCGCCCACTGGGACCAAAGTTGATCCTAAAATTTACGAGGCTTTCGCGGGAGACTATGAGCTGATGCCTAACTTCATCCTTACGGTCACAAGTGAGGGTGGAAAATTAATGGCCCAGGCCACTGGACAACCGAAAGCCGAACTATTTCCCACTTCGGAGACCGAGTACTTTCTTAAAGTCGTTGATGCCAAAGTCACCTTCGTGAAAAACGAACAAGGACAGGTTAGCCAGTTGATTCTTCACCAGAACGGGCGCAATATGCCGGCCAAGAAAATTCGCTAACGCAGACAATAAAATTCGATAGGAATTGAGGTCACAAAAAAGATGGCTGCCTGGCAAATGAACAGACGGATTAAAAACCTGCTGCTATTCCTGCCGAATATGCTGTTATTGTGCGCGCGCTTGCTAACGGATTCACGCGTGCCGGCAACGGAACGGGCTCTGGTCGCGGGAGCAGTTGTCTACGCAATTATTCCTTTCGACTTGATACCTGACATGATTCCGTTCGTTGGGCAGGTTGACGATGCTTACCTGATCGCCCTCACGCTGCTGCGGCTGATGGAGAGAACCGATCCGAAAATTGTACGCGAGCATTGGCGCGGCGGTGGCGACGTTGTAGAACTAGTCGGCGCGGCAGCGCTTGTTGCCGCAAAATTCCTACCGCCGCGAATTCGGCGCATACTCACCGCCCGCGTGGAAGTTGCGCCCGGCAAGCTGGAGGATCTCAAAGACCTGCCCAAACCATTGTTGGTAGAGCGGCCGGAACTTGAAGCGGTGGAAGGCAGAAAACAGAAAGCAGTAGGCAGAAAGCACTAGGCAGTAGGCAGAACCAGGATTTTCATTTCTGATTTGACATTTCTCATTTGGCATTTGACAGGGGCATCTTTGACTTACACCCGCGATGACAAATGAAAACTAACAAATGACAAATGGAAAATATATTCTGCCTTCTGCCTTCAACCCTCTGCCTACTCCCTCAGTTTCGCAAGCAGCTTTTCATGAATGCCGCCGAAGCCTCCGTTTGACATGATCGCGACCACGTCACCTTCGCGCAGCTGCGGCAAGAGGTGCGTTACGATTTCGTCCGCGTCAGGAAGCAGAACGGCCGGTTTATTTCCATTCGCGATGTCGGAAATCAGTTTGTTGGTGTCGAGTGACTTTCCTTTTTCTGCAACCTTCCCGCTATCGAACACACTGGCAATGACAACGTAATCCGCCGCTGCAAAAGCGCCAGCATAATCATCCTGAAACACTGCCAGACGCGAGGACCACGAGCGCGGCTCAAACACCGCGATTAGACGGCGGCTCTGGTAACGATGGCGCAGACCGCGCAGCGTCTCTCGCACGGCAGTGGGGTGATGCGCAAAATCATCGATGACTGTTACTCCGTGTTCCTCGCCGCGGATCTCGGCGCGCCGGCGCACATTTTTGAATGAACGTAGCGCGCCGGCGATGGTATCGCGACTTAATCCCCAGGCGTCGGCGGCGATGATCACCGCCAGACAGTTGAGGAGATTGAACTCGCCCAGCAGCGGAGTTTCAAACGTGCCCCACTTGTTGCCTTCACAAGTAACAGTAAATCTGCTCAGCTCTCCTGAGAAATCCATTTCACTAAGTCGCCATTTGGCATCTTCACGCGTGCCGAAGGTCTCGAGCTGAGTGAACAGTCGCTCACCCATTGAGGCCACCACGTCGCGCACGTGTGGACTGTCCCAACCTAAAATCAGCTTGCCGTTTCCGGGGACCAGGTTCATCAATCTGCGAAAGGCAAGTTTCACCGCCGCCAGATCGTTGTAAATGTCTGCGTGGTCAAATTCGATGTTATTGACGATCGCGATCTCCGGGAGGTAGTGCATAAACTTCGGACCTTTGTCGAAGTACGCGGTGTCATACTCATCGCCTTCAATGATGAAATAGTCGCTTGGAGTAACTCGAAAACTCACGCCGAAGTTTTGCGCTACACCGCCGATCAGAAACATTGGGTCAAGCCCACCTTGATCCATCACCCACGCCGCAATGCTCGTCGTCGTAGTCTTGCCATGCGTGCCCGCAACCACCAGCGAACGCCGCCCGCGAATAAATTCTTCCTTGACCACTTCTGCCTGTGAGCGATACAGAAGCTTTCGCTTAAGCATCGTCTCTACTTCTGCGTTCCCGCGCGGAATAGCGTTACCCACAATCACACAATCCGGCGGCGGCTCGAGATGCTCGGCCTTGTAACCACTGTTCACCGCGATTCCCAGCGACGCCAGCATCGTGGACATCGGTGGATAAACATTTTCGTCGGAACCGGTGACTTTATGTCCCCGAGCCTGCAGCATTCCCGCCAGGGCAGCCATCGCAGTTCCGCAAATCCCGATAAGGTGATAGTGCATCTCGGTAGTTAGGCTTGAGTCTTCACATTTTCAGGGCGCGCTTGTAGTAGCCGGCGAAAGCAACCCCAGAAAGGACGCGCCGCAATCCCCTCGGGGTGTAGCAGCAACGCATGAAAGAGCTTAGTCGCCGCAGCGCCACGGCGGCCGGTTTGACTGGCGGCAAACGACTCTCGCAACAGACGCGTGGCGGCGCACCAACGGCGGCCACTACCGCGCAGTCGAGGTTCGTAGATTTCGGCAATTTGATCAAACTCAAGATCGAACAAATCACCTTCTGCTACGGTCTTGCTGGCGGGGTGCAGCCGATAGGTGGCCAATGTTACCGGCAGATGCTCGCAAGTGTGACCGGCAAGCAACAAACGGACGTATAACTCATGGTCGAAACAATAGCGCCAGCGCTCGGCAAAGCCTTCATGAAGCAGCTTGCGTTTCCAAAACATACCCGGCTGCGGCGCAGTGTAGGCCCATGACAAGGCCTGGGCTGCGGAGCGTGGCACGTCAGCTTCAATAACCTCATCATCCCTTTGCTCGCCAAACATCAACGTGTCGCCGCAAAGCCACTCACACTCAGGATGCTTCTGAAAGTAACTAACGACCGTAGAAAAGGCTCCGGGCAAATAGAGGTCATCGCTGTTCAGGTAAGCCGCAATCTCTCCGGTGGCTTGTTCCAGACCTTTGTTCAGAGCATGCGCCTGCCCACGATCTTTTTCACTCACCCAGTAATGAAGTTGGCTTTCATACTTGCGAATGACGTCGACACTGCCGTCGGTGCTGCCTCCATCGATAATGATAAACTCGAGGTTCTCATAGTTCTGCTCGAGCACAGACAGAATCGTCTGTTCAATGTAATGGGCCTGATTGTAAGAGGGCGTGATTATTGAGATCTTCGGTAGAGTCAAACCCTGAGCCTCCGCAGGCACGACTTTCGAGCGGCCCTGAGAGTCTAACCCAAACTCTTTCCGGTAACTAACACGCCTGCGTGGTTGTGTCCTGGGTTGAATTAATCTCGGTGCGCTCTGCGTGTTCCTTCTTCTCAATGGTAATTCGTTCTCAAATTTATTGCCCACAGAAGCACAAAAAACGCCGAGGCGCCGAGAGGAAGGGAGACAAGGGTTAATACGGCGTCGAATAGGAGTTGGCGTAAGGCTTTCGGTCCCACGAAGTGTGTGGGAGAGGAACCGTCATCAATCATGGCCGTTGCGAGAGCCCGGATCAAACGCAATCAGCTATTTGATGCCCCCGGGACACCCGTCGAGATCATTTCGTGTGGCGCTTGCGTTTCGTACCAGTCAATGGTTCGGCGCAGACCTTCTTCGAGCGACACTTGAGCCTGGAACCCAAATTTTTCCAGCGCGCGCGAAACGTCGAGGCGGCGTCGCGGTTGGCCGTCGGGCTTGTCGCTCTGCCAACGAATCCCGCCGCCAAAGCGGGTCAGTCGCGCGATCATTTGCAATAGTTCTGAAATCTTAATCTCGTTCCCAGTGCCGATGTTGACTGGCTCGCTTTCATCGTAGCTCGCAGCCGCGCGCAGCACACCCTCGGCGCAATCTTCAACATACAGAAATTCACGAGAAGCATTTCCAGTGCCCCACGCTTCGATAAACGGTGCGCCTGCGTCACGTGCTTCGATACACTTGCGTATCAGCGCTGGAATGACGTGAGAGCTTTCGGGGTTGAAGTTATCTCCCGGACCATAAAGGTTGGCCGGTAGAAGAAAGATGCTGTTGAAGTCGTATTGCTGACGGTAGCTCTGCGATTGCACCAGCATCATCTTCTTCGCCAGGCCGTAGGGTGCGTTTGTTTCCTCAGGGTATCCGTTCCACAGATCCTCTTCACGAAAAGGCGTGGGAGTGAATTTCGGATAAGCGCAAACCGTGCCGAGAGCAACAAATTTTTTTACCTCGTTGAGCCGCGCCTGCTCCATGAGTTGGGTACCCATGATCAGGTTTTCATAAAAAAACTTTCCGGGATTTTTTTGGTTGGCGCCAATACCACCGACGACAGCTGCGAGATGAATAATGAGATCCGGCTGCGTATCCGCGTAGAGTCGCTTAATGTCGGCCGCTTCAACGAGATTGTAATCGACCCTTCGTGGCGCGAACACCTGCACACCTTTTTGCGCCAGCAGACGGTCAAGAACGAAGCGGCCAAGAAAACCTGCGCCGCCCGTGACAACTACCCGTTCAAAAGGAAAACTCTCCGTCAATATCAGCCCCTGGTTCAACTATTTTTCTCGCGAGCTCGTTATTGTGATCACATGACCGCGGGGGAAACGCTGTTGTCAGACTTAGTATCCCCAAATACCTCATGATCTTTTTGCGTGACGGTGGCGAGATCGGCATCGACCATAAGGCGCACCAGTTCTTTAAAAGTAACTTTCGGTTCCCAGCCCAGCTCCCGCCTGGCCTTCGAAGCGTCTCCGATCAGCAGATCGACCTCTGCCGGTCGCAAATATTTTGGATCGAGTTCAACGTAATCGTGCCAATCGAGGTTTACATGCGAGAAAGCCTCGTTCAAAAATTCCTCGACCGAGTGGGTTTGCCCGGTGGCGATAACGTAATCGTCGGGCTTCTCCTGTTGCAGCATTGACCACATCGCATCCACGTATTCTTTTGCGTAGCCCCAGTCGCGTTTAGCCTGCAGATTTCCCAGATAAAGTTTCTTCTGCTGCCCGACCTTGATACGCGCAACTGCGCGCGTAATTTTTCGCGTAACGAAAGTCTCACCACGTCGCGGGCTTTCGTGGTTGAAGAGAATGCCGCAACAGGCAAAAAGATCGTACGACTCACGATAATTAACCGCTGCCCAATGCGCATAGACTTTAGACACGCCATAAGGCGAGCGCGGATGAAACGGTGTGGTTTCTCGTTGCGGAATCTCGTTCACTTTGCCAAACATCTCCGAGCTGCTCGCCTGGTAAAACTTCGACTTCACGCCGGTCTCGCGAATCGCTTCGAGGATGCGAATCGTACTCAGGCCCGTTACATCTGCAGTGTATTCCGGAATATCAAAACTAACTCGCACATGACTCTGCGCTGCCAGGTGGTAAACCTCGCCCGGTTGAATGCGATAGAGCAGTTTTATGAGATTGGTGGAGTCAGCGATATCGCCGTAGTGCAGGAAAAGTCTGACGCCATTGATATGCGGATCTTTGTAAAGATGGTCGATGCGACCAGTATTAAAGGTCGAAGCGCGGCGGATGATGCCGTGAACTTCGTAGCCTTTTGCCAGCAGCAGCTCGGCAAGATATGAGCCATCCTGGCCCGTTATTCCTGTGATCAGTGCTTTCTTCATTGGAAGTTTTTGCTGCGCCTCTCACGGCTGAAAACATGCGGCACTTTATGCCTCGGGGTAAATCAAGTGTTCACATGCAGTGGCTCAATTAACGCCCGAAATTGCAGATCAAGTTTGTCAATACACTCGTTGCGCTCAAGGTTAAGTATAGCCAGTTGTTTTACTACCGCATCTTTTTCTGAAACTGGGATCTTCTCAAAGTCATAAACCTTTTCCTGCACATGCCATAAATTGCAGTTTACGGAAGCCAACAACGAAAAAATCTCTCCAACGCTGCCACGAATATCCGAGATTGTGTTGCCTTCTTTCTTGTACACTTTGTTGGCCGCAAAGGTCAGGCGGTCGAGAGTTATTCGTCCTTCCGTGGCGGCCGCAACAAATTCCGTCATTTCCGCCTGAAGCTGTTGCTCTTGTATTTCGAGAAGTCGACGCCGCTCGGCATCCTTGGTATGCCAGTGTTTGAGTTTGACAATAGTAAGCTTGTCGCACAACGTGCCCAGTGTCTCAGCCATCTCTTAGCCTCGTTTTTTGCAATTTCCTCAACGTCTTCAGTCCTTGTAACATCAAGACTTCTGCCAAGTCTATCCGTTAGTCTGTCTCAAATCTGGCGCCTGATTTCAGGGGCATTCAAATCTTAGATTGAGTAGAAGCTTGATTGGCAAAGCCGTTACCAGTCAAGCTTGAAGTCGACGACACCCAATTAGCATGCGCTATTCAGCCAACGCCGCTGTTCCAAACCTCTATGTGCTCCCGTTTGCAACTCGTTGAGATGGCGACTTTTTCAACCAACGAAGATATCTACTCGTTAAAGCATTGAAGAAATAGGTACCTTTTCCCTTCAGGCGGAGCCAAAGCGCGTGCTGCTTGAGCGCTGACGACCGGAAAGGATTTCCCCATTGTTTCCATTTGTCAGGAGAGCCCCGATACATCACACGCAAAGCGGCAGGAATAGGCTCGCCGGAAGAAAAATAGTTATAAGTGTATGGCCAAGACCTGGTTTGTTCGTAACCATGCTCAAACAGCAATCTGGTGTACTCGCTGAATAACGGCTGCACGTCCGGGCGTTCGGAGAGCCGGTAACGCGTTTGATAACCCGAGAGATTCTCCGGATCTGTGGGATCGAAATTGCTGAAGTGATAGAAATACAGGGGCGCACCATTACAGAGCCACTTGCCGCCCGTTTTCTCCAAATGCCTGCTGTGCAAATTCCAAAAGGCGACGTTGCATCCGGGCGACCGCTCAATTCCAACCTTGTCGAAATAAAGCGGAGCCAGATTCATGAATTTCTGATCCACGAAGTAGCCTTTCAGCGGATCGTCAATACATAAATCAAGCAGTTTCGACTGCCACCACTGTAACAGGGCCTTCGCGCCCGCCGTCACGCCAATGAATCCCAAATTGTAAATACCATAACGAAGGATCGTCCCGTCGTTCGGAGACATTCCATCCTCAGGAAAATTTTCATCGACATGAGGGGTAAGCAACACATCGAATGTGTCAAGTCGTTGGAAAATGTCCTCCAGCGAATGGGTCACCAACACGTCCGGATCCAGATAAAACAACTGGTCGATTTTCTCTTCGCGCAACAAGTACTCCAGAAGGTGAGCCTTGACGGCGGTGCACAGTTCGACAACATTGTATTTGAAGCAAAGATTTGGCAGATCAGGCAATTGCACGTCAGAAAGGGAAACGATCTGAAAGTCCTCAACACCTTGGTCAATGTACTGCTCGTGCTCGTCAACGATCAGCACGTAACAACGCAGCTCCGGGTGAAACTGCAAAAAGGAGTGGCACAGAGTGCGCGCGGCGGCAACATAATTTTTGGCAATGATTGTGCAAATTGCACGCTTCGGAGATTGCATTTTGGAAATTACCCTGGCGCGACTGACGAGGACCGCTGAGCCCTGTGTGAGCGAATCTCAAGGTCGTTGCGCACCATCTCTTCCACTAATTGCTCGAACGTATGCTGTGGACTCCAGCCCAGTTCTCGACGCGCTTTGGTGGAGTCTCCGACCAGCGATTCTACTTCCGTCGGACGGTAGAACTGTTGATCGACGACGACATAATCGCGATAGTCAAGACCCACCTGCGCGAACGCCAACTCACAAAACTCTCTTACGGTGTGTGATTCTCCGGTGGCCACAACATAATCGTCGGCCTTCTCCTGCTGTAACATCAAGTGCATGGCGCGCACATAGTCTCTAGAGTGTCCCCAATCCCGCCGCGCATCCAGGTTTCCGAGGTGCAATTTGGTAGCTTCCCCGAGTTTGATTCGCGCTACCGTTGAAGTGATCTTGCGCGTAACAAATTCGAAACCACGTCGAGGGCCCTCATGGTTGAAAAGAATGCCGGCTGCACAATACATGTTGTAAGCCTCGCGGTAGTTGCGGGTCAGCATGAAGCCAGCTACCTTGCTTATGCCGTAGGGCGAG
>DATLBQ010000343.1:0-3049 GCA_035526805.1 Pyrinomonadaceae bacterium
AGAGCCAGCCGACCAGGAAGTCCTGGACACGAATCATAGTCGAGAAGCCATTTGGACGGGACCTCGCGAGCGCGCGCGACCTCAACAAGACCCTCGCGTCAGTCTTTGACGAAAATCAGATTTATCGTATCGATCACTATCTTGGCAAAGAGACCGTACAGAATCTGCTGGTCTTTCGTTTTGCAAACAGCATCTTTGAGCCGCTTTGGAACCGCCAGTACATCGATCACATTCAGATTACCAATGCCGAGACGATCGGGGTTGAGGGACGCGGCGGCTATTACGAAACGGCCGGCGCGCTGCGCGACATGATTCAGAACCACGTTTTCCAGGTGACTTCGCTGATTGCGATGGAGCCGCCGGCATCTCTGTCGGCAAACGGTGTGCGCGACGAAAAAATAAAAGCGATGCAGTCTGTCCGTCCGTTACCGGCGCAGGTGATCGATGAGTTTGCAGTGCGCGGACAGTATGGGCCAGGCACGGTGCTCGGTGACACTGTGCCGGGTTATCGTGAAGAGCATGGCGTCGCTCACGATTCTTCAACGGAAACGTTTGCGGCGCTCAAACTATATTTCGACAACTGGCGTTGGGCCGGCGTGCCGTTCTACCTGCGTTCAGGCAAGCGCCTGCAAAAACAGATAACGGAGATTGCCATACAATTTAAGGAGGTGCCGCACCGGCTGTTCAACGAGTCTGACTCGCCGCTGCAGCCAAACGTCCTGGTGATTCGCATTCAACCAAACGAAGGCATCAGCCTGCGGTTTGGCGCCAAGCTTCCAGGCCAGGCGTTGCGCATCCGCTCGGTTAACATGGACTTCCGCTATGGATCGTCTTTTGGAGTCAAAGCGCCGGAAGCTTATGAGCGCCTGTTGCTCGACTGCATGCTGGGAGACTCGACGCTCTACGCGCGCCGCGACATGGTGGAACGCGGTTGGGAGATAGTGACGCCGATTCTCCAAGCCTGGAAAGTTCCCGCGAAGGATTTTCCCAACTACGAAGCGGGTTCCTGGGGACCACAAGCGGCGTTTGAACTTATCGAACGTGAAGGCAGAGAATGGCGGAAGCTATAAAGAGGCTTGGGTCTTGGGACTTTGGTCTTTGGAATTGGAACTTTGTACTTTGAGCTTTGTACTTTGGACTTGATAGGACCGAAAATAAACAAAAGTACAAAGCTCAAATACAAAGCCTAAGACTGGACCCTAGGTTTATGCAGATCCAACTAGAAAAAACTCTGGACGTGGAAGTTGTCGAGCGGCAACTCGCGGAACTGTGGACGGAGTCTGCTCAAGATCCCCATGCTGGCACGGAAGCCGCAGTATTGCGCGCGCGCGTCGCGAACCTGCTTGTCTTTATCTCATCGGAGCCGGCACTTGGCGACGCGCATCAGATGTTACGAGAACTGACGTCGATTCATCCCAGTCGGGTGCTGCTGATGCTCGGCGCTCGACATGCAACCGATCAAGACATCGAAATGTTTGTGGAATCGATCTGTCAGACAGATAAGCGCGGCGGGATAAGGCTAAGTTGCGAAGAAATCACTTTGAAAGCTACTGGAAAGTTTGTCTCGGAACTTCCGAGCGCGGCCTTGCCGTTGCTCGTGCCGGATTTAGCGACCTTTCTTTGGTGGCAAGACGCTCCGCGCGTGTCCGATAAAGTCCTCGACACGCTGCTGCGCACAACGGATCGTTTGATTATCGACTCGGCTGACTTTGCAGATCCACTTAGTGAACTGGTGGAGATGAATAATCTCTACGCACAGGACGAATTCGATCACGTCGGCATTAGCGACCTCAACTGGGCGCGGCTCACATTCTGGCGCGGTTTGCTTGCAGACTATTACGACGTGCCAGTCTACCAGCCGTTTCTCATTAGGATTCAACATGTGCGGATTGACTATGTTGGCCCTGAGCGGGCCCCCGATACACTCGCGCCGCAAGTGCTGCTAATCGCCGGCTGGCTGGCGAGTCGTCTGGAATGGAAGCTCTCCGAGGAGCGGAAAGTTGTGGAGAACGACCAAACTACTTCTTTTAGTTTCACCAGCAAGGATGGTCGGGCAATCAAACTGGAACTCAATCGGGTTGAGCGAGGCGAGCATAAGCAGGGCAGGCTAGTGCGCGTGGAGCTGCGAACCGGCGATGATGAGAGTGGCGCTCGGCCGGCATCATTCATCGTCACTCGTAGCGAGGACAATCTTCATCTCGTAACCGAAGCCAAGCTCGGAACAACCACTCACCGCGGTCGCGTGTTGCCGGTAAGAAATCGCAGCACCGCACAGTTGCTGAGCCGCGAGATGGAAATTCTTTGCAATGATCAGATTTACGAGGAAGCAGTAGCTGTCGCCGCGAGAATTATTGGTCGTTCGAAGTGACCATTCTAATAAACTTCTTGGGGAAGGATAAAGAGGACCGGCAGAATGCGTGTCGTACTCAAGGGCGCGCGGGTTTTTTGTTCGGGGGAACTGCGCGTGGGATGTCGCCGTCGTCGGAAGGATTCTGTGCGTTCTGCTGTTGCAGCTTGGGCGGACTGCCCCGTAAGCCGGGAGGAAGTTTAGGAGTGGGAATGCTAACCGTCGCGATTGGATCAGTGCGACGCAGAATCGCTCCGCCGCGGCCCGCGACCCAGATGTTATAGCCGCCCCGATAGGCGACGGAAAAGAGCGGTGAACTCGTAATCGTTGGCTGAATTTCCCAGTTGGCGCCGCCGTCGTTCGTATGAATAATCCTGCCCTGCTCTCCGGTAACAATAACATCGTCACGGCCACCAACGGCCACCGCAAAGAAGTTGGTGTTCATGCCGCTCTCCAAATCCTTCCAGGTGTCGCCCCCATCATCCGTGCGCAGAATGATCCCGCGGCCGCCCACAGCGTATCCGCGCTGGTTATCGGCAAAGGTTATCGCATAAAGCCATTCGCGCAGGTTTTTATCAACTCGTTTCCAGTTTTCGCCGGCATCTTCAGTGCGAAGAATATTGCCGTTTGATCCGACCGCCACTCCGTGCTGCGGATCGGTGAATGCCACATCCTCGAGCCAACTCAACGTGTTCGTTTTTT
>DATLBQ010000344.1:0-10005 GCA_035526805.1 Pyrinomonadaceae bacterium
AAAGGTTGGGTGCCAATAAAAGCGGGGGCAAGCCCGCCTTCCTCACCCCGAGGTGATCAGAGTTGAGACTCTGATCGCAGCGGGAAAGGCTTTCAAGGTGAAAGCAATCGAATAAGGGTGCTATCTCAAGGTCAGGAAGGCGGGCTTGCCCCCGCTCTTAAGTAGGGCGCCGACCCAGAGCCCGCGCTGCGAGCAATACCTCCAAAGATGTTTGATCCAATTGATAAACTGAAACCGCTGGCACGTCACCAAGTGAAAGACGAAACGAAGGCGCGCTCGACTGTTCGAGGGCCGTCAAAATCGCCTGGTTGCTGAAGTAGCGTCGGCCGCGCGCGACGATCACGAAGTCTGCTTCGCGCAGCTGTTGCAACGTGTTTGGATCTGAGAGGAACACAGGCACAAGATCGGTCCGGCCCGCCCGTTGAGCATAGTAGCTGGCTAAAGGAGGACTCTCGCTAGCCACGTGTGCTCCGGTTTGAGCGCGTTTCGCGATCTCGAACATAGCCTCTCGCAAGCTGCTGTCGTAGAACTCGTCGTGTGGAAAATAATAACCCGCCTTGCTGGCCCCACCGCCAAGGACGTTTGTGTACAGCCGGAAGTGAGGCGCCGCCTTGATTAATGTACTAAACGATCCGGCTACCACTACGAGGGCCAGAGCGGGGCGCAGGTAGACTTTGGGCCATTCTGTTGACAGGAGCGAGGAGAGTTGTTTACCAAGCCAATTGCCGACAGTCTGAACTCCGATCGCGCAAGTGATCAGGACCGCCGGCAACACCGTTGTGAAATAGCGCGTAAATTTTCCGCCACCTAAACTAAACGTCATCATCCATAGGAACATCCATAAGAGAAGAAAGAAACGTCCGTCCCCGAGCTTACGCCGGAACAGCAGAGGCAGGCCCACAACGAAGCCCGCGACGGTCAATAGCGGCAACTTCACCAGCAGGAATACATGGTAAAAGTACCAGGGTATGCCGTTGAGCCAATCTGTCAGGCGATGCGGATAGAGCGCCCCCATAAATTCGTAGCCATCATGCCCGATGAGTTTCTGACCGGCGAACTGCCCCATTTGGCGCCAGGTGCCAGGAAACAAGATTGTCGGGCTCAAAACTACGAATACGACAAACATGAATCCGTAGAACTTTAATAAACGAACCTTTCCCAGACGCCAACGGGTCCCTGGAATCGCCTGAAACACGAAGTAGTAGCTGATAGGCACCGCCAGAAGTTGCGGCACATACTTCGAAGCCATCATGGCGCCGAATGCCGCCGCTGAAGCCCAATAAAACTTTTCCGCGTGCTTGGTTGATTTGATTTCTGCGATGCGCTGCCCGCGCAGCCAGAGAATGTTCCCAAGCAGAAAGAAGAACAGCAAGAATGTGTCCTCCTTCGCGATGCGATTGAAACCTATCGCCGTGGGATCGAAAGTCCATAGCGCCGCTGCTATCAAACCTACTTCCGCCCCGAAAAGTTCCGCCGCCAGAAGATAAATAAGGACAGCAGTGAACGCGCCGAAAACAGTACTGGGAAAACGCAGCGCGGCTTCCGGTGATATCGGTGTCCGACCACCGAGGGAAGCAATGCTGTTCCACTTGTCGGCAAATACCACGCTGCCCGTCAGTAGCGCCTTCATGAGCAGAGGATGCTCACTGTTCGCCGACGTCAATCCATGCTCCCGGTAATCTGCAACGGCCTGCAGTTTGTTCAATTCGTCTTCACTCAATCCTTCCGCGCTCAAGCTCGATACGCGGAATCCGAAGCCCGACACTACCAGCAAGATCAGAATCGCTACGACCATCCTCGCGTTGACCGAAACGATACCTCGCGCCGCAAACAGTTCGGGTTTCAAACCGGCGGTGATAGTTGTGTCTGAGCTCGTTGCCAATGGGTTTAGTCCTCGCGGTTTTTTGACTATTAGCCGCGGATTAACGCGGATGGCGACAATAACTGTTCTGGCTTTCCGACGCGTGATCACCGGTGACCGGACAAAAGGGCGTTCGACAAAAGGCGAAAGCGTAGCGCGATTCAAAGCGTAGCGCAACCAGAGCTCTTGATAGCATTTTTCCGCGGCATACGATGCTTGCAATTCACCGGAAAATCAGCGAACATTCGCGTTCGAATTAGCCCTTGGATCGCAGCGGCAGGCGTATTAAACGGAGGAACCCTCCCTACCGCTGATCGAGTAACGAGTTTCGCAACTATTTGTACTTGATGAGCCGCCCACGCGTTGTCGTGTGCGCACTACCAATCCAGAGAGGAACGAACATGGCAGAAATTCAGGAGAACCTTGATGCGGGCAGTTCGGCCCAACCCTTTCGTTTAGATCAAAAGCTTCATCAGATCCTCTACCAACCGGAAGCCGCACCGAAGCTTGCACCGATGCCGGAAGAAGTTTTGCCGGAACCTGTCTATCCGCAAAAGCCCGATCCGGTACCGATGACCCGGAAGGAATACCAGAAGTTCAACGCTATTCGAACGTGGAAGAGTTGGGGTTCTCCCTACTTTAAATCGCGCTGGCATAGCGGCGACCTGCGCCCAATCGTTCCCTACCTGTTTACAGAATGGAAGTGCAACCTTGATTGCCACTACTGCTGGTCTTACAACAACGCAGTCAAGGGAATGACTGAAGACGTTGCCAAGCGTTCACTCGATTGGCTGCATTCGATTGGCGCCCGCGTCTTGGCGCTCATGGGTGGCGAGCCGCTGCTGCGTCCAAAGTTTATCCACAAGATTGTCGATTACAGCGCCAAGAAGGACATCTTTGTTTACCTGCCGACAAACGGCCGCTTGATGAAGCCTGATGTGATCGACCGGCTCGGCGATGCGGGCATTGCGACCTTTAATCTGGCGGTCGATTCCGTCAAGGAACGTAAGTCACTTCCGAAAGCGCTGGATCCGATTCGTCCTTACTTTGATTATCTGATCAAGCGCCAGCATCACTACGGCTACTCAGTTATGTTCAATATCAACATCTGCCATAACAACATGGACGATGTTAAGGAACTGACCGAGATTGCTCACGACAACGGCATCGCGACTGACTACCACGTCAACGAAACGCCGATGATGGAGCAGACGCATTTCAAACATCTCAACGAAAATCAAACTTATTTGACTCCGAACGATTGGCCAAAGGTTGATGCATTGCTCGACTACCTTCAGGATCTGCGCGTCAATAAAGGCTACAAGATGGCGAACCCGACGCAGCACATGGAAGACATGAAGCTGCTTATGCGCGGTCAGGTACCGCCCTGGCAGTGTCGCGCGGGACAGAATTCGCTGATCATTCGCACGGATGGTTCACTTGCTCCGTGTTTCCCGATGTATTCAGCAACGCACGACTGGGGCACGGTTGGTAACCACAAGTTTGATGTAAAGCAGTTGGATGAGATGAAAGTTGAATGCACCAAGCATTGTCTTTCGACCTGCAACTACATTCTCGGTTACTGCTACGACAACATGCGCGTCATTAGCTGGGGACTGAAGCAGGCGCTGCATGGCTTTAAGGGAGCAAGCAACGGCTTCTAAGTCAATCAGTGTAAATAACAGAAGAGAAAAACCGGAGTCATTTTGACGGCTCCGGTTTCTATTGCCTTGCGGTTGAGTTTTATCAACCAGCGGGGGCAAGCCCGCCTTCCCAACCCTGAGCTTATTGGAGTCGAGTCTTAATCTTCGCTTGAACGCCCTTCAAACGAGGATAAGGCGTCGACTTTGAAAAGCTCTGGGTCAGGAAGGCGGGCTTGCCCCCGCTCTTTTTGTTAATGGTCCAGGCGACGGATCAAACAACTCGTCCGCCGCGCATTGTGAGAATGCCAACCACGATATTGACGCCGACGCCGATGGCCACTGCGATCCAATATTTTTTGGTAGTGACACCTTTCCGAAAGCGCATTAGCGCAAAGATGCCCAGGGGCATCCATACTAAGATCGACGACCATAGACCCGGTCCATAACTCATAATACTCAGCGCTGTAACACTGTGTGTGATTCCGTTAACCAGCACGATTGTTCCTAAGATTACTAACATCATCTGTCGAAAGTTGAAGCGACGAGCGAGTATTACTCCAATTGTCACCAATACGAAGCCAATGCCCTGCGCGACCAGAAACCGCGTGGTCGACATCTGTACCCCGCGAAGCCGAAGAATGTAGGCCGGATATCCTTCGCCGCCCCAGTACTCTTCCGCGATGTGGATCAAATAAGTAAGGGGAAACATCCATGACCAGAAGTTGATTGCCGCTGCTGAAGGGGAATTTGTTCGAGTTGACATAAAGGTGATTGATCTGGAATAAGCCTGCCTGTTATATCAGAGCTGTCAATTTTTTGGAGCGCGCTGACCGGTCAGCGCTTTGGTCTTGGGCGGCTTGACGCCCAATTTTTGCGCAGGACTCAAACTAACGGTGGCCGCGACAGGTCGCGACCGGCTAAAAGCGCTGACAGGTCAGCGCACTCCAAAAAAAGATCCGCATGGAATCGAATAACCCGTCCACCATCGCCAACGAACCAGCGCCAGCGCTGGCGCGGCGGCTTGGCCTGTTTGACGCGACCATGATTGTGATGGGCGGGATCATCGGTTCGGGCATCTTCATGAATCCATCCGTAGTCGTCCGCCACGTTACCACTCCTTTCCTGATACTTCTTGTTTGGGCTTTGGGTGGACTGATCGCCCTCGCAGCCGCATTCATCTGGGCCGAACTTGCCGCGCTGCGTCCCGAAGTCGGCGGCCAGTATGCCTATCTACGCGAGGCTTACCATCCTTTAATAGCGTTTCTATACGGCTGGGGATTGTTGTTAGTGATTCAAACGGGCGGCATGGCCGCAGTGGCAGTCACATTCGCCCGTTACTTTCTCGAGCTAACGAACGTTCCGCTTAGCGACTCGATGGTGGCGGTGTTGGCCCTCGCCAGTTTGACTGTAATTAATTGCCTGGGCGTGCGCGCCGGCAGCACAGTGCAAAGCTTTCTCATGGTGCTGAAGATTATCGCGATCCTGACGCTGATTGTTTGTGGCTTGTATGTACTCGCACCGCAGTTAACCCCATCGCCAACGGGCGGGATATCGGCAATAGCCGGAGGTGTCCCTCGCGATTTGTCCAGGCCCGCAATGAATTTCCTTAGTGCAATCGGTGCGGCGATGGTGCCCGTTTTATTTGCTTACGGCGGGTGGCAAACTGCCAGCTTCGTTTCAGGAGAGATACGCGAGCCACGGAAAAATCTTCCGCGCGCGCTGATCATCGGTGTTTCGGGAGTGGTCGTTCTTTACCTGGCGGTAAACTTCGTCTGCGTTTACGTTCTCGGTGTTTCAGGTCTGGCTAATACAACCACACCCGCATCCGACGTGATGCGTCTGGCGCTCGGCGCGTCGGGTGCGCGCGCTATAGCCGCGGGAATCGCTATCTCCACTCTTGGGTTTCTTAGCCAGGGAATGTTGACCGCTCCGCGCGTTTATTTCGCCATGGCCGAGGACGGTCTTTTTTTCCGCAGCGTCGGCAAGCTGCATCCGAAGACGCAAGTCCCTATTTTGGCTATCGCATTGCAAGGGCTGATGGCAATTGCGATTACACTCTGGGGCAAGTACGAACAGATCCTGAACTATGTTGTCTCCGTAGACTTCATATTTTTCGGCGCCACCGCTCTTTGCATTTTCATTTTTCGCCGCCGGAGGAGAGCGGGCGATACGGCGAGCGCTGATAACGCGACCCGCATCACGAGGGTTCCCGGCCATCCATTTACGACTGCGCTGTTTGTCGCGATCTGTTGGCTGGTTGTCATTAATACGGTCTACCGCTATCCGGGGAACACTCTAATCGGTCTGGGCATACTCTTGGCCGGAATTCCAGTTTTCTTTTTCTGGCGTTGGAGAAATACGAAATGAGCGACGCCGACTTACCATTGAACGCGGATAGACCGAGAGCGTCAGAATACATGCACTGGGCCAAGACCAGCTCGCGTGCGCGCTTCAATCTCGCTACCAGCGGTCTCGCAAATTTAAAGTGGCAGGACTTGCATGTTTCGCCGGGTGACCTCGAGCTTACCGGCGAAACTGGATACGGTTATCAACCGCTGATAGCGGCACTGGCTGAAAGATTTCGCATCGCTCCTGCCTCAGTTGTGACCGCCGCCGGGACTTCTTTTGCCAATCACCTGGCCATGGCCTCTCTTATAAATCCCGGCGACGAGATACTAATTGAAAGTCCTACTTACGAACCGCTGCTCGCGCTTGCCGGTTATCTTGGAGCGCGGGTGAAGCGTTTCCCACGACGGTTTGAGGATGGATTTGCTGTTTCGCGCGGGGAAATAGAACGGAGCCTTAGTTCGCGCACCCGATTAATTGTGATCACAAACTTTCACAATCCCACTGGGGTCATGACGGATACTCGCACGCTCAAAGAGGTCGGTGAATTGGCTGCCAAAGTGAACGCTCGCGTGCTCGTAGATGAAGTTTATTTGGAGATGCTTTTTGTGGATTCGCTGCCGACGGCTTTTCACCTTGGCGAGGAGTTCATCGTAACAGGCAGTTTGACTAAAGCTTTCGGTTTGAGCGGGCTCCGCTGTGGTTGGATTCTCGCTGACCCCGAGCTCGCTAAACAAATGTGGTTGCTGAATGACCTTTTTGCGGCGACGCCGGTACATGCGGGTGAGAGGTTAAGCCTGGTAGCACTGAAGCAATTGCCGGAAATTGCCAAGCATGCTCAGAGTCGGCTCGACAAACACCGGCAAATGATGAACGAGTTTCTCGACGACAGGGATGATCTAGTTGCAATCCGTCCCCCGGCAGGTTCGATTATGTTTCCGCGTGTGAAGGAACGAAGTTCTGAACGACTATGCCATTTATTGCGAGAGAAGTATGAAACGTCTGTAGTGCCGGGAAAATTCTTTGAGTTACCCGCTCACTTTCGTGTTGGGCTCGGGGGAGACTCCGAAACGTTCGTTGAGGGACTCGATCGGCTGGGCCAGGCGCTCGATGAACTAAAGGCGTAACGCGAAATATCAATTGATTTCGACGCGCATCAGAGCGGGGGCAAGCCCACCTTCCCGACCTTGAGACTCCTGCACTTGCTCGATTATTTCAGATTGAAAGCCTTTCCCACGGCTCTCACTATCTCAACTTTAATTAGCTCAGGGTCGGGAAGGTGGGCTTGCCCCCGCTCCTACGCGCGCGTCAAATCAATTGATCAGTTTGCGTTACGGCCTCGCTTTCTTCATGGCTGCGAGCTTGAGCCAGAAGTACAAACCATCCGCGGCTTCGATTCCCGTAGCTTCGGGTGTGATCTTGATCGGCGTACCGTTTGGCCAATCACTCTTGCGCATTCTGCCGCCACCAATCGCCTGAAAATATACTTTCCCCTTCGCTTGCTTCTTCCCTGTATGCGGAGCGAGGACCGAATAATCAATCTGCAGATCCGGCGAATTCATAATGATCGTTCCACCCTGGAAACTATCGATGTCAAACTTAAGCAGGATCACGAACGCTTCCGTTTCGGCTTTGGCACGTTCCACCGCCTGACCTTCTTTGACGTCGCCGACAGACGTGGCCTCGATATTCTCATAGCGATTTAGTTGTTTGATGAAACTCGCGAAGATCTGATCTTCGGTATGAAGATGCTTCGACGTTGGCTGTCGCGCAACGAGCAACCGGACTTTGGCGGGCAGCTCACCAGCGTGTAGGGGCTTCTCAGCTTCCGGATTAGTGTTAGCCGTAATGGGCATTGCCGGCGTCGGCGTAGCGGAGGACGGACGGGTAGCGGCGCGGCGTCCGGATTGCGATTCGATTTCTCGCGACTCCAGCGCCATTCCCAGTAACAACAGCATAAAGGCAAAACCCCATCGCCGGGAACTTCGGTGTCGCAAAAGAGGAAAAAGGCTCATGATGCTTGACCCTGGGTTGCCAATTGACACTTGCAGGATTCGCCTGCGTTGAGTGATTAGGATGGTCCTTAGAAGGCGCCGGTGGCGCTAAAGGTTGCGTCGCTTTTGAATAGAGCAATTGCGTTTATGCAGCAGTACGTCGGTAATCTTCAGGTCCACATCGTTTTTGCGCAGCGAATAGATTTGCTGCTGTACGCTGAATATCAGTGGACGCAGGCTGTCCTCCACATTGCCCGAGGTAATGTTCCTGCCGTTGACCGTAGCCAGCACGCCGGCTCTGTCAGAATGACAACCAGCGGCAGGCAAGGTTGAAATATGTCTCACTTGGTCTGAAACTGAATGCAATTACCAAAGCTGGGCGCGCCGCAGCTCAGCGAAGGTGCCGCCGTAGTAACTGGAGTTCCAATAAGCCTTCCTGGCTATTTCTTCTGCCACCCTTCGGGCCTCGTCGGGTGTGTTTGCGAAAACAATTACTCGTGTGCCTTTGTCGCGATAGGGCAGCCGGCCATCTTCATTGGCTTTCTCCGCTTCTGTTGGCCGGATATTTACGGCACCGGGAAGCGTGCCCTTCGCAAACTCCGGGCCGGTTCGAGCATCTACGAAAACGGCGGTCCGGTCTTTGGTAATAACGTAACGGAACCCTTCAAGATCCGTCTGCACCGTGTTTCCCAGGGCGCGCCAGACGGGAAGTCCAAGTTGGTATCGTCGCACTCGACTGTAGCCAAGCTTTACCAGTTGTTCCGAAAGCCGCTTACTTTTCCCGCAATACGGGCCGTTGCAATAAAGGATAAATGGCGCCATTTTATCGGGGTAGAGTTGAATCACACGCTCCAGCTCTTTCTCATATACGTTGATGCTCCCGGGAATATGAGCGATGGCATATTCAGCCGCGGAACGCACGTCAAGAAGCGGTTCACTCCTGTCTAATAGAACTTTCTTTAGCTCATCTGTTGAGATTTCCGGAGTGAGTTGGGCTGGTTCTTCAAGCGTCGTCTGATTTACGTTGGACCTGGTTTGCCCGAGGGTCCGCATTGTCGCAGCCCAACCGGCAGGTAGCGTCACAAACAATATTGCTAATGATAAGCGTCTCAAAATTCCAACCTCCCGCAGGAAATACTAGCTTGAGAGGACACGAATCGCTTCGCGAGCGTAGTAGGTAAGAATAATATCGGCGCCCGCGCGTTTAATGCTGGTTAAGGTTTCCATCATCACCCGTTGTTCGTCAATCCAGCCGTTTCGGGCCGCAGCCTTGATCATCGCGTACTCACCTGAGACGTGATAGGCGGCCATAGGCAAATCAAATTGCTCGCGCAGCGTCTTGAGAATGTCGAGATAACACGTCGCCGGTTTCACCATCAGAATGTCCGCACCCTCTGCGTAGTCGAGCTCGGCTTCGTTCATCGCCTCGCGCGCATTTGCCGCGTCCATCTGGTAGGCACGCCGATCACCGAAGGCAGGCGCGCTATCTGCCGCTTCTCGAAAAGGACCATAGAAACCGGACGCATACTTGACTGCGTAAGCAAGAATCGCAACCTGGTCGAATCCGGCGTCGTCGAGCGCGTCGCGAATCGCCCCGACCTGCCCATCCATCATTGCCGAAGGCGCAACCACGTCCGCGCCCGCCTGAGCCTGACTGACGGCAGTGCGGGCCAACAGCTCAAGCGACGGATCGTTTAGAACTTCGCCGTCGCGCACCACGCCGCAGTGGCCGTGCGAGGTGTACTCGCACAGGCAGGTATCAGTAATGATCACGAGCTCCGGCGCGGATTCGCGGACAGCGCGCACCGCCTGCTGAACAATACCTTGCTCGTGATATGCGCCGGAGCCCGCTTCATCCTTCGCTTCCGGCAAGCCGAACAGAATTACACCTTTCACCCCGAGCTGGCTCGCCTCGGCAGCTTCCTTCGCGATTTCGTCTATTGAAAGATTGTGGACCCCCGGCATTGATGCAATCTCACGTCTCACTTTTTTGCCCGTACAGGCAAACAACGGGAGTATGAAATCCTCCGGGGCCAGGCGCGTTTCGCGTACCAGCGCTCGCAAATTCTCGGTCCTTCTAAGGCGACGTGGACGATTAAGGAGTTGCGACAAATTAGTGTCCTTTGGGAATCTGCGACCCGCAGTATTTGAGAACGGGAAT
>DATLBQ010000345.1:0-12729 GCA_035526805.1 Pyrinomonadaceae bacterium
GAGCGGGGGCAAGCCCGCCTTCCTGACCTGAGAGGTAGTCGACGAGCTCCGTGATTTCTCAGGCTGAATGCCTCTCAGTCAACATAGTTTGTACGCGAGTGAGTTAAGCTCAAGGTTGGGAAGGCGGGCGTGCCCCCGCTCTTCGCTCATTACTCACAATAATCACTTACTGACTTTCTTCAACCTCTCGATGATGGCGCTGGTTGATAGCCCCTCGACAAAAGGCAAGCTGACGACTCTTCCGCCGGCTGCTTCCACTTCCTCGCGTCCGTGAATCTCATCAAGTTGATAGTCGCCACCTTTGACCAGAACATCCGGCAACAACACGGCAATCAACGAACGAGGTGACACATCATCGAATATTGTCACGTAGTCCACTGGCTTTAACGCCGCGAGAATTTCCGCCCGCTCGCCTTCGTTCACGATGGGCCGATTATCGCCTTTCAATTTTCGCACCGCGCGATCGCTGTTAACACCTACTAACAACGCGTCTCCAAACGCCCGCGCTGCGGCAAGGTATCGCACATGTCCAACATGCAGCAGATCAAAAACCCCGTTCGTGAAAACGAGAGTTTTCCCCTCGGCGTGCAGACCTTTGCGCAAACCGAGCAGTTCATCCAGGCTCAGAATCTTTTCGATCATCGATAACTAACAATCTAGCATGCGTCGGTGATTGGAGCTAAATGCGAAAGGAAAAGAGCGGGGGCAAGCCCGCCTTCCTGACCCTGAGCTGGCTAAACTAGAGCTGAACGACGTTGATCGAAAGCCACGCAGCCTAAGAATATGGAGCAAGTGGACCGGTCTCTCAGGTCAGGAAGGCGGGCTTGCCCCCGCTCTTTCTTCGCTTTACGATGCATCTCATGTCTGTCCCATTCATTGAAGAGAACGATCAAACCCGAGTCCGTCAGGAACACCTCGAGGCTTTGCGCCAACTCGTTGGCAACGCCTACCCGAATAAGTTTGAGCGCAGTCACACTGTAGACGCTCAACGCGAAGATACGATCACTACAGTAGTTGAAAAATATCGTTCATTTGAACCCACTTTCGTGGGGGGCGAACGTCCGGCCCCTGAACCCATCGAGCTCGCGAACCAGCAGCTTAACGCAGTCACGGTTCGCGTGGCGGGACGCATTGCGTCGCCACCGCGTGTTATGGGCAAGGCTGCGTTTGTTCATTTGTCTGACGGCGTCAAACGGCTGCAGATCTACGTAAAGCGAACAGACGTCAAGGGCGTAAGCAATGAGACAGGCGGCGGCGAGCTTGACGGCTGGGAAATGTTCAGTCTTCTGGACCACGGCGATTTCATCGGAGTTGAAGGTTATCTCTTTATAACCAAGACGGGTGAGCTATCGATCCATGTGCAGCAACTGCAGTTTCTGGCGAAAGCGCTACTGCCATTGCCGGACAAGATGCACGGCATACATGATCCGGAGATTCGCCAGCGACAGCGTTATGCTGATTTGATTGCCGGCAGCCTGAAGCTGGAACGAGAAGAAGGCGACTTAACGCCGCGGGAAGTTTTCGAGCGCCGCTCAGCGATTATCCGAGAGCTGCGCCGCATACTCGATGAGCACGGCTACATCGAAGTCGAGACGCCGATGCTTACGTCGTTGGCTACGGGGGCCGCAGCAAAGCCTTTTGAGACGTATCACAACGCGTTGGGAATTCCACTGTACGCGCGGATCGCGCCGGAGTTGTATTTGAAGCGGTTACTGGTCGGCGGGTTTGAGAAAGTTTACGAACTGAACCGCAACTTTCGCAACGAGGGTATTGACCGCACGCACAACCCTGAGTTCACCATGCTGGAGTTTTATTGGGCATACGCCGACGTGAACCAGATGATGGATTTTTGCGAAGCGATGCTGCGCGCCACGGTCTTCTCGGCGCTAGGGCACGCGCACGTTCGCTACGGAGAACATGACATCGATTTTGGACAGCCGTTTCAGCGGCTTACGATGAGAGAAAGTGTGGCTCAATTTGCTCCCGGCGTAGAGATTACGGAAGAAAATTTGTTAACGCTGTTTGAAGAACATGTAGAAAACAAACTTGTTCAGCCAACGCTTATATACGACTTCCCAAAAGTTGTTTCGCCCCTTTCGAAAGCCTCTCCGGCAAATCCATCGATTGCGGAACGATTCGAGTTATTCATTGTCGGCATGGAGTGTGCGAATGGCTTTTCGGAGTTAAACGATCCGGCGGAGCAGCATCAACGTTTCATGGATCAAATGTCTGAACGCGAGCGTGGCGATGAAGAGGCGATGGTGATGGACGACGACTACATCCGCGCGCTTTCCTATGGCATGCCACCGGCCGCCGGGATTGGCATCGGCATTGACCGCTTCGTGATGCTGCTCGCGAACAAGCATTCGATCCGCGACGTGATTCTGTTTCCGCACATGCGACCCGAGCGAAAATCCGGCGACGCGACCGAAATCGAAACAAATGAAGTAGAGGATTAAGACATGCCGCCTTCAGGCGGCTAGCCCGCAGGGACATTAGGCCAGCCGTTTTACGGCTGGTTACGCCGGCCATCAATCTACCAAGGCCGCTTCAGCGGCCTTCAGCCTCAGATTTCCCAACTTACGCGATTTCTTGCATCTCACTGAATCTGAGGGATCCATCGCCCTATAGACTCTCGTAATCATCCTGGTGTCTGCTGCTGGCGCTTAATGAAAGGAGCAGCTCATGCCGAAAAATGTCTACAGCGAAATCAACCTTCATATGACATGGCACACAAAAAACAACAATCCTGTTCTGATCAATTCCATCGAGAATCGCCTCCACCATTACCTTGAACGTGAAACTCGAAAAACGAAGAACGTTTTCTTCCATTCGGTGGACGGCACGGAGAATCATGTCCATTTAGTTGCCACAATTCCACCCAGTCTCTTGATTAGCGAATGGATCGGAAAGCTAAAGGGAGGGAGTTCTTTTTATATCAATCATGAGATCGCGAATCGAAAATTGCTAGATTGGCAGGATGGTTATGGTGTTGTCAGTTTCGGAACTAAGGATCTGAAATGGGTCGTTGATTATGTGAAGAACCAGAAGGTGCATCACGCACGCGGAACAATAATCAAACGATTGGAATGGTCTGCGGAGGTTTCCAAAGGCCGTTGAAACGGCCTGGAAATTAAGGTGCTGGAATAACCAGCCGTAGAACGGCTGGCCTATTTGCCCTGCGGGCTAGCCGCGTGAACGCGGCACGCGTGCATTGCCTGCAGAGGGCGCCAGGGCATCGTTGCTGCTGTTTACTCTTTACTGCCTTCTGTCTACTGTCTACTTTGCTTACAGCAGCCCGCCGGTAAAGATCCGCGCGAAGCTCAAAATCGGGAAAAAGCTCATGATCTTTTGGAAGCTCTTCATCTTGTTGCCGGGGACAATCACCTGATCACCGGGAACGAGATAAGTAATGTCGGGAGCTTTCCCTTGGTAAATAGCGGTTAGATTTACGGCAATCGGGTTCAGCTTTCCATCCGCCTGCCGTCGCAACACGATGATTTTGCTTTTATTACCGGTCGACAAAACGCCGCCTGCTTCGCCAATTGCCTCTGCTACAGTCATGCGATGTGTCATCAGGCGAATGCCCGGTTGGCCCACGTCACCGATCACGCTGTAGCGATAGGAGGATGCCTTATCGAGCGAAACTGAAACCTGTGGGTCGATAATGTATTCGTCGTAACGCTTTTTGATTGCGTCGGCCACCTCATCCACCGTTTTGCCGTTAACAAAAACTCCGCCGGGAATCAGTGCCAGCGAGATACGGCCGCTTGGTGGAATAGTGATTCCCGATCTCGAATAGCGATCCTGTCCGAAGACGTTTACTGAAATCACGTCTTCAGGTCCGAGGCGATAAGTATTGAAAAAATTATTGTAGTAGGGGACGACGGCTGCTTCTTCCGAGACTTGTTCATGTCGATTCGCCTGGGTTTCTTCAGGAACGTCCGAAGGCTTGTCGTCAGCGGCGCCGCGACCGTCAGCTGCCTTGATTATTTCGCCTGGCTTCGCTCCAGCCGGGTCTTCCAACAAAACATTCTCACGGTGTTTCGCATCCCCCACCATCGTCCCGCCGTCGTCCTTCGGTTGAATTTCATTCTTCAGGGGCTTTTCAGTCTTCGCGTTCGCGTCCTGCAGAATTTCCTCAGCGGTCACCGCGTTCTTCGTGGCGAATCGTTGCCGCGTCTTATTGGCGTTCGTCGCCGGCGTTTGGGCAAGCACGCTAACGCTTGAAGAAAAGATCGTCGCCCCGAGCAGCAGGGCAACAAAGAATCTGTTTATCATTTTCATTTCAACCTCCATCAGACGAGTTCTGCCTCAGCGGCACCTCGAGAACAACAGCAGACAGGATGTCTGCGCTTCCAGCGTAAGAGCCTAACGACCGCGGCCGAACAGGATTATCTTTACCGTTTCAAAGAGAATTATCGCGTCAAGCATCAGGCTCTGGTTCTTGATGTAATACAAATCGTATTGAAGCTTCTGCCGCGCATCCTCAATCGAGGCGCCGTAGGGATATTTGATTTGTGCCCAACCCGTCAGACCTGGCGCGATTAGATGACGTTGTTCGTAATACGGTATCTCTTCGGCTAACTGCGAAACGAAATGCGGACGTTCAGGACGGGGCCCAACGAAATCCATATCGCCGCGAAGAATGTTCCAGAACTGGGGTATTTCATCGATGCGAAGTTTGCGAATAATTTTGCCAACGCGCGTGGTGCGATCATCGTCGAGGCTGGCCCAAACTGGTCCTGCCTTCTCAGCATCCGTGCGCATTGAGCGAAACTTCATCACGGTGAACGAGCCCCCGTTTTTCCCAACCCTTTCCTGCTTGTAGAGAATGGGCCCGCGCGAGTCCAACTTGATCAAAACACCAGTGATTAGAGCGATGGGTAACGAGCACAACGCCCCAATCAGCGCCACAATGCGGTGCACAACGTTTCGCGCTATCCCTGAAATTCGAGCGTGTCTGCCGCGACTCGAAAAGATCAACCATGACGGCCTAATCATGTTGAGCGACACCCGACCGGTGACTCGTTCGTAAAAAGACGCTCCCTCTTCGATGTTTACCGTGCCCGCCAGACTCAACTGCAACAACTCGGCAGTCGGTAACTGTCCGCGGCGCTCGCCCATGGCGACGATGATGCGATCGATTTCTTCGCGCCGAACAACATCATCGAGCTCCGACGTAAGTCCAATCACGCGCGGATTAATCAGGCTCTTCCCCAGCAGTTCCGGATCGGTACCAACGAAGCCTGCGATGCGGTAACCGGCATCTGGACGATTCAGCATCTCGCGGGCAATTTCAACCGCCAGACTTCCCGAACCAACAATCAAAATCTTTTCGCCAAAGTTCGGATGTCCCAACAACCAATGAATCGATATTCGCCAACCAACCATTAAACTGAGCGCAAGCGGCAGCGCAATGAGCGAAATGCCGCGGCCCAGCATGACTTGCGGAAACGCATAGAACGCCAGCGCCAACGCCACCCATGCCAAACCAAGCGCTTGCACCAACCGCAGTACCAACTCGCGGCGATCGTGCATCACGATAAAGTCGTAGAGATCGAATAGGTAGAAAGTTGCGAGACAGAAAATCGTAGCCAATCCTGCTTTGAGAAAACCCTGCCGCAGGATTAGCTCGTCGTGTGAATCCTCGATGCCCAACCTTAAATACACCGCGCCTATGATCGCGCCGAAAACTACTACGGCTTCGGCCAGAAGCAATAGACTAGTGCGACTGTTGGCGCGAGAATTTTTCAACTTGCGACTGCCACCTCTTCTTCCAGTTGCTCAACCAGCCCCGACTTTTCTTCACTCGCAAAAACTCTCGGTCCGCGGTAGTTGCGCTTCTGGTAATAGTAAGCAGTTGATTCGAGTTGCTCGTCGGCGCGATTTAATATGAGGCCGAGTATGCGTTCGCGCGGGAGTTGTTCCAACAATTTGTCGACCATCGCGTAACGCGTCTTACCTGCGCGCACGACCATCAGCGCGCCATCGGCGCGATTGATTAGCACGTTGGCATCGGTAAAAATTCCCAGTGGCGGCGCATCGATGATAATGAAGTCAAACAATTGCCGTGCTTCGGCAATCACCGCCGCATAGGTCGGCCCCGAAAGTATCTCCGCAACATCATCGCGCGCCTGACCACCCGGTAATAGATAAAGGCCGGCAGGATCGAGACGAACAACGGCGTCGCGCAAACTGAGCTCGCCGCCCAACACTTCTGAGAGTCCACGAGGCGCGTCAATGGCGAGATAATCGGTGGCACAGGGCTGACGCAGATCGCTATCAATGACCAGCGCGCGCACGCCGTCAGTTTGGGCAAGCAGCCAGGCGAGATTTAGCGCTGTCAGCGTCTTGCCTTCAGCCATTCCGGCGCTAGTGATTACAAACGTGCGCATCTGTCCACGCTCACTCGCTTGCAGGATTCGGGTCCGGAGTGAACGAAACTGTTCGCAGTAAGCAGAACGAGGTTGGGTGATCGCGACGAGATGAGGCTCGACGCGCGCTGCGTCTACGTCGTAAGAGACGAGTCCGATCGCGCGCGCCGGGCTGGCAGCGTTCAAGGTTGCCCCAACATCACGCGAAGCGGGTCTTTCGGGGAGTGCCGTCCCGTCAGAAGCATTCGCAGTGTGTGCAGTGAACGCTGAACTTTTCACCGCAGTCTTCTCAGGAGGTGGAGTTGAAGAGACATTGAACGAAGGCTCTTCAATCACAGTACCGGATGGGACAATGCGATGAGCGCGGATTTCTCCGCGGGGTATCGAATGAGTCGGCTGGTGTGCGGCGGACAGCGGGTTGTCTGCGCCAGATCGTTTTAATGCATCGTAAACTCTACCCATTAACTTCTCCTCGAATGCAAAGCAAACTGTTAGTTTGCGATCGCGGGCTACAAATTAGATAAGCAAACCGCAAACTAACAGTTTGCCTTACTTTTTCCGGACCGGCAGGAATGCCTTTACTAGTTTGTGGCGTCGCCATATCCGGTCAGCCACAGTTCAGCACGGCCCTCATCTGAAAATATTTTTGCCGGTACTTCCCTCGGTGGGCTTGCCGATGCACGCCGGTCGTTACGCGGCAGCATATCCAGCGTCTCAGCAACCTCCTCGATAAGCTCTCGGTCAATGATCAGATCGCCCGCGGCATAACCAGCGAGCAGGGCGTTGTCGCAGAGATTGTTGATGTTGCGTGGAATCCCTTCCGTGCAGCGATAGATGTAATCAATAGCCGCGGAGGAAAAAATGTTGGTTCGTTCGGCATCGCTCACCAGCAAACGTGCAGTGATGTAGCGGTCAGTTTCCTCCACTGTCGGCAATGCCTTAATCGCACAGCGCAATGCAATTCGTTGTTTGAGTTGGCGCAGGTTGGGATCATTCAACACGTCGCGCAACTCCGGCTGTCCCGTCAGCACAATCTGAAGCTGTTTTGAGGTGTCGGATTCGAAGTTTGAAAGCAGGCGAATTTCTTCCAGTACATTCAACGAAAGACCCTGCGCTTCGTCGATAATCAATACTGTGCGCAGGCCGCGCGCGTGGCGCGATTCCAGCGCCTGGCCCAGCACCGTTAGGAGCTCGGACTTCGTTTCCCACTTTGGCAGTCCAAGCAAACTTGCCAGATGCTGGTAAAAGTCGGTGACTGCCAGGCGTGGATTGAAGATGTAGGCAACCAGAACTGTGGGATCCAGCTGCTGCATCATCCATCGCAGGATCGTGGTTTTGCCCGTGCCCACTTCGCCCGTCACCACTACCAGGCCCTTTCCGCTCTCTATTCCGTAGTGCAGGTTGGCCATCGCTTCCATATGCGACGGAGTGAAATAGATGTAGCGCGGATCAGGAGTCAGCGCGAATGGTAGTTCCTTGAATCCGTAGAATTCTGCGTACACTTTGGATAGCCTCCAGGACATCTCCACTTGCGTGAAGGGACAATTTCGCTAAACGGCAAACCGCTCGAACAACTGGGTCAGCTTCAAAATCAAGGCCAGCGCCGGAATTGCTAAAACCATGGCTGCTACGCCGGTGACGAGCAGCAACTTGCGACGGCGCGGAATTCTTTGAGCTTCTGCGGCGGTCAATAGTTCCGGCACCGTCATGAGTACGGGCAGCGCCGTGTAATGTGCTGCGTCTTCCCTGGTTTGAATTGTCAGTAACCGCGGCACTTCAAAAAGTGCGGCCAAAAGCAGTCCGAACCCGAGTCCCACCGCAAGACCGAGGCCCATCAGGACCAAACGTTTCGGGGCCACGGGACGCGCCGGAAGATTCGCGGGGTCGACAACCTGGATGCCTTCGCCTTGTTGCTGACTGGTCGCGTCCGCGCTCAGACCAATCTTTTGTGCTTGCATCAGCAGCGTATCGAATTGCACTTTCTTGGTTTGATATTCGCGGTCCAAAGCGCCCAACGCGACCTCGGCGCCGGGAACGTTATTGATGCGATCCATCAGGACGCCAATTTGCCGGTCGATATCGCTGAGCATGGTTTGCTCGCGTTTAATTTCGCCGTCGACCAGCTGCAATTCCGATTCAAGACTGCCGACGGTCAAATCGGGACGGTCGCGAAGTTTGTGTTGCTTCTCAGTGATGCGTTCCTTCCACTCTGCGATCATCTGAGCCATTGCTTCCTTAACCGAGTCGACCTCGGCCTGTTTCGCAAGCACATCGGGATGCTTTGGTCGCAGCTCAGTCATCATGCGCGTTAACTGCGATTCGAGATCTGCTTTGCGCGAAATGAGTTGGGCCCAGGCGAGCGTGGTCTGCGGATCAGTAGTGTTCTCGGCAATGTCTTCTTTTAACTGCTCGGAACTCTTCTTTACGAGAGCGAGTTGGCTTGTCACTGCGGATCGACGGTCCTGAAGACGTCCAACTTCCGAGATATAAGCTTTCTGTTGCTCACGTAAACCAGTTAGCTGGCTGATCATCGACGCCGCTTCCGATGGCAAATTGCCAAGGTTCTTTTGCATGAAATCGAGCCGTTGGCGATCGACAGTGCTAAGTTCTTCTTCCGTCTGGCTCACCTGTTGATCGATGAAGTGCTTTGCGGAGGTGGTGGAGTTGATGGTGTCCTGCGTTTGCACATCTATGTACTTGCTGGCTAACTCCGAAGTAACCGCCTGTGTAGTATTTGCATTTCGACCGCGGTAGGTAATGTTGAAACCGTTAGTAATGTCGTTGCGGCTGGTGTTGACTTCGACATGGATGCTGGTCCGCATGTAATCAATAAGCGCCTCCATGGGTTCGCCGCGTTGCCGCTCGGCTTTGTAAAGATCATATTTTTCAATTAGCGGCTCGAGTGAGCTGCGACTGGTAACGACCTGCGCGATGCTGTTTATCTGCCGCGTCAGGCTGTCTTCGGTAATAGTCGGAACAACGGAATTGGGGAGCGTAGATGGCTTGACGACGATTAGCGTTGAAGATTCGTAAAGGTCGGGTAACTGCAGCACTACCCACGATACGGCCGTGGCAATAGCAATTGCCGGAAGGATGATTAACCACTTGCGCTTCCAGGCAATCTTCACATATTCGCCTGGGGTTCGTTGCCGGAATTCGACACTCATAACTACGCTCCTTGAATTTTTCGCTGCCCGAGTGAACTTGAAAGTTCTCAGGGTTGGAAAGGAGTGACTTACAGACTCGCCAAAACGGTCCGTGCCTCGTCGGCTTCCGAAAACGGCGCCTTCTCGCTCAATCGCACCGCTTGTTCCAGTTCGCGTCGCGCCGCGGCCTTGTCACCACGAGCCTTGAGGGCCATGCCAAGGTGGTAGCGATAATCTGGCGCGGGGCTGCCGCTGCCGCTCTTGCTGGCGCGCTCATCCAGTGCGACGGCTTTTTGCAACTGTTCGATAGCGGCGCCGTAGAGTCCTTTTTTGTAATAGACCCAGCCCAGCGTGTCGACGAAACCCGGAATGTTAGGATTTTTTTGCACCACTCCCTGGGCCAGTCGCACTGCTTCGTCGAGATTACCTTTGCCGTTGACCGCGTAGAGCCAGGCAAGGTTGTTTGCGGCAATTACCGCGTTCTGATCCTTACCTAAAGCTTTGCGATAGCTTTCGGCGGCGGCATCGTAATTTTGTCGCGATTCGTCAAGCATGCCGATCAGTATGTGAGCAGTGGCATTGTCCGAACGGCGCTCGATTATTTTTTGATACTCGGCAATCGCACGATCCTGCTGGTTCGTGTTGATGAACAACGTGCCCAGTGATGAATAAGCAGCGAGGTAGTTGGGATCCAGATCCAGAGTTTTGCGGAGCTCTATTTCCGCCTGGGCCGAGTTGCGTTCAAAACCGTAGGCCTGCGCCTTGAGATAGTGGAGCGATGCATTATTTGGAAAAGCATTTAACACCTGATCGATTCGTGCCTGAGCCTTACCGAGTTCGTTGCGTCCCGCATACAGCCGGATCAAGCCGCTCAAGGCGTTGAAATTCGTGCTATCCATTGCCAGCGCACTCTCATAGAAGCCCGCCGCTTCATCCGGCTTGTTTTCCGCCAAAGCAACGCTGGCCAGACTGATATATGGATAACTCTCGCGCGGGGCCGCGTCGTGGGCCATCATGAAGTCTTTGCGCGCGTTGACCGTGTTTCGCTGTTCGAGCGCAGCGGCCCCACGGGCCAAATAAGCTTTCGTGCGAAGCTCAGCCAGCATTTGTGGCGAAGTTTGGCGGTCGGGAGCAGTTTGGTTCAGGCGATCAATCAATTCAGCCGAAAGACGCTGTGCACCTTTGACATCTCCCTGCGCCAGGGTGATCTGAACCTGCATCAACTTCGCCGGTAGATAATCCGGATAGTTTCGTTCAAGGTCTCCAGCGAACGCTCGCGCTTGATCGATGTTACCGAGGTTGAAGTTTGCCTGTGCCATGAAGTAAAGACCGGCACGCGAATTCGGCTCCTGCACCAATACTTCTTTCAGATCCTGAACCGCGTCCTGCAAATCATTAACCTGGCCCGTTTGGGCACGCACTCGTGCGCGCAACAGAAGCGCTTGCCGGTCGTGCTGGTCTTTTTTCAAAACCTCCTCAGCCTGGGCCATGGCCGCCTGCGTGTCTCCACGCATGAGCATGATTTCTCCCAGGCGATAACGACCCTGAGTGAAGTCGGGCGACTTCGCCACGATCTCCTGATAAATATTGACCGCTTCATCAAGACGATTGATCGACGAATAAAAGTCGGCCAACATAGCGCGACCCTCGGGCTTGTCCTTATCGAGGTCTGCCAGTGCCTTGTAGGACACTTCCGCTTTGTCCAGCTGCTTGTTCACCAGATAAAAACTCGCCAGCATAAAACGCGAAGCGCGATTGGTTGGTTCCACTTCTACGGCCTTGCTCATTTCAACTTCTGCCTCAGGCAGCCGGTTCAATTGCACGAGATACTTGCCATATTCAGCATGGGCTAACGCCGAATTATTGTTGACAGATATCGCCCGCCGGAATGTTTGCTCAGCCTTGCTCTTGTCATTAACGACGATATAAAAACGGGCCAGGCTCAGATACGACTCAACGCGTTTTGGGTCCAACTCGATGGCGTGGTTGATCTGAGCAAACGCCTTGTCGTGTTGATTCTGAGCATAAAAAACACTACCCATCAGAATGTGACCTTCGATGTGATTGGAATCCTTTTCCAGGATCTGATTGGCGAGACGTTGGGCCTCGAGAATCATCTCGGGATGTCCCTTGGCGCCGGCGAGATAGAAGTTGCCAAGCTTGACGCGCGCATCGAGGTTGTTCGCGTCGAGTTCAGTGGTTTTGCCGAGTTCCTCGAAAGCTTCCTGAAAACGCAGCAAGCCCTCATACGAGCGGGCGAGGCCCCAGTGCGCTGACGCAAGATTCGCGTCGATTTGAATCGCGTTGCGAAACTCCAGCGATGCTTCCTGAAATTTCTCGTCCTTCAGATAAGCTTCGCCCTTTTCGACGTGGGCTATTTTTGCTTTTTCGGGATTGGCGCAACCGCTGATTGCGATTGCTGCGGCTAACAAGGCAGATAGAAGGGTGACGTGGGACAGTTTCGATCGGCACTCGGTTGTCATTCTCTTTCCTCTCGCGGGGGCGACGTAGCTTGGGGCTTCCAGTTAGCGTCGCGTTGTCCGTTTTCGGATGTTGGTCTCTGGTTTCTCGCTTCCGTCCAGCGGCGGGCAATGCCACTCGATTTATCCCGAGAGTGAGACGCTTTTACAAAAGCGTTAATTCAATATTGATTCCGCAAAATGACTTCTCTTTACTGGGACCGCGGGTCGCCGGCATTAGGTGGAATGTACGATGTCCGGTTATTAGTTTTACTTGTCGGTGATTGAACCCGCTGCTTAATGCGGGCGGAACGCCGGGGATCCCAGTAGATCGGTGACAGTCGTTCAGTCTGGAATAAATTCGGGCAGGACGGTGGCGGAGTTAGCGGCGAGATCAGCAGCCAACTCGATGGCAGCTTGCACCGCAGCAGGTTTGGAGTCGGGAATTGAGGTTGTAAGTCGAACCATCGCACCATCCGAGCGGCGCATTCGAACGCTATCAAATACCGTGTAAACCTTGCCCCAATATTCGCTTGCAATTGATCGGCCCCGACCCTGATACCAGTAAACCAACAGCTGTTTATGGCCGCCGTTTTCGATCACATACTTGTTGGCAACAAAAGCAGCTCTGCCTTTCGGCGTGATGGTGATCTCGCCCGGTTCGTTCATCACCCAACCTGATCCGGGTAAACAATTCAGCGGGCTGTGATAAGTGGCGCCGTCGCGCTGGCTGGCATAGTATCCAAC
>DATLBQ010000346.1:0-3787 GCA_035526805.1 Pyrinomonadaceae bacterium
CGTAATGTTTTTTTCGGTCGTGCCTATGGACTCGATTTTAGGCCTGCTTAGAATTGAAAGGCTTAACTTCCCAGCAAGGGCAGCATCAAGTGTCCAAGGACGCGGCGCCAGGGGAAGTCTGCGGGAAATGACTCCGCGCGGCGCGCGAGCGCTCTGAGAGGGACCGTGGCCATGAGCGCCACAGGGTTGAGGGAAGCGACGAGGGCTGGACAAAATCATGCAAGTCCGCCGCCATCAACATCAGCTTGCCTCTCCAGCAACGGGTTCAGGAAGCGCGCGACAAGTGAATGTGAATCGAGTTCGCCCTACCAATTTGCAATCGGCTTTGTGCAGGATGACGGCAGCGGCCGGCGTTTTGCACGGCTTTCAGATAAGTTTAGCGATCAGTAAAAGTAGTCAGTGGCTGTTAGCGTTTGTCTTGCTGTAATCTTTTACCAAATGGTGCGACAAGCCGGACAGTGAACTAGACAGTGTTAGAATTAGTCATTCCCTTCGCGGAAAACAGTTCTAGTCAAGAGGATTTGTTGGAGGTTTGGTAACTGCCGACCGAAGTGCGGCTCGAAGTGTGTGTGGTTTTGCAGGGGGCTCTTACCTACCAAAGGCGCCTGCACCGGCCCGCTCGAGCAACAGAACGTCGGCAGTGAGTTTCGTGTCTCGTCGCTCGTAACTTCTTTCGTCTCATTGGCCTATTCAATTGGTAGGAGTGTAAATCTTGTACGATTCTTTACTGGATCATGACCTAGAGGATGAAACTACGGCCGTCGCTGATGTCGCCACGGATTTGGACGACAAGGCTTTAGACGACGAGGATGAAACTGATAGTCTGGCGGAAGTCGACGAAAACGACGCTCCGGACGCGGACAGCCAAGATCTGGATGCCGAGAGCCTGCTCGAAGCGGGCGACAGTGAATCGTGGTCGGATGACCCAGTGCGGATGTACCTGACCCAGATGGGTGAGATTCCGCTGCTCACACGGAAAGAAGAAATCCATCTCGCGCGGAAGATTGAAATCACTCGGGCAGCTTTCCGCCGCAAACTGCTGTGCTGCGATTATGTGATTCGCAGCGCGGTCAAGGTCCTGCACCGTGTGCATCGTGGCGAATTGCCCTTCGATCGGACCGTGCAAGTTTCGGTCACCGATCGGCTCGAAAAGGATCAGATCTTGGGCCGGTTGCCGCACAACCTGGCCACACTCGATCGACTGTTGGAGCGCAATGCCGAGGATTACCGGGTCGCTACGAGCAAATCGCATAAGCCGAACGAGCGGAAGGCCGCTTGGAAGCGGCTGAGCCGGCGACGTTGCCGGTCGGTGCTGCTTGTCGAAGAGTTGGGTCTGCGGACGCAGCGGATCGAACCGATGATCGGTCAGCTGGAGCAATTCAGCACGCGAATCGATCAGCTCGGCACCCAGATCGAGCAGATGAAGCGCGAGAAGAAGACACCGGCGGAGCGGAAGCCGCTGTTAATCGAACGGCGCAATATTCTGCGTGCTCTGCAGGAAACGCCCTCCAGCTTGCGGAACCGCATTAAGGACCTGAAGCGGGTCTATAGCGAGTATCAGCGAGCGAAGCGTGGGCTCTCCGAGGGTAACTTGCGGTTGGTCGTGTCGATTGCCAAGAAGTACCGCAACCGAGGTTTGTCGTTCCTGGATTTGATTCAGGAGGGCAACGCCGGCCTGATGCGAGCGGTCGACAAGTTCGAATACCGCCGTGGGTTCAAGTTCTGCACGTACGCCACCTGGTGGATTCGCCAGGCGATTACGCGTGCCGTGGCTGACCAGAGCCGCACGATTCGGATTCCGGTCCACATGGTTGAGACCATGAGCCGGGTGCGAAATGTTTCGCGGCAGTTGCTGCAGCGATTGGGTCGCGAGCCATCGATCGAAGAGACGGCCCGCGCGGCGGATTGCACGATCGAAGAAGCCCGCCGGGTGCTGGCAATGAGCCGCTACCCGATCAGCCTCGATCGGCCGGTCGGCAATAGCGAGGATAGCCACTTCGGCGATCTGCTGCCCGATTCGGGCGCTGAGAGCCCGGCAATTGGCGCCGCTCAGGAAATGCTGCGGGGACAGATCTCGAAGGTGCTCAAGACGCTCAGCTACCGCGAACGGGAGATTATCAAGCTCCGCTACGGTTTGGGCGACGGCTACAGCTACACGCTGGAAGAGGTGGGTCACATTTTCAAGGTGACCCGTGAGCGTATTCGCCAGATTGAGGCCAAGGCGGTTCGCAAGCTACAGCAACCGAGCCGTAGTGGCGAGCTGATTGGGTTCCTGGATTAGTTAGTCGTAGGTCAGGCTTTAGCCTGACAGTCGTAAGTAACAGTTTTGAATATGTCAGGCTGAAGCCTGACACACAGATTAAGGCAACTCGTTTGCCTTCTACCAGAGACCGGGGCGTTCCCGCACGCCCCGGTCTTTTTCTTTACACGCGACGAAATTGACGCGTTAACGGCCGCGTCGAGCCCTATTTTCGGGAAAATTCCAATAACTTTATTGACACCCCCACGCTGGGTGCTTAAAAAACGGTTAACTGAGAAAGCACTTGAAGATATCCCAGCAGCCTAGAGATTAAGAGAAAGGCTCCGCGGTTATGCCGTGGAGCCTTTATTTTTTGGCTGGCAGTTGGGCCAGTCGTACGGCGGACTAATTCGATTTCATGACGACCTGAGTCGTCCAAGGGCGCTAATGATGAGACTTCACCATCGACTTTTCTTAACGGCCACACTGGTTGTGGCTATCAGCGGCTTGGCGAAGGCCGCGACCTTTACGTTTACTGGCAGCGCGCTGAGCGGCGCATTCACTTCGATTCCAATCCGCACCAATAGCGCGGGCGGCAATTCTGTGGGCACGATTTCGGCTGTCGCATGGGATCCGACCAGCGCGCCCAGCGGGCAATTTCCAAATGGCCGCATTTATTTTACGAACCGTGAGCCGTCGGTCGCTCCCGCCCAAGGCGGTCTGTACTCGGTCAACGCCAGCACAGGAGCCGTCGCGTTCTTAGGGTTGCCATCCAGCACGACGGCCGGCAACAACAACCTGAACCCGTCATCGCTTGCCATAAATCCTTCGGGGTCTGTATACGTCGGCCGCGACGTGACCCCCGCCATCTTCCGAGTGGACAACCCTTCCACGGCTTTTGCGAGTACGCAAATGCTCGGGAACTACGGAGCGGCTACCACCGACGACGACCCGATCAGTATCAGCTATGTTCCAACGACAAATCAAATCATGATTTTCGATCAGGGGCTGGACGCCGACTTGACTCCGGCGATTTCTTTGATGAATGCCTCCTCAACCAGCGCGTCGCCCTCGTTCACGACGATCTGGTCAATGACTCAAACGGTCGACAACAATTTCCGAGGTGCGTACAGCGCGGTTGATCAACGCGGGTATTTTGCCTATGTCAATCCGGTTGTCGACAGCGGCTTGGCGGCGGTATATCGGGTGTCGTTGGGCGGTACGCTTGAGACCATCTTGCTTAACGGCATCACGACCGGGCTGGACGTCGATGACTCAATTGCAATCAATCCTATCGACGGATCGTTATGGTTGCCGACCGTCACGACAGGGACGAGTCGCACCTACCTCCGAGTTGACGTCGTGAACGCGACGCTGCAATCTCCCAATGTATATTTGGCCAACGTGACGCAGGAGTTTACTGCGACGGATTTCAACGTGGGACAAAACAGCCTTGCTTGGTCGCCGGATGGCAAATATCTTGCGGCCGCAGCGCCGGACGGTAGCGATACGCTGTTCATCTTCCAAGCAATTCCGGAGCCGACCACG
>DATLBQ010000347.1:0-4290 GCA_035526805.1 Pyrinomonadaceae bacterium
GACCCAGCGTGCCCACCCCGTATATTTGATCAGGCGAGGGCTCATCGATGGTGGCGTCGTGCTGCGTGGCCAGGAAAATAGTGCGATCAGCTGCGAGAGCTTGCTCGAGTGCACGCACAGATCCTTGCCGGCCGATTTTGAAAGCGACTTTAGTGAAGGGAAAAATGACAACGTCGCGGATTGGCACCATGGGATACCAGGCTACGTCGGCAGGAGCACGATCTGAATATTCTTCCATAATTCTATCTGAGCTTTTAGTAGGCTTTTTGCAAGAAGGGCGAGCCGCTTGAACTGCCGTCTCGCCCAATACTTAAGACGCTTAATTCTAAATCATTTCCCGAGTCTACGCCACTTTGAGGAATTATCGTTAGTGTGCAGGTTGACTTGAATCATGATGATTCAACCCTGACCGGGGCTTTCGTTGCAGATGATGATGAAGCAGTACCACCGCGGGGCGGTATTGACCTAATAATTTACGCGGCGGCGCCGTCGATTCCGGTCAAACCTTCACCGGGGATCGCCCGTCGGCGTTCGACCATTTCGCTGGTAATTACGAATTCCTTGACGCGCTTTTGTGAAGGCAGCGTGTACATGGCATCGAGCAGCAATTCTTCCAGTATCATCATCAGGCCGCGAGCACCGACCTTGCGTTCGACGGCTTGTTTCGCCACTGACTTCAACGAGTCTTCGGTGAATTTCAACTTGACGTTGTCAAAGTCGAATTTCTTTTGATACTGCTTGACCAGCGCATTTTTTGGTTCAGTGAGAATTTTGATCAGCGCGCCTTCATCGAGTTCGTGAAGTACGCCGCATACCGGCAAACGACCGACAAACTCCGGAATCAGTCCGAACCGGATAAGATCTTCCGGTTGCACAGCGGCCAGCGCTTCCGCATGACGGTGGCTACCAGACTTCACCTGCGCTTGAAAGCCCAGTGACTTGTTGCGTAGTCGGCGCTCAATCACTTTTTCAAGTCCCACGAAAGCGCCACCGCAGATGAAGAGTATGTTGGCGGTGTCGATCGGGAAAAACTCCTGATGCGGATGTTTTCGGCCGCCTTGCGGCGGAACATTGGCAATTGTTCCCTCAAGGATCTTCAGTAGTGCCTGCTGCACGCCTTCGCCGGAAACGTCGCGCGTGATTGAAGGGTTCTCATCCTTGCGACAAATCTTGTCAACTTCATCTATATAAATGATGCCTTGCTGGGCGCGTTCGACGTCGCCGTTTGCCGCCTGCAACAGTTTGAGGATGATGTTTTCAACGTCTTCACCAACGTAGCCGGCTTCAGTAAGGGTGGTCGCATCGACAATCGTGAAGGGCACGCTGAGCATGCGCGCCAGGGTTTGAGCCAGCAGGGTCTTGCCCGTACCGGTCGGACCAATCAACAGAATGTTTGCTTTTTGAATTTCAACGTCCGAACGTCTGCGCCCCAGTTCGATACGTTTGTAGTGTTGATAGACGGCCACTGCCAGGCGCTTCTTTGTTTCGTCCTGTCCGATTACATATTCGTCGAGGAAACTTTTGATCTCGCCGGGCTTTGGTAGCGGTGGACGCGTGGCAACGGATTCCGCTTGCTGATCGTCCGTGATGATCTCATTGCAGATGTCGATGCATTCATTGCAGATGTAAACCGTGGGACCGGCAATCAGTTTCTTAACTTCGTTCTGCGACTTACCACAGAACGAACAGCGCAGCGTGTCGTCGGTTCGTCTAACCATACGTGTAGGGGATCTCCTTAGAACTTCGGGCGAACCTTACTTTGTGATAGCCGGGGAGTTTCGAGAGACTTCCGGGCTTCTCATGATCTGGCTATAGTGCGCAATGCATTCATTGCAGATGAACGCGCTTTTCCCGATCATTTGTTTGGGCACTCCGTGTGTTCGCTGAGGCGTGCCGCTGATGATGTTTGCAACTTCGCCTTTTGACCGGCCGCAAAATGAGCAGCTAAATCCGCGCGCTTTCATTTTCGCAATCATCCGCGTTTTCTCCGGCAGCGCAAGCTACTCGCGATGCGCGATCACCTCGTCTATTAAACCATATTCCTTGGCTTGAGCGGCAGACATTATTTTGTCGCGCTCGACGTCGCGCTCGACAGTCTCGAAATCCTGACCGGTATGTTTGGCTATTATTTGAGAAGTGAGTTCACGCATGCGCAGGATTTCTTCGGCCTGAATACGAATATCGGTGGCCTGGCCCTGCGATCCACCGGTAGGCTGGTGAATAAGTATGCGGGAGTTTGGCAGGGCGAACCGCTTACCTTTCGCGCCCGCGGTCAACAGCAGCGCTCCCATGGATGCGCACTGGCCGACGCATATGGTTGTGACATCGGGACGGATGAACTGCATGGTGTCGTAGATGGCCATGCCTGCCGTGATCGAGCCGCCCGGCGAGTTGATATAGATGTTTATATCTTTCTCCGGATCTTCCGCCTCGAGAAAGAGCAGTTGGGCCACGATCAGATTGGCAATCTGATCGTCGATAGGTGTGCCGAGAAAAATAATATTGTCTTTCAGTAGTCGGGAATAAATGTCGAACGCGCGTTCACCGCGTGAGGTCTGTTCGACTACCATTGGTACCAGGGCCATAGGAGCTGTGAACCTTTCGAAAACAGAATACAGAATACAGAAGTCAGGAGTCAGAAAATCAGAAGAAGCATGTCCTATGGCTCATTCTGAATTCTGACTCCTGACTTCTTTCTCCGCAGTTTCTTCGCGCCACTCTTCGTCTTTTATCCGAGCGTTTTCAACTAAAAGGTCAAGCGCTTTGCGATTGCGCAACCTGCTCGCGATGCTACGTTCGCCCCCTTCCTTTGTCAAGACGCTGCGCACCTGCTCTATCGGTTGCTTCGAGCTGTTAGCTATTGCTTGAATCTCGGCTTCGATTTCTTCCGGTGAGACATCGATCTTTTCTTCGTGGGCTATCTGTTCGAGCAGCAGCGAACCACGCACATCGGCCTCCGCCTGCGTTCTCAGTTCCTCACGCGCGCCGTCCCAATTAACATTCTGATTACGCGGATCGACGCCCCGACCGATCATATCGCGCACGACGGTCTCAAGTCGGTAGCTGGTTTGATGTTCGACTAGACTCTGCGGCACTTCGAATTGATGTCGCTCCAGGAGTTTCTGCATCAAGTCGGCGCGCAAGCGATGGTCAGCTTCCTGCACGGCCTGGCTCTCCATGTTTTCCCGGATTTTTGTGCGCAGGGTGGCGACAGAATCAAACTCTTCACCAAGGCTGCTGGCCCATTCGTCATCAACTTCGGGCAGTTCTTTGACTCGCACCGCTGTGACCTTTGTGGTGTACTCTACTTTCTTTCCTGCCAGCCCCGGTGATCGATAGTCTTCCGGATAATCGACGAGGAAGCTTTTTTCGTCGTCAGCCTTCACCCCAATTAGGTTGTCGGTAAACTCCTGCTGCACGCCCTTTCCGCCGAGGGTGACTTCAACATCGTCCTGCTTGATGTCCTCTTCGTCGGGGTTGTCGATGAACCTGCCTTCAACATTAATCGTAACGCTATCCCCAAGCGCCGCCCCGCGATCTTCAACCGGCTGCATTGCGGCGGATGTTTCTCTTAATGCGTCGAGCATTTCCGTTACTCTTTCGTCCGTTATCGGACGAGTTTGCCGCGCGACCTCGATGTTTTTGTAGTCGTGCAGTTCAACTTTTGGCAGCACCTCCACATTCACTTTTACAGACACCGGCACTTCACCAAACTTCTCCAGCGCTTCCGCATTGTCGAGCTGGACCTCAGGCTCGCCGAGCGCGTTCAGTTCATGTTTGTGAATTGCCGCGTCAACTGCTTCCGGCACCAACTCCTGCAAGACCTGGCCACGGATCTCATTTTTAAATCGATTACGCACCACAGCGCGTGGAGCGTGCCCGGGACGAAAGCCAGGCACCTTAGCCTGTTTCGCGTAGCGGTCGCTGATACGATCGTAAGCCTGGCGCACGGTGGCCGAGTCGATCTCGATCTTGATCTCTTTACGCGTCGGGGAGACATCGACAAATTCAGTCTTCATTAAACGTTAAGCCCGTTGCGACGATTCAACATGCAACGGGCATCCTTCCTTTTAAGATTGCAAACAGTAAACAGCAAACAACAAAGCCACGAGCTAAGAGGTAACAGGCAAGAGCAAAGGGCAGTCGGCAATCAATATGGCTGTTTACTGTTTGCTGTCTGCTGTTTGCTTCTTTGGTGCGAAAGGGGGGACTCGAACCCCCACACCTTTCGGTACCAGATCCTAAGTCTGGCGCGTCTGCCAATTCCGCCACTTTCGCATGCAAAAGCGC
>DATLBQ010000348.1:0-13822 GCA_035526805.1 Pyrinomonadaceae bacterium
AGTCGGCGCGCCAACTGTTACGACAACGCCGTGGCGGAGAGCTTCTTTGCCACGCTCAGATGGGAGCTGCTCGACCGGCACGAGTGGCCCACACGAGCTGCAGCGCGGAGCGCCATCTTCGAGTACATCGAGATCTGGTACTACCGGCAGCGTCGTCATTCTTCTCTTGATTACCTCAGCCCGCTGCAATATGAGCAGCGGTTGTTGAGTTCCGCGGCGTAAACGCCGTGTCCACGAAACCGGGGGAAGTGCACTGTGACTCTGTGGTGGATTTATTCGGGCGGACATCCAACCACGGAAGCACAGAGGACACAGAGACTTGACTCAATCCGCCGGCGCTCCCAGCTATTCAACCCAGTCGGCGATGAAAACGTTAGTATCGCCGCTGGCCTTTGCGTTGCGATTCGAGGCGAACACGAGTTTCTTCCCATCAGGCGAAAACATGGGAAACCCATCGAAGGTTTCGTTGAATGTGATGCGTTCGAGGCCGCTGCCGTCAACATTAATTTGGTAAAGGTCAAAGTTGCGACCTTTTGCATCATCCATGTTGGAGGCGAAGATTATTCGCTTGCCGTCTGGGAAGAAATAGGGTGCAAAGTTAGCTTTGCCGTTCCGAGTAACCTGGCGCTTGTTGGATCCGTCTGCATTCATCACCCAGATTTCCAAAATCGTTGGCCGAATCAGGTTTTGCTTGAGTAGACCGACATAGTCTGCTTTCTCTTTTTCGGTTTGCGGATGATAAGCGCGGTAGACGATCTGTTTGCCGTCGTATGACCAGAAAGGCCCACCGTCATAGCCGAGTTCATTGGTAAGCCGACGCACGTGCCGGCCATTACCATCCATCGTGTAGATGTCCAGATCGCCATCGCGCATTGACGTAAACACCAGTTTGCCGTCGCGCGAAATAGTGGTCTCGGCATCGTAGCCGGTCGTCTTTGTTAGCTGTCGTATGTCTGAGCCATCAGCGCGCGCCGTAAAAATATCAAACGCGGGATAAACCGCCCAGACATAACCTTGCGAGAAGTCGGGTGTTCCGGGACATTCCTTTGCACCCAGATGTGTCGAGGAGTAAAGAACTCGACGAGCACTCGGGAAAAAATAGGAACAGGTGGTGCGGCCTTCACCGTTTGAGATCATGCGCACATCAGTGCCGTCCACGTTCATGGTATAGATTTGATCACACCGGCGACCATCACGCTTCGACTGAAAGATCAACTGCGTACCATCGGCGGAAAAATACGCCTCGGCATTTTCTCCGGCGAAGGAAAGTTGCTTGATGTTTTTCAGGTGCTTCTCTTCGGGGAGGCGGAGTCTTTCGTTGACGGATGCGATTGAAGGCGAATTCGAGAGCGCGCCGGTTAAGCCAGCAAGAGAGAAGAGAGCTGTAGCCGTTAGTAGTCTAAGAATTAGTTTCACTGTTTTGATTTGCATTTGGTAAGGCACTGAAGCGTCAAGGAGCGGGGGCAAGCCCCGCCTTCCTAACTGCGAGATTCTCCAATAGTTTTGTAAATTCCAGCCTTGAAAGCCATTCGATCAGGATTCAACAACACAGGTTTATTAAGCTCCAGGTGAGGAAGGTGGGCTTGCCGCCGCTGCCTGCTTTCGACTAATTCGTTTGACTGAGTGCTTCTGCCACCAGCTGCGCCTGTTCGGCCTGATGAATTGAATATGAACCGGTCGCCGGGCTCGCTGAGGCAGCACGGCCGACATAGATTGGGCGTTCGCAGGCGGGCAACAGATTCTCCAATCGTTGTTCCACAAAACTCCAACCACCCATGTTTTTCGGTTCTTCCTGTACCCAGACCAGTTGACGAGCGCGCGAATACCGGGCGAGCACCTCCCGCAAACGCGTCTGCGGAAACGGATAGAATTGCTCCATCCTCACGATGGCAACATTCTTCAAACCAGACGGCTTTCGCGCTTCAACTAAATCGTAATACACCTTGCCGCTGCAAAGGATGAGGCGTTCCACCAATTCCGCATTGGCAATTTCACCGTCGTCAATGATTGGCAAAAAACCGCCGCTGGTGAAATCGTCCAGCGTCGATGCGGCCGCGGGAAGCCGCAGCAAACTTTTCGGCGTAATTACAATCAGCGGTCGTTCCATGCCTGGTCTGACTTGTCTCCGCAGTAGATGAAAATACTGCGCCGGCGTCGTGGGATAACAAACCTGCAGATTGTTTTCGGCGCACAGTTGCAGAAAGCGTTCCAATCGCGCGCTCGAATGCTCCGGCCCTTGTCCTTCATATCCATGCGGCAGCAGCAATGTCAGGCGCGAGGTTTGTCGCCACTTATCTTCCGAGGCGGCAATGTATTGATCGATAATTGTTTGAGCCCCGTTTACAAAATCACCAAACTGCGCTTCCCACATCACCAGCGCCTGGCGCGCAACCACGGTGTAGCCATACTCGAAACCCAGCACGCCCACCTCGGAAAGCGAGCTGTCAAAAACTTCAAACCGCGCCTCAGGTTTCGAGTCAGATCGCAATTCAGATAGCGGCATCCAGGATTTGCCGGTCTGGGTGTCATACAAAACCGCATGCCGCTGACTAAAAGTGCCACGTCCCGAATCCTGGCCACTCAAACGAACGCGGCTACCTTCGATAACTAACGATCCAAACGCCACAGCCTCCGCGAAAGCCCAGTCGATCGGCAATTCTCCTGAGCCCATCTTTGCACGCCGCGCGAGTTGCCCAACCATCTTCGGATTGACGTTGAAGCCTTCCGGTACAACCGCAATTTTGTGAGCGATCGATTTGATAACTTCCGCAGCTACCGGGGTCTCTACAACCTGGGAGCCATCGAGTTCTTCAATGGTCGCAATAGTCTTCGGAGTCTCTTTCTTTGGAGCAACTTGTTTTGCGCGCTCGAGCGCGTCTTCGTAACGGCGCACTCGCTCAGCCAGCAACTCCTCCAACTTCGCTTCAGTGATCACGCCTTCCTTGATCAGTCGCCTTGAATAGACTGTGCGGACGCCGGGGTGCGCCTTCACGCGCGCATACATCAGCGGCTGGGTGTAGCTCGGCTCGTCAGTTTCGTTGTGGCCGAGTTTTCTGAAGCCGACCAGATCAAGCACGACGTCTTTATTAAACTTCTGACGATAATCAAGCGCGATATGCAGCGCGCGGTAAGCGGCTTCCGGATCGTCGCCGTTGATATGAAAGATAGGCAACTGGGTCATGCGCGCGACGTCAGTGGAATATATAGTTGAACGACCGGCGTCCGGTGAGGTTGTAAAGCCGATTTGATTGTTGATGATAATGTGAATTGTCCCGCCGGTGCGGTAGCCACGCAGACTGGCGAGATTCAGCGTCTCCATCACGATGCCCTGTCCGGCAAACGCCGCATCGCCGTGAAGCAATACCGGCAACGCCAGATCGATCACTTCTTCGCGAGGCAGCCCGACACGGTCCTTCAGATCGTCCTGCCTGGCGCGAACCATTCCTTCAACGACCGGATCAACCGCTTCAAGGTGACTGGGATTAGGCGACAGCGTCAACTTGATCTTTTTGCCGTTAGCGGCTTCGCGCTCACCCTCCGCGCCCTGATGATACTTAACGTCGCCCTCGTCGGCAGGAAACGAAGGATGAACGGAACCTTCGAAAGACGCGAAAATTCGCTCACAGAAGTGTCCGATGACATTGGCGAGCACGTTTAGCCGTCCACGATGCGCCATGCCCATGGTGATGTCTTCGACGCCTCGCTGCGCGGCGCCTTCGATCAGTTGATCGAGGAGCGGGATGATCGTTTCGCAACCCTCGAGCGAAAATCGCTTTTGTCCGAGATATTTTGTGTGCAGAAATCTTTCGAACTGTTCCGCGGATATAAGCTTCCATAACAACTGCTTCTTGATCTCGGCGGGTAAAGGTTCTGGCTGGACCAGCTCGCGGCGTATTTGATCGCGAATCCACAGCTTTTCTTCCTTGCTTTGGATGTGGCGATATTCGATGCCGACCTTGCCGCAGTAAGCGCGGTGAAGGATGTCGAGAATTTCACGCAGGGTGGCGCTGTCAGTCCCTGCCAATCCGTCGGTTATGAATTCCCGGTCGAGATCCCAAATCGTGAGTCCGTAAGTTTCGATATCCAACTCCGGATGATAAAGAACCGGCATCGCATGCAGCGGATCGATATCAGCGATCAGGTGGCCGCGGACGCGATAGGCATTAATCAGCTCGATGACTCTAGCTTCCTTGGTGGCCTGTTCGCGCGTCTTATCGCCCGGCACAAATGCAGGATTGCGATCGATATTCCAACGGAAAGGAACATGTGCGATGCCGAGATCGACAAAAACATCGTCGTAAAATTTGTCCTTCCCGATCAGCAGCTCGTGAACGCGCGCGAGAAATGCGCCCGACTCAGCGCCCTGCACGATGCGGTGATCGTAAGTACTGCTGATCGTGATCGCTTTGCTGATACCGAGCTGCGACAAAGCTTCGGGTGCCATCGCCTGATACTCGGCCGGATATTCGATCGCTCCAGTAGCGATGATCAAAGACTGGCCCGTCATCAAACGTGGAGTTGACGCAACCGTGCCGATCGTTCCTGGATTCGTGAGCGAGATCGTTGTCCCCTGAAAGTCTGCAAGCTGAAGTTTGCCTTCACGAGCACGCTTGACCACATCGTCGTAAGCCTCGAGAAACTGCGAGAAGCGAAGCTTGTTTGCATTCTTGATATTTGGGACCAGCAGTGTTCGCGTGCCGTCTTTTTTCTGAAGATCGATGGCTAACCCGAAGTTAACGTTTGGCCTTCGCACCCGTACAGGTGTCCCATCCGCACGGTCGAACCCGTCATTAAGTTGGGGAAACTCATCAAGTGCACGCAACAACGCCCAGCCAATCAGATGTGTGTAGGAAGCCTTGCCGCGATCATTGTCCTGCAGGTGTTTGTTGATGATTCGCCGGTTCTCGTCCAGCAGCTTTACTGGAATACGGCGCTGCGAGGTGGCCGTAGGAACCGCGAGACTCGCCTCCATGTTCTCTACGATTTTGAGCGCGCCGCCGCGAATAGCGGTTGCGTCAACTGGCTCACTTGAAGTGGCTGGGTATTGCTTTGCCTCCGTTGCCGGTGCGGTCTTGGCAGGAGCGGTCGCTTCGGCGACCGTGGCCGATGTCGGTGTCGATGTTGGTGCGCTTCGTCCGCCGTTCTCAGCTGCCCGACCCTCACGCTGATCGTCGATGAGAGCCGGCCTACTATCCCTGGAGCCAGTTGAATCGCCGTCGCCAAGTAGCTCCGCAAAATAAGCGCGCCATGATTCGTCAACCAGTTCCGGATTGCTGCGGAAGCGGCTCAGCAGTCCTTCTACGTAAGTCGCGTTCGCGCCAAAATTTTCCGCGATCACTTCAGATAAATCAGTTCTCATTCGGCTGACTCAACTCTTCCCACCTCTTTCAGGTAAAACACGTTGTTGACCTGGGGCCAGGCTGGCGTGGTTTTGTATTAGGCCTTTAGAATAGATTAGCACCTTCGACAGCGGTTTGCATCCGGCCCTCTGAGAGAGCTCAAGCCATACAAACCACTGTCAAAATTTTCAACTTGGCGCGCGCGCGATGCTATCTTAGGCGGCCAATTCAAGCAGTTAGCAACTACAACATGAAAAAACCGAACAGTCTTTGCAAACGCATGCGAGCCGCTATTTGTGGTCTGATTTTGATCGCATTCTCAGCCGCCACTATCTTTCCGGCTGCGATTACCGCGATCGATCAGCCTTCGACGACTATTATTCTTGTTCGGCACGCTGAAAAGCAGATTGTGCCTCCTGAAAATAAAGATCCTGACCTCCGTCCGGCAGGTGTGGCGCGGGCGCAGGAGCTGGTCCGGATGTTCGGCGACTCCGGCGTCACGGCGATTTACGCAACGCAGTACAAGCGGACGCGGCAGACTGTAAAACCTTTGGCGGACAAACTTGGAATGCCGGTTACGCAGGTTGAAGCTAAAGAAACGGCGGAGCTGGTGAAACAGATTCGTGCCCGAGGCTCCGGCCAGATGATTTTCATCGCCGGCCACAACAACAGTGTTCCGGAAATCATCGCCGCGATGGGTGGGCCGAAAATGCCGATCATTCCCGAGACGGAATACGACAACCTTTACATACTTACAATTCACAGCGACGGCTCCGCAAAACTGCTCAAGATGAAATACGGCAGCGCGGTTGTACCCATCGGCAACCAGGGCATGGTGAAGCCGTGAGCAGTAAGCAGTAAGCAGAAGGCAGGAGCGGGAGAGAGGTCAGTACCACCTCGCGGTAGCGGGTGGGTGGAAGCAACTGGAGCACAAAGTCACGATGCGAAAACTCAAGTCAAAGAAGAGGCGAGTTGGAAAATCATCGGAAGCCAAAACGGTAACGCGGCGTGCTTTCGTGAAGCTTGTTCCGGCACTCGGCGCCGCAGCCCTCGCTGCACCGCATCTGCAGACGACATCGGTGCTTGCACAAACTCCCACGCCGTCTCCACTTCCTTCGCCTTCGCCGACGCCCGCGCCGCTGCGTGTGACGAAAGATATGCTGAAGCAGGCGGAGAAACTCATTGGCATTGAGTTAACCGATGCGCAGGAAGCTATAGCGCTACAGAACGTCAGCACCAACCTCGACCGGTATGAAACCCTGCGGAAGATTGACGTGCCGCTCGATACGGAACCGGCTACGTTGTTTCATCCTGGCCTGCCTGGCAGGAAATTTAGTTTCAAGCCGGCTAAATTCAAGTTGAGCGACGTCGAGGCCCCGCGGTTTGGTTCACTTGACGAGCTAGCTTTTGCATCGTTGACACAGCTTGCCCGGTTGGTGCGCATGCGTAAGGTTTCGCCGGTTGAGTTGACGAAGATGTACCTGGCGCGCTTGAAGAAGTATGGCCCGAAGCTTAACTGCGTAGTGACGCTCACTGAAGATCTGGCGTTGTCTCAGGCAAGCGATGCCGAACGCGAAATCAGGGCAGGGAAGTATCGCGGACCGCTGCATGGCATTCCCTGGGGCGCCAAAGATTTGTTCGCGACCAGAGGAATTCGCACTACCTGGGGCGCGGAGCCATACCGCGATCAGGTGATCGACTACGACGCCACGGTGGTGGAGCGTCTGCGCGAAGCGGGCGCGGTGCTGGTTGGGAAACTTTCGATGGGAGCACTGGCGCAGGGCGGCCGTTGGTTCGCCGGCATGACGCGAAATCCGTGGCAGGTAGACGAAGACAAGACGGGCTCGAGCGGTTCGTCAGCCGGTCCTGCTTCCGCGACCGCAGCCGGCCTGGTTGGCTTTTCGATCGGTACCGAAACGTTGGGCTCGATTATTTCACCGTCTTCCCGGTGCGGGGTTGTCGGATTACGACCAACCTACGGACGCGTCAGCCGCTATGGCGCGATGGGACTTAGTTGGACGATGGATAAGATCGGCCCGATTTGCCGTGGAGTGGAAGACTGTGCCGCCGCGCTCCATGGCATCTATGGACCTGACGGACGAGACCTTACCGTAGGCGACGTCCCGTTTAGTTGGGAGCCGCGCAAGCCGATTAGCGCGATGCGGATTGGTTATCTAAAAGGCGAGTTTGATCAGCAACCTGATGCGGAGCGAAAGGCGATCTACCAGCAAGCGCTGGATGCGCTGAAAGCCGCAGGCGCAAACCTGCAACCGATCGAGGTGCCAAAGTTTTCGGTGGCGGCGTTGCGTATAATTTTAGTCGCGGAAGCTGCGACCGCCTTTGACGATATCACGCGAGATGGTCGAGTGAATCAGCTTTCAGGCCAGGATCAAAACGATTGGCCTAACACGTTTCGCAGTTCACGGTTCATTCCCGCCGTTGAATACATCAGGGCACAACGCGCGCGTCGTTTGCTGATGCAGGAGATGGAAAAACTGATGTCGATGTGGGATGTGTTTGTTTCGCCGGCGCCGGGAAGTCAAAGTCTGTTGATAACAAATCTTACTGGTCACCCCGCCGTGTGTGTTCCCTGCGGATTCCCAAAAGGTTTGCCCCAATCAATTATGTTTACGGGTGGACTCTACGACGAAGGCGCTCCGCTGCGAGTGGCTTTGGCTTATGAGCAAGCTACGCAGTGGCACACGATGCATCCGAAAATGGATTGGACGTGAAGGCTGCCTGCTCGGCAGTGTGCGAATTGGTGATCGGTTAGTGTGATGTCGCGATCGGAGTTGGTGTAATTTGGCGGATAGTTTTGATTGGCATACCAAGCGAACGATACCTTCTGCCACGCCCATTTTAACTACTGAGTAACCGCGGCAGATCGAGCACAAGGGCTACGGTCCCGTCCCTTAATTCCGCGGCCCCGGCAATGCCGTACCAGCGTCCCGCATGACGGCCCAGGTTCCTGACCAGTACTTCCTGCGGTCCCTCTACTCGATCAACAACGATGCCTACGCGTTTCAATTCTTCAGTGCTCATGCCCGCTCGTTCATCGGTGAATTGGCAGGTAATAAGATGTAATTGGGTCGAGTCGTCTTCGGGCGCTTCCGGTTGGCCCAGCAGGTCGCGCATGGAAACTTGCCGCAATTGATCCGCGGCAGAAGTCCCATCAATAACATCGATGGCCTCGATACCCAGAGTTTGATTGGCGGGAATACAGTAACGATGGCCCGCGGATACCACCACGTTTGCAGCTACAACTCCAAAAGTAACTGGTAAGCGAATTTCAAAGGTGGTTCCACGTCCAGGTGAACTTGAAACGCGAAGCTCGCCTCCAACCTGCTCAACCCCAGTTTCAACTATGTCGAGACCAACGCCGCGACCGGACGTACCGGTCGACGAGCTCACGGTAGTAAATCCGGGTCGAAAGATCAGACGCAAGCTTCGCTCGATGTCGAGTTCGGGTTGGTTTGTTATACCGAGCCGCAGTGCCGCTTCTGATATCGTCTGTGGATCTACTCCGCGGCCGTCGTCGATCACTCTCAAACGTGATTGGCTGCCCTCGCTGATCGCCGCGATTCGCACCGTTCCGCGCTGCTTCTTCCCCGCTGCTTCGCGTTCGGCGCCGGTTTCGATACCGTGGTCGACAGCGTTGCGCACGAGGTGAATGAGCGGATCAACCAGGGCTTCAACGAGTAGCTTATCCAGACGAATGTCAGCGCCGGTAACCTCAAAGTTGATTTCCTTTTCGGCCAACCGCGCTGCCACTCTTCCCGCGCGTACCGCGCGCTGGAGCGTGGAGCCTAGAGACACCATGCGAAGATTGATCAGGTCGTCTTCAAGACCGATAAAGGAACTTCTGATTTGCTCGTTGAGTCGAGAAAGATCTTCGGGCCTTGCCAGAACTGGTTGTGTTATTGCCAGCTCCAGCGCAGTTGTCGTCGTGCGCAGCAGCTCATGCGTTGAAGAGATCAGCCGGTCCAATTTATCCAGATCGGTGCGAACAAAATTTGAGAGCGCGGAAACAGATACACGCGCCGCGGAAGCATCGGACACTGAAGGGCTGTCTTTCGCGTCAGACCCGTGGTGTTCGCGAGGCCAGTTAAGAACCTTGCTGAGACGAAGATCGCGGAATTGACGCAGTGCTGCCTCGATTCCTTTCGCATCGGTTTCACTGGCGTAAAGAACACGGAAATTAATTTTGTCCGGATGCTGGTCATCGACTACCGGTGAAGTGGAAATTACGTCTCCAAACCCGGTGAGCGACTCTCTCAGGCGGGAAAACTCTGCGTCGAACGTGGCGATTTCAAACGTCGCGGAGACCAGGAAAATCGAGGCACCTTCGGCCGCACTATTCACTAGCCGTTGCTGCTCGGTTTCGGTTAAGGACTGGCGGATTTCGAAAGGAACAGCAGCCAGAATCGCTTCCCAAGCTTCTCGATCCGCGCGGTTTCCAGTCGCTGTTTTGTTTTTAGCGGTCGCCTGAAGTCTTACGAAAAGCGCCTGGCGAGACGGCTCGACCACGCCGGATGCTGCAAGACTTAGGCTTTCCAGCAGCGCTTCGGTGGCGCTTTCAAACGTGTCTAAAACCGCGTCGTCAATGAGAACTCGTCCAGCGCGAACCTCGACCAGTAAATTTTCAAATTCGTGCGCAATTTGACTGACGACCTCCAGTCCGCACGAGCCCGCTGAGCCCTTTATGCTGTGCACGCGCCGGAAGACGCGATCGATCAATTCGCGGCGAATGTGTCCGCCAGTGCTCGGTGCTCGCAACTCGTCAAGGTCGACAAAGACATGTTCGACCAGCCCTTCGATTTCCACCAGAAATTCGTTTTGCGTATGGTCCACGAAAGGATAGTAAATGGTAAATCGCGAATAGTGAATAGAAAGGATAAAAGTTTCGAGTTCAGGTTCAAGTTTTGGGAAGCGCAAGAGCGGGGGCAAGCCCGCCTTCCAAACTGAGAGATTCTGAAAGTAGATTGAAAGATTCCCACTTGGAATCCATTCGACCCGAAGATTCGGCATTCAACTCTGATCAGTTCGACGTCAGGAAAGCCGGCTTGCCCCGCGCTTGCGCTTCGTTCGCTAGGCAGACGCCTGTTCATTATCGGGCGATTGCTCCTCGTCTTCGGACGGAGGTTCCACTTCTTCAGGTTCGACGTTCGTTTGAGGTTGCTGCTCGTCCAGGTCGCGCTTGATCGCGTCGAGAATGCCGTTGATAAATTGCGTTGCTTCGTAAGTTGAGAAGCGTCGAGCGATCTCCAGTGCTTCGTTGATGGCGACAGTGCGTGGAGTGGGCTCGTAAAGGAACTCGTAGACCGCGAGGCGAAGAATGTTGCGATCGACGATTGCCATACGCGAGATGCGCCAATGTTCGGCGCGCGAACGTATGCGTTCGTCGAGAACCTCGACATGCGAGAGCGTTCCGGCAGCGAGACGGGTCGCGAATTCTCGCGCCGCTTCCTCGACGTCGGTATCGCCTAACTCTACCCAGTAGGTTTTCAAAACCTCTTCCGGGATAGCATCGGCGAAATCAGCCGCAAAGAGCATTTGCAAGGCGCATTCACGCGCCTTACGTCTCGAACCCATAACTTTCAGGGATGAAGGCGGAAGTTTGAAGGAAGAACGTGCTTTTCTGGCGCGCATCCTCTTTCATCCTTCACCCTCATCCTTCATCCTTCTTAAAGACTTCCTTGTAAAGATTTACCAACTCTACCGCCGTGGTGGCGGCTTCAAAACCCTTGTTTCCTAACTTTACCCCAGCTCGATCAATTGCCTGATCCACCGTGTCTGCGGTTACAACTCCAAAGACTACCGGCACTCCGGTCTGCAAACCCGCTTCACCGATGCCTCTGGTAACTTCGCCCGCGATATATTCGAAATGAGGAGTTTGGCCGCGGATAATAGTACCGAGACAAATTATCGCATCAAACTTTTCGGTATCAGCAAGTCTCAAAGCCAGCAACGGGATCTCAAAAGCGCCGGGAACTTTGAAGACCTCGATCTGTTTTTCATCTGCGCCCAAACGATCGAGCGCGTCGAGGGCGCCGTCAACCAAACGGGAGCTGATGAAGTCGTTCCAACGACTGGCGACAATCGCAAAACGAAATCCCTGACCGTTTAGATGACCTTCGTGGATTACTGGCTGCAAGAGCGGTTCGACTCCCCTTCATGCCGTTTAGTGCGGTTTCCAGAGTCATTTCGCAGTATAGGTGATGCGTTTCAGAGCGGCAAGTTGATGATTTGCGAGACAGGCATTCCTGCCTGAGTGCGTTGAGTGTTATTCGTCAGCAATAGAAAAAGAGATTTTCCATTTCTCATTTCAAAATTTCATTTGTCATCGAGAGCGCAGCCATCCGTTCATAAAGCGGATTAGTCCGCCTCGCGCGGGCACAAGTGCTCTATTAGACAACGCAATGAGAGAGTCTCGTCCTATCAATGAAAAATGAGAAATGAAAACTGAGAAATGAAAAATCCCTTCGTTCTGACGAACGCTTCATATCACAGACGGGACAGACAGGAATATCTTTCTTACTTGCCTGTGAACCTGGGTTCACGCTTTTCGAGAAACGCGCGTGTGCCTTCACGCATGTCGGCGGTTGTAAAGAGACTCGCAAAGAGTTCGGCTTCCAACCGCAAGCCTTCAACGAGCGATAACTCCCCACCTTTGATAACCGCTTGCAAACAAGCGCGAATCGCCAGCGGTGCCAGATTCGCGATCTCACATGCCAACGCCTCGGCTTCCTTCATCAAGTCGGAGTCAGTGGTGACGCGATTGATCAAACCGAACTGCAAGGCTTCTTCCGCCAACAAAATTCTTCCGGTTAGCATCATCTCGAGCGCGCGTCCATGGCCCAGCTCGCGCGCCAGACGCCTCGTTCCGCCATACGTCGGAACAACGCCAAGCTTCGTTTCTGGCAAACTGAATTGCGCGTTCATCGACGCGAGTCTGATGTGACACGCCAGCGCTAACTCACATCCGCCCCCTGCCGCGATGCCATTGACCGCAGCAATTACCGGCACGGCGCAGTTTTCAATTTGATTACACAGCGCCTGGCCGCGTTCGGAAATCTCACGCGCTCTCTCATGAGCTTCTGTGGTCGCCAGCTCTTCAATGTCAGTTCCCACACAAAACGCTTTATCGCCGTAGCCCGTGAGGATGACAGCGCGCAAGTCCGACTCTTCTTCTATTCGTTTGAAGCGGTCGCTGAGAGCAAGAATCATCCCGCCCGTGAGGGCGTTGAGTTTTTCAGGACGATTCAATCGAATAATTTCAATTGAATCGCGTCGCTCCGTTGTTACCAAAGTTGAATCCATGCAGAATAAAAAAGCGCGGAGGCAAGCCCGCCTTCCTGATCTGAGAGACTCTCAAACCAGATTGGCAACACCGCACTTGGAAGCCGTTCGTTCCGGAGAATAGGTATTCAATTCAGATCAGCTCGCGGTCGGGAAGGCGGGCTTGCCCCCGCGCTTTCGCTTAACAAACTTGAAACTTGGAACTTGAAACTCGAAACTTCTTAGACGAGCTTCATCGGTGTGGGGTTCTTCGGATCTTTTGTGTAGTCGTAGAATCCGCGTCCTGACTTGCGACCATACAAACCGGCCAGCACCATGCGCTTGAGTAACGGCGGAGGCGCGAATCGCTTCTCGCGAAATTCATTGAACATGATCTCGGCGATATAGTAAGTAGTATCAAGGCCCACGAAATCGCCCAGCGTAAAGGGGCCCATCGGGTAACCTAAACCGAGTTTCATCGAGGCATCGATATCTACAATCGAACCGACCCCTTCTTCCAAAGCGCGAATAGCATCGAGCATGTATGGCACCAGCAGGCGATTGACGATAAAGCCGGTAGTATCATTTGCCCGCACCGGCACTTTGCCCAGCCGTTTGCCGAATTCGAACGCCTGCTCGTAGACGTCGTCGTCCGTCAGTATTGTCTTCACCACTTCGACCAACTTCATTATCGGCACGGGATTAAAAAAGTGGAGACCGACAAATCGTTTCTGACGCTCCGGCGAAGTTGCCGTCATCATCTCTGTAATGGAGATCGATGAAGTGTTTGAGGCGAAGATCGTTTCTGGTTTGCAGAGCCGATCGAGTTCAGCATAAGTCTTCTGCTTCACTTCGATATTTTCAATGATGGCTTCGATCACGATGTCGCAGTCAGCCAAATCTGCAAACGAAGTAGTACCGGACAAGCGATCGCGCGTTGCCTTTTGTTGCTCAGGCGTAATGGTGCCCTTCTCAGCGAACTTCGACAGCGACTTTTCAATCCCTATGAATCCCTTCTGAAGTAACTCGTCGGAAATCTCGCGCACCACTGTTTCTAATCCCGCGCTCGCGGTCGTTTGTGCGATACCCGAACCCATTAATCCGCAACCTAATACTCCAACCTTCTTAATTTCCATCTCGTCTAATTCTCCTGTTTTTGGTAGCGCTTTGAGTAGTGCCAACTCTTAGGCTTTGTCCTAAGAGTC
>DATLBQ010000349.1:0-12452 GCA_035526805.1 Pyrinomonadaceae bacterium
GGCAGAGGTGAACGGTGCGGTCAAAGTTGCTAAAGTTGGCAGACTGGGAAGCACGCAGACCTCAGCGGAGGAGCGTGCGATAACGCGGGGTATTGGTCTAAGCCGTGACGATCCCGAGCCGTCGTTAATAATGTTGACGGCCTCAACGAGCAAGAACATCCTGGTAGCAACCCTGGATCTAATTCATAAATCCGCAAGTGTGCGGCCTGAGGTCAGTTCCAGTTCCACCACGCGGTAGAGGGTGGGTTCTTCGCGTCGAGTGATCGACGCCGGTGAATGCTGGATTATTGCGGTCACGAATTCCGAATCTATCACCCACTCGCTACCGCGTGGTGGTATTGACTTAATGCCAGGGGAAGGAGCAATACATTGAAGTTTACAGCTAAGACATTCACCGGGTTGGTATTGAGTGTAAGTCTATTGTCCTGTGTAACTGTAACGACATTTTCCCACGACAGTGCGGGCGCAATTGCTTCACCGGTGCAGCAAACGGATCAGGCCGGCGCCGCCTTGGCCGAAGGAAGGCGCCTCCTCAAGCGAGGAAAAGCAGACCAGGCACTTGGTCAATTGCAATCAGCCCTGAACCTGTACACGACCGCAAACAACAGAAAGGGCATCGCTGCCGCACATAACGAATTGGGTGATCTGTATCTGCGGCAGGGACAGAACAAAACTGCGTTGGCTCATTATCAACAGGCCCATGACGCGCTGACCGGCGCAGTGATTCAGGAACAAAAAACCGCGGCCGCTGCTGGAACGGCGGCGCGCATGGTTCCCAGTTCAAAAGCGGGGACGGCTGTCGACACGGCAGCGAGCGCCAGCGATACGGGCTTTAACGCCCAACTGCTGCTAGCCAAGATTGGAGATACCAATTACCGCTTGGGAGAGTTGCGCACTGCTGCTGCTTCTTATGCGCGAATGAGTCCGAAGAAGCCGGAAAGTGCTGCGAAGAAAGCCGGCGGCATGTTTGGCAAGTTAGCGCCATCGATCGTTCTGGGTAACACAACTGATAGCGCCGTCCTCGGCTCTGCGGCGGGTGCAGTTGGCGGTGCGCTGGTCGCGAAGAATGAATTGGATCAGTATCGCACTTCGATAATTTACATGACTTACGAGGTGGGGATGGGACGCGTCGCTTTTGCCGAGAATGATCTCGAGACGGCGCGGACCCACTTTCAAAACGCGGCCGACGCCAGCAAAGGCGCCTTGCCTATGATTGCTAACCTGGGCCAGACGCGGCGTTTTCGCACCGCTGCCCGTACCAGCCTCGCCGATGTCGCGCTACGCCAACTGGACTACAAAAACGCCGTGAAACTCTACGAACAAGCGGCCAAGGGCGCGAAGGACGACAAGCGTTTAGATTTGATGTGGCCCGCTCAACTCGGAATGGGGCGCAGTCAATGGGCCCAGGCTGGACAAGAGAAAGATCTTAAAAAGGTCATTAAACTCAGGGAAACCGCCCTGGTTAACTTCAAAGATGCGATCGCCACCGTTGAAACCTTGCGGGCGGGCAGTCTCAGGGCCGATGAATCGCGCACTATTTTTTTGAGTACGACTAAAGATGTGTTCGACGATGGCGCGAACGCGTTTGCTGAAATGGCTTTGTTGACTTCGGGATCCGCCGGCGCGCCCACTACAGCCAGCGCCGAGTCGTTAACCGGAAAAGCTTTGGAATACGCGGCGGAGGCATTCAGGATCACGGAACAGTCGCGCGCGCGCTCGCTGCTGGATCTTCTAAGCGAAACCAACGCAGCCGTTACCGAAGGCATTCCCGCTAATCTGCTTAAACGCAAACAGGATAACCTCGACAGACAACAGGAGATTGCCGAGGAGCTGACGGGCATTAGTTTGTCCCCTGACACCGACAAGAAGAAACCATCGGATCTCGAAAGCGAACTTGAAAAGCTACAGACGGATTTTGAAGAGATTGAAAATCAAATCAGAACCGCCAGTCCCCGATATGCCAGTCTTACCGCGGGCACACCATTGTCCCTCACCGAAGTGCAGAGCACCGTACTTGATGATCAAACGGCATTGCTCGAATACAATTTGGGTAAAGACGCTTCCTACGCCTGGGCCGTAACGAAGTCTGGCGTGTCCCTCTACAAACTACCGGCCAGGCCCGTTGTCGATAAGCTCGCGAGTGATCTGCGCTCGCAATTGATTCCTTCCAAACTTCAGCGGCGCATCGTGGGCATCGACGTTATGGCAGACAGCCAACGTGGACTTGGCGTGAGCGCAACACCCTTTGCGGAAGATGCGGCAGCTTTTGTCGTTGCCTCCAACGCGCTTTACAAGGCAGTGGTCGAGCCTGCCGCGGCCGTGTTGGGAGAGAAGCGTCTTTTGATCGTTGCCGACGGCGCGCTGAATTATGTTCCATTCGAAGCCCTGGTGAAATCGCCCGCCACTGCTGACTATTCTTCGCTACCCTATTTAATCAAGTCGAACGAGATCATTTATTCGCCGTCAGCGTCCGTCGTTGGCGTAATCAGACAACAGAACAACAAGCGCGAAGGTCGGGCAATGTTGATATTGGCCGATCCTGTTTTTAATTCAAACGATGCGCGAGCCAAAGGCGCTGGTTCTGGAGTGTCAGGCGACACGCGCGGACTGGGAATTCAAAGCGCGTTGAGCGACGTCGCGGGCGCGCAGGCATCCGCAGATACGAGTAACGCGAAGATGCAGGGGTTGCCTTTGGCCCGGCTTGCCGGCACACGCACGGAAGCAGAGGAAATCGGCAAATTGGCGAAGGTTTCAGGCGCACAAGCTGACACCTGGCTCGATCTCGACGCCAGCGAAGACAACGTCGATTCACGCGATATCAGTAAGTATCGCGTCTTGCACATAGCCACGCATGGCTTGTTGAATGCCGAGCGGCCGCAGTTTACAGGTGTGGTGCTTTCACTGGTCGGTAATAAAAACGAAGACGGATTCCTACGCACAGACGAGGTGTTCAATTTGCGGTTGGGCTCTCCGCTGGTAATGCTTTCGGCTTGCGAAACAGGTTTAGGAAAAGAGAAACGCGGCGAAGGCGTTATGGGTCTGACACGCGCATTCATGTATGCGGGCGCGCCCACCGTCGGCGTGAGCCTTTGGTCGGTCGCAGACAAATCAACCGCGGAGTTGATGACTGACTTCTACAAGCGTTTCCTTGGACGGCCAGGGGCGAACTCCGGAACAGTTCCGGCTTCCGCTGCCATACGCGAGGCGCAACTCGCGATGATTGCCGGTAAGAAATACAGCGCACCGTTTTATTGGGCTCCTTTTGTTCTCGTCGGTGACTGGCGTTAGGCCCGTTCAGTCGATCTACACGCACACTCAATGCTGCACTAGACAATACTAAATCGGGTAATCCTCCTCCTAGCTGAAACTCGCGCATTGCCGGCTGTTAGTTTCCTCGCCCGCCAAAGCTTAATAGCAGCGACGAAGCGCCCCGCAAACCAACAGTTTGCGTAAGGCGCGCGAAGATTTTCTTACCTTTTCCTTACAAGCCGACAACGTGGCATACCGGTTGAAGTAATCCACTCGGCATATATCGCTCGACCCAGCAACGCGGTTGCGTATCGAGCTTTGAAGGGAAGGGGAAAAATCATGAATAGCAAGAATCAAAACTTCTTGACACGAATCGTTATGTTGGCGCTAGTAGCTTTTTTAGCACTGCCGCTTACGGCATTTGCGCAGAGCAATGGCCGAGGCCGCGGCAAGCCGACTGAAATTTTCGTGAATGGCCACGATGCGCGCGACGGTCGCTGGGACAAGAACAACGGACAACGGCGTCGGAGCAACGACGACTGGCGACGGGAGCAGGAGCGCATTCGCCTCGAAGAGTTGCGCCGCCAACAGGCACGCATTCGTCGTAACGGTGGCTACGGCGGCTATGGTGGCTACGGCGGGTACGGTGGTTACTCGGACAATCAGCTTCGCCAGACAGCGCTGAACGCCGGCTACAACAACGGCGTTCAGGAGGGCCGCAGGGACCGCAGCCGCGGTGAACGTTTCGAATATCGCGACGAAGGCGACTTCCAGAACGCTACGGAAGATTACAACTCGCGTTACGGTAATCGTGACCTTTATCGACAATACTTCCGGCAGGGATTTGCGAATGGTTACCGCGACGGTTACAACGGCTACTAAAGCGTGAACCTGAGCAAACAACCAGGCGGGAGTGGAGACAATAGTTTCCACTCCCGCTTTTCGTTTATGGGCACAAAAAGAGCGGGGGCAAGCCCGCCTTCCTGACCGTGAGCTGATTAGAGTTGGCGGGGTGATCCCCGGAAACGCTTTCAACGTGAAAGTAATCGTGCAACTGCAGGAGTCTCGAGGTCGGGAAGGCGGGCTTGCCCCCGTTCCTTTGTGGGATACATATCCGATACGCTACTATCAAACCGGCTTTTACGTAGGCGCCCCGGGTGGGCATCATGGAAAATCGCTTCGTAAAAATTACTGATTTGAAGTCATTCGAAGAGATCGCCGTTCGTTCCAAAGAGCGAGCGATTGTCATATTCAAACACAGTTTGACGTGTGCCATAAGTGCCGCGGCATATGACCAAATGCGTGCATTTGGGGGGGAAGTGGCGTTGCTCGAAGTGCAGCGGTCCCGTGAGCTTTCCCAGGAGATCGAAGACCGTCTGGGCGTGGTTCATGAATCGCCCCAGATAATTGTTTTGCGCGATGGGCAGGTTGTTTGGAATGCGTCACACTTCAGGATTACTGCCGCTGCCGTAGCTGAGGCGGTACGTGATGCGGATGGCCGGAAACAATAGGCACAAGGCAGTTGGCAGTACGCAGAAAAAAGACCAAAGACCAAAGATGGGTTTGGGTAATGATAGATACGGAAAGACGAGGACCTGCGATTGAGCCGAGAGAGATTCAACAGGAAGGCGACTCAGGCTTACGTATTACCTGGGCAGACGACTGCGTCTGCCGTTATAACGCGGCTGAGCTCAGACGGGCCTGCCCCTGCGCCCAATGCGTCAACGAATGGACTGGGCAGCGCGTGCTAAAGCCGGAAGCCGTTTCTGAAGATCTGCTCATCGCTGACTTAAGTATTGTGGGGCGCTATGCTTTGAATTTCCGCTGGAGCGATGGTCATGAGACCGGCATCTACAGCTTCCAATATCTGCGCGAGCTCGGTGAAAGATAAGATCAAATTGTAAGGCAAAGACTTAAAGACCATATGAACGAACAAGACTTTTTTAACGAAAAACAGGAACTAAAAAAGGCGACCTATAGTTGCCCTCATTGCCGTGAACGTGCCGAATACGACGTCCGCTGGCTCAAGCGAACCAAGAAGCAAGGACCTCCCCGCGGAGCGAACGAGCAGGATCGCCTGCGCTACCAAAAGTCGCGCGACTACCTGGTGCGGATCGACGACATGCTGGCGTGTAAGAGCTGTCGCCGCCGTTTCGACATTCCCAGTTCTCAGTCAGTCGTTTTCCTTTAACTCTGTACCTCGACGCGCGCCTGCGCGACTGCGGTTACCCAATCAGTAGACAGCAGTAAATATGTTTCTAGTGAAACACAGATAAAGAATGGATTGGTGTTTGTATTTCGAGCCGGATTTTTACCTCGCGATCGCACGCGTTTTTGCTTGAGAAATAGGCCAACACTCGAGAGCGCCAAAGAGTTTCAAGCGGCCTCAACTTTGCTCTAGCCACCAACGAAGCAAAGGACGATTGGACGAAATCATGATTGAGACATCAGAATTTGCGGGCGCACACAAGACGAATACATCATTTCTTTCTCCGCTCGAGCGGCGACTCGCGCCGATAGTTCTGCCGAGGATTCCGTTGTGGCTGGAGACGCAGCATTTGACGATGCTGACCCTCGCTTGGTCGCTCGCGATCTTGCTATTCAGCTTTTTGGCGGCTCGCAACATCCGCTGGCTTTGGATGGTGTCACTAATGATAGTGTTTCAGTGGGCGACTGATCACTACGACGGCAAAATCGGCAAGTATCGCAACACGGGCCTGGTGAGATGGGGCTACTACATGGATCACCTGCTCGATTACTTTTTTCTTTGTTCGATCCTTATCGGTTATGCGTTTATCCTGCCCGAGCAGTCGCGGTTTCAACTGCTGTTGATGCTGGCGCTTTTCGCCGCCTACGACTTCAGCACTTTCCTCGCTTTTGCCGCCACAGACAAACTGAAGATTAGCTACCTAAAATTCGGCCCCACCGAGTTTCGCCTCGCGCTCGTGGTCATCAATACCTTGCTCATTTCTTTTGGTACGAGATACATGATTAGCGGTCTGAAATGGGTGAATGCCGGCGCCGCAGTCGGTCTCGTATTCCTGACTTACCGAACCCAAAAGAAGATTTGGCAGCTTGATATGAAGGGCCGCGAACACTGCCGGACGGTCAAAACCGAGGCGTCGCCGTTAGAAAAATCGTACGTGCCGGCGAAAGAGTGTACGTATTAGTAACGCCAATCCAACCCTGTTAGTGTAAGATACATCTGAATACCTGAGCTTCCTCGTCCAGCCTGCTTAATTATTCAAGAGTCTACATAGCGTTCCTGAGCGATGGCTTGCTGTTTGCTAGTGGACGATGGACATTGGGCGGCGGCCGCAAAGTTTATTTGCTAAACCGTTCTACGTTGGGCAGGTATGAATTAGGGAACTCTAGTTAAGAAAAATCGTTTAAATGTGGAACAAGCACAGTAGTTTAGTACAGAAGAGTTAGTTGAAATGTCAGAAAAGAAAGCTATCAAAATCATAAAGAAGGCCGAGCGGACGCGTAATCAGAAGCCCGCGCCCAAGGGAAACACGACCGCGCAAACCGCGCGCGAAATGGTCAAGACCGTAACCAATTGGGTTAATGAAGTTCAGCAAAAGCGCCGCGTAGAAACCGCCAACGCCATCAAACTGTTGCTGCCAGATGACCCCCGCGCCAGCGAGGCCTAATTTCCTTTTACTTAATTGTGAACTAAGCGACGCCTGAGTACTCTCAGCGTCGCTTTGCGTTGCGGAGTCTTTTATCAACGTCGAACTTCGGCGATGATTAAGCCCTGCTTGCTTGAGTATCGCAATACTCAATGTCAGAATGGCATCCAGATACAAGGGAATAACCCTCTTCGACCGGTAGCAATTTCGGCTTCCGCAGGCTTCAGGCGCGGGAGACCACTCTAATGGTGACAACCTCAGCAGACAATTTCGCAGATGGCGTTTCGCGAGTTTTCATTGAAAAGGCTCGTGAGCTGATAACGCAGGAGTACTTGCCGAAGATTGAGGGTTGCTTCGAGAAGCTGACGGACGCTCAGGTCTGGTGGCGGCCCAATTCGGAGTCAAACAGCATCGGCAATCTCGTGCTGCACCTTTGCGGAAACGCTCGGCAGTGGATCGTTTGTGGCTTGGGAAGCGAACCCGACGAACGTCAACGCCAGATGGAGTTTGACGCGCGCGATGTAATACCTCGTGTTGAGTTGCTGCGTAACTTGAAGACGACAGTTTCCCAGGTTGGCGGGACGCTGGCTTCGTTTGATCCGACGCTGTTGCTCGACGACTATCGTATTCAAGGCACTAACACCACCGCGCTTGCCGCGATCTTTCATGTGACGGAGCATTTTTCAATGCACACCGGACAGATAATTTTGGTTACCAAGCAACTTACCGCACAAGATCTGCACTTCTACGATTTGTAAAAATTTCCTCGCTGCCAAGCGCTTCCCAATACAGCAAACGTTCTCCGAAGAAAATTTTGGCGTCATAACTAAAGACCCTTGTCTCGTCTTTCAAAGTCCGCCCATTCGTGTTTAAGATAGTGTCACTCTAATAACAAGGCGACAGACAAGTGTCTGTCCTACCTAAAGCCAAGGAGAACGCATCGGAATGACTTACGTCGTTGCAGAACCATGTGTGAACTGCCGCTACACCGACTGTGCGCTGGTTTGTCCTGTCGAAGCTTTTCACCTCGATGACGATATGTTGCACATCAACCCGGAGACATGCATTGACTGCGATGCCTGCGTGCCGGAATGTCCAGTCGAGGCGATTTTCGCCGAGGCTAACGTCCCGCCTGAGTGGGCACACTTTACGCAGATGAACGCGGAGAAGTCGCTCAGCGGCTTGCCTACTATCACCGCGCGATTGGATCCGCTTTGCGAATCGGTCAGCCACTAGAAATGAAAAAAAGCACTAAACGCCTGCTTGGCGGTCTTGTTTTGGCGGCGGGCGCAGTCGGCACCGCCGGAGCCTACTTGAAGAGGAAAAAGGCGATGGGAACTAAACAACAGCGGGCGATCGAAAACCCTGCGAACCGCTGGGCCCGACCGGGTATGACGGTTACCTTCCGAGCGGAGTTAATGCCGGGCCGCGACAGAGAACAAAGAACGGCGAAAGTGAAGCAGGTACTTCCCAGTGGGCGAGTTCTATTGCAAGAAATCGAGGGTGAACACGGTCAGCAAGAATTTGATCCGGTTAATTAGAGTCCAATGTCCAAGGTCCAAGGTCATTCAAGCAGTTCAGAGTTCAAACTTCAGTTTGTCTTAGCCTCCACAAGGACAACCTAAACGTCGAATTCTGAACCGCTTGAATGACGTTGCGCATTGTACGAGTTTTTTACCAATTATAGGTCCTGCCTGATTCCATAATTCCCAGTCCGGGATGATTCAACGCATTTAACTCAGCAATAATCATCTGCCGGTACGCCGGCTTTATGTGTACCGCGAGGATGTCCAAACCGTTGTGCGTCAGCTTACGCAGGTCTTGCTGTAGCGAGGCTGGGGTAAAGTGGCGGGAGACCTCGGCGAGCTTGGCCATCGAGTTTGGGAAGGAGGCTTCGATCAACAGAGCATCCACGCGCGGCTCTCGATTGATGAGCTCCCAAAACTCTTCGGTCTCCGCTGTGTCCGAGCTGAAGGCAACGGTGCTGTTTCCATCTGAAACTATTAAGCCAACGGTCGGCACAATGTGGTTAACTCCGACCGCGGTTACCGTCAGGTGCGCGACCTTAAACTCCTGTCCCGTGGGAATCGGCACATACTCCATTACGGGACCATAATCGTTTTTGAGTTCGGAAAAACGCGGATAGACATTCCAGTTAAAAATGTCGCGTTCGAGCAAATCAATGACTTCGGGTGTCGCATAGACGCGGACAGGACTCTTCAACGTCTCAAACAGGTCATCAATGAATATTGGCAAACTCGCGATATGGTCCATGTGAGGATGGGTGACGATTATGTCGCGCACTTGATTTCGCTGTTCCGCGGTCAGCGCCAAAGCAAGACTGCCTGCATCAACAGCAACACATTCGTCGATAAGAAAACATGTCAGACGTTGTTCTGGGGTTGCGTGGCCCTGACTATCAAAGGTGCTTGGTAGGAGTTGAACTCTCATCAGCTCGAGGAAGAGACCACCTTCGCGATGCCTTGTAAAGGCCGTTAGTATAAGTCAATCGCACCAGAATGGGCGAACTTTGTTTTGGCGCTTTTACTTGCTGCGCAGCAATTTCAACAGTTCCTGGAGGGCCAGCTGATAGGCTGCCTCACGTTCGCGCGCGTCAGCCGCAGTTATACCACGCGCAACGCGGCTGCGATGAAATGCGAGCTCGCTCGCGGTCTGATTCAATCGCCGCGCAGCTCGCCAGTGACTGTATCCGCCTCGCGATAACGCGCTGAAGGAATTGCCCATGCGCCCGGTGATACTGCCAAGCCGCCTGTACTCCTCCGGCGTTAATAGCCCGCCTTGAAAATCCGGCACGAGAAACTCACGTACTATTTGGCCCTCGCGACGAAGTGCGAGAGCGATCACGACCAGCATGATAAAGAATGCGGGAATCATTATGAGAACGTAGGTCAGAATAAATGCGCCACCACCAAAAAGAATCCCCGAACCGTTCCAGATACTGTGCATTGAAATGGCGGCAAGCAACCCAAGTGGTGGAGCGATCCACTTGAGCGCGGTGCTTCGAGACTGGCGCGCGAGTCCAAGTCCAATCCCAGTGAAACTTGTGAACATCGGATGCGAGAACGGCGCCAGCGCTCCGCGGAGAATCAAAACAAACGTCAGCTTCTCACCGCCACCTTCCATTACTGCCTTTCCGTAGTATTGAATATTCTCTGTCATTGCAAAGCCCAAGCCAGCCATGGCCGCGTATACGATGCCGTCGATTACGCCGTCAAACTCGTCCTTTTTCCAAAAAAAGAAGATAAGAAGAATTAAAGCCTTGGCGCTTTCTTCGACTATGGGGGCGGAGATAACCGCGCCAAAGGTTCGACCCGCGCGCATGCTGTTGGTCGCCACTGCCACCGCAACGCCGCTCACGGTATTGATGAGAAACGCGAAAAACACAGCCACAAGTGCTCCCCAAAAGAACGCGGTTGCGAGCATCCAGAAGGGTTCCGCTTCGTAACGGTCAATCCAAAGAACCAACAGGAGATAAAGCGGAACTGGAAGGGTGGCTGAGACGAGCCCAACTAATAACGCGATCGGCCCGGTCTCAACGCCGATCAATAGCAGAACAATGAGGCCCAATAGCAGTGCTACCAGAGCCGCGAAGATTCCCGCTACGATCTTGATTGCGGTGAGCGCACCTGAAGGCTTAATTGCACTGGGTGGCCACAGGGCGTTTGAGTTTCGACGATCATTAATCATCAGAGATCTGACTTACTAAAGGCGCTTCTTAGATCCGATCTAAAAAGCGCGCTTTGCAGCCTGAGTTTTGAATGCGTTTGCTGCAGCAGAGTATATAGACAGTAGCGTGCGAGAGCGAGTTTTTGATTAGCGAACATCAACCATTCGCCGCCGGTTATCCCTAACGAGCGCAGGTCTGTGCGCGGCCACCATCAATAGAGTAGGTTGCGCCGGTTATCCATGAAGCGCGCTCTGACGCCAAAAAATAAATTAACTCCGCAACCTCGCTTGCCTGCCCGACGCGACCGAGCGGGTGCGTTGTTTTTGAATGTTCCAGGAAGCCTTCGTATTGTTCCTCTGTCATCCCACCGCGCTTATGAATCTCCGTGACCACTACTCCAGGATTTACCGCGTTCACGCGTACTCCTTTGGCAGCAACTTCGAGCGCCGCACAGCGTGTGAGTTGATCGAGACCTGCTTTGGAAACACAGTAGGCCAGGACTCCAGGAAATGCGCGCAACCCGGTCACACTCGAGACATTGACGATATTGCCTCTCCTCTCGATCAGGCTCGGTAGCGCCCGCTGCATTAGCATAAACGGGGTGCGCAGATTAATTCCGAGCATCGCATCCCAGGCCTGCACAGTTGTGTTTTCGATGGTGCCGGAAGAAATGTGACCGGCAGCGTTTACGAGGACATCGATTCCGTCAAAATGTTCGATCGTCTTCGCTACCACTCTGTCCGGTTCGTCTTGACGAGCCAGATCCGCCGCGATTTCCAAAAATTCCGTGCCTTCAAGCTCGACTTGCTTTTGGAGTTCAAGCAATGCTTTTTGGTCTCTGCCGACTGCGGCAACGTTCGCACCCGCTTTGGCAAAACGCAGAGCTGTTGCTTTTCCAATACCGGACGTGGCGCCTGTTATGAGCACAATTCTGCTTGCAAACTCTTTTTCCATCCTCCATCTCCCTGGCGCACCGGCGCCTGCCCTAACGATGTGACAACCTGGTCAGCGCATCCTATATTGACAGCAGAATACTAAAAAGCCGACTATTGTGAGTTGGTTCAAGTCCCGAGGTAATCAGTTTCCCCCGCAGACTAATACAGCGAGTGCGATTGAAACAGCTATCTAACGTCTCCTGAGAATCAAACGTGGGTAACAACTCAACGCAGGATTTCTTTCCGAGAGCCGCGCGCTCACATGTACATGGAAACAGTGAAGCTGCGCGCCGGCGTGCTTCTCGGGCTCGTGTACCGTCCAGCGTTGGTTATCTTTTGGCCGCTTTCGTAGCGGCGTTAGCGTTGTTTTTTGGCTTATGGTGGACGCTCGTTAGCGGCGGCGACGAGGCTCCCTGGATTCCAGCCGGACTGGCGGCGAGCGTAGTCTTGTTGGTTGCGCTGTCTGCGCGGGAAGTGGTGATGCGGCGCGCATGGACCCGTTACCTGCTCGATCAGGGCAGCGACACCTCAATGCGCACGAGTGGCGAACATAAACGCCCTTCGGTGAAATCTCATTCCACCTCGCTATTGTCCGCGGCGTGGCGGAATATTCAGAAACAAGGAGAACAAGCCGACGCTGGATCTAACCCCGAACCACACTTTGATGTGTTCCATCTTTGTCAGGATTATATGGCGACGGCGGAAGAGGCACTGCGATCCAGTAGTCTGTCTGCGGACAAAAGGAACTCAATCAGGTCGGCACAGGAGCGAGTTCGCGTCCTTCAAAAGCACCACTTGCTAACCTGGGCCAGAGATTCTTCACGCTCGCTAACCTATGAGGCCCAACAGCGTGCGCGAACGTCCGAACGAATTGAAGCGGCGAATCGCGCCCTGCATTGCCTGGAGTCCGCATTGCAATTTTATCCGCAAGAGACGGAGCTGCAGGAA
>DATLBQ010000350.1:0-2732 GCA_035526805.1 Pyrinomonadaceae bacterium
TGTTTGAGACTGCCGCTGGTCGGCGCGGTGTAGTTCCAAACGTCCACGCCGAGCTTGCGCCCGATTTCGGCAACGCGCGAAAGCGCTTCGACGTTGAAGTTGCTGTAGTGGAAGGAGCGAGTGCGCGCGAGCTCCTCGGGCTGATTGCCATCGGGCTTCATCTGCCAACCGATGCGAGCCTTCGCGTCTTCCGCTATTTGCTTCGCGCGCGCCGAATCGCCGATGAACATCGCGTAGGTCGCAGTCTGGGCGGCGTACCACGATCCATGGTTGTTCTTGGCGGCACGCTCATGCGCACCGTTCGGACTTTCGAGGAGCCACTTGAGATACGCAGCGAACCATTGCTTGAGCGCAGCCTGATCAGCGGCGGTCCATGACTTCGATCCCTGCAGCAGTCCCACTGCGTCGACCGTTTCGACGAACCAGCGCGTGTCGATGATGCCGCTACCTCGCTCTTCCGGATTGCCTAGCACGAGCTGGGAAAAGCGCAGATGCGGATTCATCTTCGTCGCGGGATCGAGGAACCACGCGCGTACTTGCTTGGCCGCGGCCTGCGCATAGCGCTCGTCGCGCGTGAAGTAGTAAGCGAGGGCGAGGGTGTGGACGCGGTCGCCCATGGCTGCTATGCGCGGCTGATCGAGGTCCTTTTTGCTTTCGGGATTGGTAACGCCGTCACGGCGGATGTACGGCAAGCCATCAGGCTTTGATGGATCGGGCCACCAGTACGGCGACAGCGAGAAATAATCGTGTGGGTCTTTGCTGGGCGGCAGCAGTGTTTTCTTGTCCGTGACCGCGATCGGTTTGGCAGCGAGGGATTTGTTCGCAGCCTCGACGATCGCGTCGAATGCCGGCTTGATCGAAGGATCCGAAAGATGTGTCCGCGTATACTCGAGCCACTCCGCTCGCAGCGTAATCGGCGCAATGGTTTGCGCCTGAGACGGGTGCGCCTTTGTTCCGATCAGCGTTAAAACGAAGACAAGGTTGGTTATCGGCCGTTTTAGTCTCAAGTGCCCACCCTGCGCTGACATTGTTCGGAATCATAACAAAATACTGACTTATTCTAAGGCCCTCGGCGAAGATGTGGGAGGCCAAGGTCAGTTGAGTCACCTGGACCGATACGAGAAGACCCAGAGGTGGTCCGCTCTACCAGACAATCGATCTTCCCATAACGCGCCAAACACTCGGTTTCAACTAGGTCGCCGAACGCATATCCATGACTCAAGGTGCCCCCGCACCTTGCAATAGCTACATAGGTGAGCACCGACGGCCCTGTTGATAGACCCGGCTAAAGGCAGGAATTCACTCTGACATTGGTAGTTCGTCCCAATGGCGCCTTCCAATTCCCTGCAGAGATTGTGGTGGTCACTCAAGTAACCTGCCTGTGCGGCGACACGGTGCGCCGTCTCATCGGTTTTCCTTCGGAGGATTCATTGAATAAGCCTCAACTCGCGGTTGCGTTGACGTTGGTGCTGTGCGCCTGTTCGGAAGCGCCCATTGCTCCAGACGCCAGGTCACCAAGACAAGACGTTGCACCCAACGCATACTTGGCGCTCGATTTCAACGAGCAAATGGCTAATCGTGCGAAGGAAATTCCGGGGTTCGCCGGATATTACCTCGGTGATGATGAGTTCGTGGTTATCCGGTTGAGTCGCTCGGAGAACGCAGAAGCAGCACGCCAGTCAGTAATCGCGGATCTCGCACGCGACAACTCAACTTATCGAGGCATTCGAATCGAACCAGCTAAATATGATTACTCAGAGCTTTACGCTTGGTTCAAGTCTGTGGACAGAGATCTGTTGGCAATGCCTGGATTCAATTTCCTGGACGTCGACGAACGCCAGAATACGGTGACCGTGGGCGCCACAGATGCACCAACCGCCGCTACCATGCGCGCGCTGATGTTGTCCCGTGGTATCCCGCTTGATGCCATTACCTTTGAATTAGGCAAAAAGCCACGGGCCTTGACTGACAGCATTCAAAACCGTGTTCGCCCAGTCCCCGGTGGTGTCGCGATGCTGTTGGGCTGGCAAAGCAGTTCCTATTGCACGTTGGGATTCAACGCGGGTAATTACGGGTCCGCATCTCATTTCGTCAGCGCGGGTCATTGCACGCCGGTTCAGGCATACATAGATGGCGTCGATTCAACTTATCAGTATTACCAGTACGGGCCTAATGAGACTCAAGGGTCGAATGATTTCCTAGGACGTGAAGTTGTCGATCCCGTTCCGTATTCATACGCCGCGTGTGCTACACTTTGTCGGAAGAGCGACGCCGCTCTTTTCGAATATGCAACGAGTTCCGACACTGCTTCGAAAGATTTTGGTAGGTTAGCGCGGACAACTTTCAGGGGTTACGGGACCGGGTCAAAGGAAATTAGCTCCTCGCAACCGAGAATTGGGATCGGCGCGAAAATAAGTTTCCCAACAAATGGCGACTGGGCGGACAAGATGGGGATAACCACGGGATGGACTTGGGGCCAAATCTCGCATAGTTGCATCACGACAACGAGTCTAGGAGTTCCGCTTACATGTCAGTATAAGATCCAATACATGGGTTCTGCCCCGGGCGACAGCGGCGGACCGGTTTTCAGAAACAACGGCACCACCTGGCAACTGTTGGGAATCATGTGGGGCAATGACGGTACTTACGTCTACTTCAGCTGCATGTGGGGAATTGAACAGGACCTGGGCACCCTGACGGTTTACTAATACGGCCAACAATAGCAGGAGGAG
>DATLBQ010000351.1:0-6571 GCA_035526805.1 Pyrinomonadaceae bacterium
AAGCTAACCGCAAAGTGGACGAAGCAATGAAGGGCAAGCTCGGCGGCATGCTGCCACCGGGCCTTGGGGGAATGTTGGGATAAACACTTCTTTCGAGTTTCAAGTTCCAAGTTCCAAGTTTCAAGTCGGAACACAGACGGAATCAACTTGGAACTTGGAACTTGAAACTCGAAACTTGCCATGTTGGAATACGCAGAACCCGTTACAAAATTAATCGACGAATTAAAACGCCTTCCCAGCATCGGTCAAAAGTCTGCGCAGCGCCTGGCGTTTCACATCATGCGCACTCCCGACAAAGAGCTGCAGCGACTGATCTCCGCAATCCTGGAAGTAAAAGAACGGATTGTCTTCTGCTCAATTTGTAACAACTTAACCGACGTTGAACCTTGTCGCATCTGCGCCTCGACTTCCCGCGACCATTCCGTCATCTGCGTAGTCGAAGAACCTCATAGTCTCGTTGCAGTAGAAAAAACGCGCAGCTTTAAAGGTGTCTATCACGTGCTGCACGGAAGTCTTTCCCCGATCCGTCATATCGGTCCAAACGAACTTCATCTCGCCAATCTTTTGCCTCGTTTGAAACCGGAGAACAACGATGGCGTCGAGGTAAGTGAGGTGATCCTCGCGACGAATCCCACTACCGAAGGCGAGGCAACAGCGAATTACATCAGCCGTCTACTCAAGCCGTTGGGACTCCGAGTGACCCGCATAGCGATGGGCATGCCCGTGGGCAGCGATCTGGAATATGTGGACGAAGTGACGATGGATAAGGCGCTGGCGAATCGACACGAGATCTAATAATGGTTAAAAAGGCAGAAGGCAGAGAGCAATAAGACAATTACCGCTTAATTTAAAACCACCCTCCGCTGTGAAAGGAGAGTGTTATGTTTCGTGGTCATAGCGATCTCAAGGTTTTCCAACTTGCTTATAGCCTGGCTATGGAGATTTTCCATCTTTCAAAAACCTTTCCCCGGGAAGAGACCTACTCACTAACGGATCAGATTCGTCGATCGTCTCGGAGCGCTGTGGCTAACTTAGCTGAAGGTTTTCGCAAGCGGCGATATCCAAAGATGCTCATAAACAAATTGACGGATTGCGACGGTGAGGCAACCGAAACTCAGGTGTGGTTGGATTTCGCTTTAGACTGCGGATATATATCTAAAGAAAATCACGACCGTCTCATTTCAGGGTATGAAGAAGTAGGTCGCATGTTAGCAGGAATGATCGCCAATCCTAAAAGATTCGCTCCAGCCAGCGTCACATAAACGCTTTCTGCCTACTGCTCTCTGCCTTCCGCCTTCCGCCTCTCAGAACCGCACGTGTTCCACCGGGGCGCTCTTCACACAGTCACTGCACTGATCACCTTCGTCGTACATGTGCGCGTCAAACTCAACCAATGATCTGATCGGCACCTCGCCAAGTTTGTCAGGCGCGGAAGTAAAACGCACAATAGCGCCGCAGCCAATAACCGGCGCGCCTAACTCCTTCACGAGATCTGCGGTTTCATCAATCGCGTTGCCACTGCGAATTATGTCGTCCACCATGATGCAAGGGTTCACCTCGCCTTTATTGATGTACTGTCGAAACCTGCGCTTGTTGCCTTCCTGTTCTGCCCAATAGATTTGTTCGGCACTTAACGCGTCGCGCACACCAAACGCGACCGGAATGCCCCCCGAGCTGGGGCTGATAATCGACACCTTTGGTAACTGGCTCGAGATATCTCGATCGACGCGAAACTTTCGGCTCAACGCGACCGCTAACACACGCGCCGTATCGTAGTAACGAAAGGCCAGCGGCATCTGAAAGTAGTGCGGTGAATGTTTGCCGTTGGGATAAACGAAGTGGCCTTCGCGAAAAGCGCCGGTGCGCTTCAAAATCTGCATGACAGTGTCCGGCGACGGAATCAGATCTACCATTTTCTTCTCCAGAAGGAAGTGATGAGAATTGAGTGCTGAGTGCTGAGGACCAAGATTAACCACCGGGGAGCGCGCGGTAACTCTCTGTCCTCAGCACTCAGCACTCGCTACCTCTTTTTGCGCCGCACAGCATACATCAATCCTGCGGCCCCGCTCCATCAGCGAGTGCACGTCTTATAAGCTTTGCCTGATTTTTCGGTAATCCTTTCGGCAATTCTTCGGGACAAAACCAGGCGACTCTTTGTATCTCAAAATTAAGCTGATCGGTATCTCCTGCAGCCTGACAACTGAAAACTATCTCCACTTGCTGCGGGTCTTTGAACGCGCGCACCGTGATTAACTTTGCTTCTCCAATTTCGAGACCAACTTCCTCGCGTAGCTCTCGTCGCAACGCTTCTTCCGGTTGTTCACCTCCTTCAATGAACCCGCCGGGCATGCCCCAGCCGCTGCCCGGCCTAAAGCGGTGTTTAAGCAGCAACACGCGACCACGCTGGTCAGTGACGATTGCCCCAGCGGTTACTGCAAAGCGCGGATGCGACATCCTCACAGTCCAGCGCTTCAGTAGCTTTGGTGCGCGGCGCCAGATCGCTCCGAGTAGATCGTTTAGCATTGCGGTTCAGCATAACAGCAGTGAGCAGTAAGCAGTGAGCGGTAAGCAGTGAGCAGTGAGCAGTGGGCTGTGGGCGCGAGAGCGCAGGGGGCAGTGCAGCTAGCTTGTACGTGGAACTACGCATGAACGCGTCGCACAAGCCCACTGCTTACTGCTCACTGCTTACTGCTCAGCGCCCACCGCTTGCGTTGACGCACATTTGATCAACTCTGTAAGATTCGAATTGCAATCACAATAGATTTCGTGTGAAAGCCTGACACTAACCATGACGGCAACTTCAGCAGAAGGCAGCTCAAGCGAACCGAGTGCGTCCACCGCCGCGACTGCTCCGGCGCCGAAGCGCATCACCAACGCGCAGACCGTGTGCAATGAGAAGAACGCGAAGGGAAAACTTTGCAACGGTCACTTGAAGCAATTGCTCACCGCCGGTGAACCGGCCGAAGTTCATCTGCGCGGTGACGATGTGCTCTCAAAGTGTCAAACCTGCGGCACGCTTTACATGGGACCGCCGCTGGGACATGTGCGCGATCCAAACAAGCAAAGGCGTTTTGTCGAAGCCGAGCTCTCGGCGTTGCTGCAGGCTGCCGGAGGCTCTCTACCGGTGATCAGGAAGGATGCACGAGGCGTGTTTATTATGGAGACCACCGGCCACACGCCTGAAGCGGCCAAGGCCCCGCCGGCCCAGGCGGCGCCTGCTCCTGTAGCCAAAGCCGCAGCGCCAGCTGCTGCACCTGAGCCGAAGGTCAGTGCCGCGCCCGCACAAAAACCGGCTGCTTCTAAAGTGGGAGCCGAACCGGATCGTAAACTAAACAGACGAACAAGCTATGCAGGTGTAGTCGATACCGGTCCGGTACCCGGTGAAACCTTTGAACAGAAAGTTGCACGGCTGAAAGCGGTCTCAGCAGCCGCGAAGAAACGAGCTGAAGAAGGCGGCGATCAGACCGCGCCGGCCATCGCCCCGGATTCACCAGTTGTTAACGCAATGGTCGAGTCGGCAATGGTTCCGCCGCCAGCCGACGTCCAGGCCGATGCGCCTTCGCCTGCGTCGGCGCCGCAGGCAACTGCCACACATAAACCAACCGGACAGGCCGATCGTACGTTGATGATTAGATCGACTTACTGCGGCGTGGCCGATACGGGTCCGGTTCCCGGTGAAACTTTTGAACAAAAGGTGGAGAGATTGCGTGCGGTTGCGGCTGCTGCGAAACAACGCGCCGATGGCGGCTGACGAGTTATCCGCAGATTACACAGATTACGCAGACACAAATCGGTACGATAGGTTCGAATGTAATGCGCGTTGGATCGTAATCAGCGTAATCTGCGTAATCTGCGGATTAAACTTCTTCTCAAGACAAAGCAGCCAATCGCCGTCCACGTCTTGCCTCAATAAGCATGTGACAAACAACTGCCAGGACGATTATAGCCCCGCCAACCAATGCCCACTGTGTCGGTCGCTCATGTAATACGATAAATACCCAGATGGGATTAAGCACCGGCTCGATGTAGCCGACAATTCCCGCATCGAGTGAGCGCACGCCGCGCGCCATGGCCGCCGTAAACAGCGTGTAAGCCAAACCAATCTGCACCACGCCTAAATAGATCACGCTCAAGGCATCATGCGAAGTCAGGTGAGGCAGCGCTTTCAAGCCTGCTGGCGCAGCTATCAGCACAACCAAAAGATTGCCGTAAATCACCGACGAGGCGCGATTGACATTGCGCGATTTGGAGTGACGCAACAAGAGAAAGTAAAACGCGAAGCATAAGCCGGAGCCGAGCGCCAGCAAGTTGCCGATGACATCCTGCGGCCGCAATTGACCGACAAAGAAAAGTGACATGCCGGCAACGCAAGCTATCACTACGATCAGATCGCGCGAGCGAAATTTCTCTTTATATAACAGCGGCTCGAAAATGAGCAGGTAAACGGGCGCGGTGTATTGCAGAAAAATCGCGTTGGCGGCAGTTGTTTGTTTGGTCGCGAGCACGAACAGCACGAGCAGGGCAGCGTAGAGCACTGATGCCAGCGCTGTGATCCTGTTAAGGCCAAAGCCTTCACGCCGCGTGAAGATCGCTACGGTGATCGCCGCCAGTAGTGAACGGCCAAAGGAGAGCTCAAGTCCGGAGAGCGAAGTCCACTTAATGAACAGGCCGCCGGTGCTCCACAGGACCGCGGCCGCAACGACGAGAAGTAAGGGTGAAACGTTGGGGGTAGTCTTCAAGAAATTCGAGTGTACGCCTGGTTTAGATCTTAGTTTTCCTCAATCACGGCCTTCAGTGATTCGAGGTACTTGCCAAACACCCCATTCCACGGCGGGATAACGATCGAAACAGCACCCAGCGCCTGCGCCTGGCACGCGAGACGGATAAGTGGCTTGGGCTCCGTCGTATCGATGTAGCCAAACTCCTTGATTTTTTTGCCCTCGCGAACCGCGACGTCGGAAAGTTTTTCAGCGCCACCCAGTACGCCCACCCAGCAGGTGCCGCAGGATGCCGAACGACACTCGACCGGGATCGGTCCTTCGACGCGGCGCGGATCTACCTCGCGCCAATTGCGCGTCTGATCGTCAGCCGCACCCCAGGCGAGATCCTGTACGTGGTGCAGTTTATATTTCGCGTCCGGCTCGGTTTCATCATAGGTTACTGTCCATTTCTTATCGACAGTTTTGAGAAAGCCAAAAAGCCCCTGGGTATCGTCGACCGCGCGTTCGCGAAGTATCTGTTCCGCGGATTTCTTCGCATGCTTATGGTCGAGCAACATCTCGCCCGTCGCATTCGTGAAGGCTAAGACTCCCGCCTGTCGCACGGTCATGAAGGCAACCGCCGTAATACCAGCCGTTAGCGACTCATCGACTTTGTTTGCCTGCGCTATCTCGTGGGCCACTTTTAAGATCTCATCTGCAAGCCCCGTGGCTTCTTGCCCGGTGAAGTTATTTGCAACAGTCTCGACAGCTTTTTTCACTTCCGGCCAATATCGATGTCCGTAAAGAAATTTGTGGGATGAATCAATTTGATCTTTAAGTTGGTAAACGCCCTGCACCAGCAATTGGGCCGCCAGCTTTTCCCGATCGCCGGCTGTCTCGAAGGCGCGAAACAACGACAGTGGGTAAAACGAAAACCAGATCTGCGTTGCATTTTTGTCGACATCGTGAACACAGCGTAGCACCGTGGTTAGCGCCGCGGCCCACGCTTCTTCGTCCTGGTGGTTCAAAAACTGTTCAAAAGGGGTTTGAGTGCTGGTTGTCATAAATACCCTCGCTTCAAGAAACAGGCATTATAACCACGAGCGCCACAAAGGCACAGTGGGGCCGTTTGGAGCTAACGGAGGCGTTTACAGAACCGAGCGCGGTAGCGCCGGATGTTGAAGTCTACTTTTACTGAGTAATTGTAAGTATAACCAAGACCACTTATTACGGAAGTTGCTTTTAGGATCCGGCGCTGCCGCGCTCGGTTCTGTAGACTAGCTGCCGCTAAATTCAAACGGACCCCTTCTCCAAACGGATCGCCGGTGTTGACAGTCATTAGGCAGGCGGCGTAAAAATCAATTCTCCAATCGATTACCAATCAGGACCGAAGAAGGACATCAACACACATGAGCGCCAGGGAACCAGCCACACCGAAGCCGCGTCGAAAACCAGATAGTGCTTTCAGTTTTTCATTCGCTATCGCTATCGGCCTGATTCTTTTCATCGCCGGCTTAGTTATCAGCTTGACGCTTGGTGATGGCTCCAGTGTGGCGCTTATCTTCGGCATTCCTTTGCTGCTCGCCGGATTAGTAGTACCGCTAATTATGATGCGAGGACATTTCAAACAGACTGACGTGTCTGGCCCTTGTCCTTATTGCGGAGCGCCGATCAAAACTTCTGATGCAACCATCAGGCTCGAGTGTCCGAGTTGTCATGGAATAGTGGCTGTGCGTGATGAGAAGCTGTACGCGCTGGAGAGTTCGAACTAGCCAATGAAGAAGCTGAGGCTGGGATAGGTTAGCCAGTCGCGCGTCCAGTAATCGCTAAAGGTGAAGGCAAAGAGAATCACCAGCCAGAATAGCGCTGAC
>DATLBQ010000352.1:0-4223 GCA_035526805.1 Pyrinomonadaceae bacterium
AAACGCCGAATTTCGACGGCTGGCGATTTCCTGTTCCAGATTCATGATCGGAACTCTGGTCAGATACCCTGTTTCGGACAAAATGATGGGGCATTAATCCTGCCCCTCAATAATTGCGAAGCACAAAACTACAAGCCAATCATCCAGGCGATCCGCTATTTGACTGAACGTGTTTGCGAATTCCCATCAGGACCATGGAACGAGGATCTCGCCTGGCTTTTTGGTTCCGAAGCTTTGGTTGCGCCTGTGAAGCAGCGCGCTCTCCATGACTTTTCGGCGCCGGTCGGAGGCTATTGGACGCTTCGATCTTCTGCAGGTTTCGCTTTTGTGCGGTGCCCTTCATACAGGGACCGTCCGTCGCAGGCCGATTCTCTTCACGCGGATGTGTGGTGGAACGGAATAAATATCGCTCTTGATCCGGGAACGTTCAGCTACAACGCGCCGGCCCCGTGGAACAACCCTTTCTCACAGTCTCGATTTCACAACACAGTTACAGTAGACGGCGAGGACCAAATGGAACGGGTCGGGAAGTTTCTCTGGCTTCCCTGGTTGCGAGGCGAAGCAGCCCTTTCTGATCCAGCACTTTTCAACAACTCAGCAATCACTGGGTACTGGCAGGGAGAACACAATGGTTACAATGTCAGTCGCGGCGTTATGCACACCCGTGCCATTTTGCGGTGCGCGGATCATCTTTGGGTTGTAATTGATCGACTCGATGGGGCCCAGGCACACGATTTTCGATTGCATTGGCTGCTGTTGAATACCACCCATACTTGGAATGGTTCGTCGCATGTATTGTTGAAATTTGCGCAGAGGGATTATCACGTTAATTTTGGCAGCAGTTCTTCAGGAAAGGCGACGCTAGTGATTGCGGATCCAGCGTCGCCGCGCGGTTGGCGAGCGCCACAATATTTTCATCGAGAGCCGGCTATCTCAGTCGACTTGACGGTTCACGACCGCGCCACGTGGTTTTGGACGATTTTTTCGCCGGAATCCTCTACGGTAAAATGCACTTCCGAAACATTGTCGATTGCCTCTCAAAAGCTCAGCTTCGCATTGCAGCTGCAAGCCCGAAGCTCAACTGGGTCTACCTTGCTAGTCGCGCCTGGCAATACTTCGATTTAAGGTGAACATCCTTTTGATTCATCAAGCGTTCGTTTCGCCAACCGAAGCCGGAGGTACCCGTCACTACGAACTCGCGCGCCATTGCATTAAGGCCGGTCACAATTTCGCTATCGTTGCGAGTGATCTCAGTTATTTGACCGGGCAGAAAGTTTCCAGCGGTGAAGGGTTCGTCACCGAGCAGAATGCTGACGGCGTGCGCGTGTTGCGCTCATACACCTATCCCAGCCTTCACACGTCGTTTGTTTGGAGGGTGATTTCGTTCTTAAGCTTCATGTTCAGTTCGGTTTGGGCGGGACTTAAAGCCGGCCCGGTTGATGTTGTGATGGGCACGTCGCCGCCGATTTTTCAGGCGTTTTCGGCTTGGCTAGTATCCGCGATTCGTCGCAAACCGTTCCTGCTTGAAATTCGAGACCTCTGGCCCGCCTTCGCTATTGATATGGGTGTTTTGAAAAACCCGTTACTGATCAGCCTCTCGCGCGCTCTGGAACGTTTCCTTTACTGGCGCGCCGATCATCTGCTGGTGAACTCCCCCGCTTATCGCGACTATCTCATAGATCGCGGAATACCGGACGAGAAGGTGAGCTTTATCGCGAATGGTGTTGATCCAAACATGTTCGATCCTGCTGCATCTGGCGGCCGCGTCCGGAAAGAATTCAATCTCGAAGGAAAATTCGTGGTCACCTACGCGGGAGCCATCGGCATGGCTAACGATCTCAGCACGATCCTCAAAGCAGCTCAACAGCTCTCCAGTAAAAACAACGTGCACTTTTTGCTCGTTGGAGATGGAAAAGAGCGCGCCACAATGGAATCCAACGCCAGGGAAATTGGGCTTGCAAACGTCACGTTCACAGGGGCGCGGCCGAAAAGTGAAATGCAGAATTTTCTAGCTGCCTCAAATGCCTGTGTAGCCACGCTGAAGGATATTCCAATGTTCCGGACGACATATCCGAACAAAGTCTTTGACTACATGGCGGCTGCCCGGCCAACAATTCTCGCGATCGACGGGGTTATTCGCGAGGTCATTGAAGCTGCCCATGGTGGAATTTTCGTTCGGCCGGGGAGCAGCGACGACATTGCCAATGCAGTTCGGAGGTTGAGCGAAAATCCAACGGAAGCGGCAGAGATGGGAGCGAAAGCACGAGATTATGTGGTTCAGCATTTCAATCGCCACATACAGGCCGAAAGTTTCCTCCAATTGTTGCTGCAACTAACCCGATCTCAGAATTGACGTTTTTCGTTATCACTTTATTTGGAGCTACTTCATGCCTCATCTTTTGTATTTGGGTCCTCCCGACACGACTGAATTTGTTCAGCAACGCCTTGGCTCTGATTGGAAAGTCACGCATGCCACAACCGAACCCGCTGCTGACGCCGCCATCGCAGATGCGGACGCCGTCTTAGATGCCTACATGGTGGTTCCTTTTCCGCAGGAACGTCTTTCGCGGGCCAAACAACTCAGGCTGTTCACCACCGCTACAACCGGCTTCAGCCACATCGATCATAAGTTTCTTGAGTCGCGCAGTGTTCCTCTCCTGACCCTCCGTGGTGAACGTGAACTGCTGAAAAACGTAACCCCCGCAGCGGAACTTTCGTGGCTCCTTCTGATGGCATGCGCTCGCGGCTTCCGAGCCGCCATCGATGATGTGCAGGCCGGTGTTTGGGATCGAAATAAGCATCCCGGAATGATGCTTCGCGGCCGCCAACTTGGACTCATCGGTTGCGGCAGAATTGGCCAATGGATGAGTCGCTACGCGACGGCTTTCGGGATGAGTGTTGCGGGTTACGATCCAGTTCTTTCCCCATGGCCAGACTTGATCGACAAGTCGGAACTGATCCCCCTCCTCGAATCCTCCGACTTCGTTTCAATTCACGTCAATCTCACGGACGAAACTAAAGGTTTTATCGGCGCATCCCAGATCAACCGCATGAAAAAGGGCGCCGTGTTGATTAATACCTCTCGCGGTGAAATCATCGATGAGGCAGCTCTACTGAACGCCCTGAAAGAAGGGAGACTTTCCGGCGCTGGCCTTGATGTGCTCACGCGCGAGCCCAAAATTCACGGCGATCCTCTATACGAATTTTCGCGACAATTCCCCAACCTTCATATCACCCCGCACATTGGGGGGTTCAGCCCGGATGCCCTCAGATACGTCCTTGATTTTTGTTGTCGCCGACTGAACTCACATTTTGGAACTCACCTGAATGATTGAACGACTGGCAGAAGCGCTGGCGCTTGCGGGTGTAAAGAATGCATTCGGCGTAACCGGCAGCGGTCCCACGTGGAAACTGATTACCCAGCTCGAGGGCCACGGGGTTCGCTATTTTCCGTCCGGCCACGAAGGCGCGGGAGCGATCATGGCAGGAGCCGCCGGCAAAGCAGGGAGCCGCCTCGCCATTTCGCTATCGATCAAAGGCCCAGGTCTGGCCAACATGGCCAGTGGTATTGCGTTCAATCATTTCGAAAATTTGCCTGCCCTCAGCATCAGTGAGGCATACGGTGGGAATGATCCGGTAAGTCGGATGCATAAGCGAATGGACCAAAAAGCATTCCTTAGGCCGCTCGTTAAAGGCTCATTTTCTCTGGATGAGGCCGCTCAGGATTTTCAACTCGTGACGCAACTCGCCCGCGCCGAGGTGCAGGGGCCGGTTCATGTTGATCTAGCGCAAACCCAAGGTTTCTCCGAAAGAATAACATCACTCCAAAATTCTTCCGACGAGGAGTTTGCAACTGCGCGTAAACTGATCGACAGCGCCCAACGGCCTATTGTGATTGCTGGGTCGTGGGCTTCGCGTCAAAATTGGGCCGCCGGCCTCAAGGACCTACAGGTGCCCGTTTTCACGACTGCCGCTGCCAAAGGCATTGTCGATGAAAGCGGGCCATTTAGCGCAGGGGTTTTCACAGGAGCCGGTCAAAAAACAGCGCCGGAAAGTTCCATTTTTCGGCAGGCTGATCTCGTCATCGCCTTCGGTCTGCGAAACCTTGAAGTTCTGACTGTTCGTCCGTTCGCATGTAAATTGCTGCTTGTGGACGCTGTCGCCGAGCCAGTGACGAACGGCCTCGAGGCCACCCTTCATCTGAGGGACAACGATGGCGCGGC
>DATLBQ010000353.1:0-6269 GCA_035526805.1 Pyrinomonadaceae bacterium
GTCCCCTGTAAAGCGAGATGAACTGTGCGACTCTGCGCGCGGCAAGGCCTCCCCGAGTGGTGTCCATGAGCATCACGTTGACGTTCCCGCTATTGTCGAAATACAACCCGGCAAATCCCGGAATCTCCCGGGTCATTGCCAAGAATGCCGAGTCGACCGTGTTGGCCGGAGGTCTGAGCAATGTTGGCGCAATCGCCGAGGATTGTGGAGCTGGTGAAGTCGCGAAATCGTCACAACCGAAGGCCAGAGCGGCAAGGACCAGTGCTAGTCGCGTGCGAACCATTATCGGCTCCTTTTGAAGGATGCGTACCTCGGCGAGCGGAAAGCGCAGACAAGCAGCGCCTCTTTGATACAGGCGAACCCTAACGAACTGCGGTGGGGCTAGAAATTGGTAGAAGCTGCCAACTTGCTTCACGCCGGCATGGCGATGCCCCTTGCTTTTAACTGCGTGCGAGGGCGGGTGCGAGTGCGAGTTCAGGTGCCAGTGCAAGTGAGAAGCGTGCGACGGCGCTAAGTCGCGTCATTCTCGCGTCGCATTGGTCTCCCGAGGACGGGTGGTAAAACAGAAGGAACGGCGTTCAACTTCACGCACCTCCCGTTTCCTCACAGTCGAAGGCTTAGGCCCAGTCGCAAGTGTTTTCACCCGTATATGTAATTCCCGTGAAGCCGAATAACCTTGTTAGCACTCAGCAGGCATATGGAAGTCGTCGTAGTCACGGTTCCACGGCCGCCTTAAGGACTCGTATTGCGACGACCGCCTCAGCTCGTCTGAAGTCTTGAGGTTCTCGCTGATTATTGGCGCATTCCCAAGATACCTTCTTCTCTGCTGGAAAATAATGAGCCACTGCTACGCATCTTTTCCGCACCGAGAAACTTCACCAGACGGCGATTAAGTAGTAGAACCAGCCCGGCGTACCATTAATCAGAGTGATACCGGGAGTCGCTGTACCAATGCCGGTAAGACCACAGTACGGTGCCGTGGACGAAGAAGGTGTGTGTGCGACTGCCAACCAGGTCTGTGCATTCGAACTGACGTAGCATGCGATTGCCGGAACACGACCACCCGCGGTTGCTCCGGATGGCAGCACGCCCGTAATAGAGCCACTTGCACCAAAGGTCCCTGTTAGATCCGCCCGGTTCACAGCTCCGGCAGGTCCTGCTGGTCCCGGCGGACCTTGTGGACCTTGCGGGCCTGTCGCTCCAGTCGGCCCTGCCGGACCTTGAGGTCCAACGGGACCGGCCGGGCCCATTGGGCCTTCCGAGCAGGCTCCAAACATCATTACGACGGCTACTACCAACACCGTTCGTTTCATAGTCAGGGTCTCCGCAAGCTGAAAGTTGTCGTCGTTTTGGAATGAGCGAGACCGCGTTACTTCTTCTCCTGAACGCGAACTTCAACGCTGACTCCACTGGAATGGATGTGAACGCCCTTGCTGTCGCGGACGATCCCGATCTCGATTCGATCAGGGCCGTCAACGCTCGCGGAGCGTTTCTCGAGAGTGACCGTCGCTGTTTCTGGCGAGAGCTTGTACCAGGCACCGGTGGCAGCATCCACTACGACACCTACCAGGCCTGTGAAAAGGACGTCAAGAAGGAGGATCCCAGCATTCAACGATTTTTGTACTTGGAACGTGCCTGGGGTGTAGCCTTCTTTTGAGAACGTCAGTCGGTATTCGTTCTTCCGCTCGAGACTAATTGACGCGGGCGTTGTGAACTCGAGGCCACCAGGATCCGCCTTGATAACAGCTCCCGCTGGCGACGATGTCGCTTGAATTGTTTGGCGAGTGCCGTTGAAGATCGCACCGCAGCCAACTGTGAACAGGCAGGCGACGAGCACGACTGCACTCATCAGAAGGTTACTCTTCCGCATAAGCACCTTTGCTATGGTTGAGGTATGGTGTTGGTGTCTTGCGAATTGGCGATTGCCCATCCGGCACGCCGGTGACGGCAACAGGTCCAAAATGCATCATTGAGAACCAACGGCGGAATTGGTCAAACCTACCAATGGCGAATGTCCAAGCTCCGTTCTGTGAATTGGTACTTACGAGAATGCGCCTCCCCGTCGCAGGGAGCCGGCATTCACTCCAGCAGCTTTGCGCGAACCTCCCGTCGACTCGAAACTCGAAGCTTTTGTAGGATTCGCTCTGTGTGACGGCCGGCGGTGAAGATTGTCACGCCAAGTTGCTGCGCGATTTCACGATTTGAATAGCGCTCGGCAAGGAGATGAGCGACTTGAACCTCGCGTTCCGTCAAGCCGAAGCGAGATTTGAGGAGTTCGGTGCATAGCGATGGCTGTGATTCTTCGACGAATACGAAGATCCAACCATAAGAAGTGGTTCGGTCTCCCACCACGCGAAACTGCTTGCCTTCGATGGTGACTCGGTCCAAAGAAGCATTCGCGCTGTCGACAAGCGCAATTGCGGCAACGATCGCTTCCCGCCAATCATGCATCGATTCCTTCACGGCTGCTCCTCATGAAAGAGCTCAGCGAGCCGTGCAACTACTTTGAAACGACTGTTCACGTCGAGGCGGAGGAGGACTGCCTCTGTGTGCCTGCGGGCCGTGCTCGGTTTGACGGACAGTTCGAAAGCTATCTCGTCATTCGTTAACCGAACTGCCAGGAGAACCGCGACACGAACCTGTGTCGGCGTCAACCGGTATTTCTTCTGGATGGCGGCGAGGATGGGCGGCGCCACATTCGAATGGCGGAGCAATGAAATTGCTATTGGAATTTGAGATCGGACGTTGTGAAGCCTGAAATCCATGCGAACCTGTTATATTGAGAGGGTTGCAAAGTTCTGGCTCCAAGGCTAATCGCGACCGCTCAGGTCATTCTCAGAAGCTCCTCAAAGACAATCAAATCATTCTGATGCTTAGACTTAACCTCTTAGGTGCGCTTGACGTTGTGGACGCGGCCGGCCGTTCAAAGAGCGGCGAAATAGCCGGCACCAAGCCGCTTGCACTGTTAGCGTTCCTTGTTGTCGAAGGCGCGGAGAGGCCAGTCCGCCGCGACACGGTCATCGGTTTGCTGTGGCCGGACTCAACCCAAAAAAACGCCCGCCAGTCGCTTAGTCAGAATCTTCACGTCCTGAGGACGGTGCTCGGGGATGTTATCGTCTCCCAAGGACAGGAAGGGCTGTCGATCGACAGATCCTTGATCAATTCGGACATTTTCGAGTTCGTTGAATTGGCGAGGACAGGACAACTTGAAGAAGCGACCCACGTATATAAGGGCGAGTTCGCGGCCGGACTGTACGTGAAAGAATCGCCGGAGTTCGATGAGTGGATGTCGCGCCAGCGGCTGATTTGGCGAGAACGCTTTGATGCGGTCCTTCGCAAACTCTGTCAATCTGCCATAGAGGCCGGTCACCTAAATGAAGCAGCGAGCTGGGCCGAAAAGCTGTTAGACGTCGCACCACAACAAGAGGAACTGGTTCGTGAGCTGATACGGAAACTTATCGAACACGGCCTCAATCCAACTGCCTTGCGACTCTACGACCAGTACGAGAGGACGTTGCACTTAGCGTACGATATCGCTCCCGCACTTGATATCACGGCGCTCATCGAGAGGGCATCTGAGCGCAAACGGACGCAAGGGTTTCGTAAATCCAGGATTCACGTCGCAGATCCCCACAAATGGCGAACTCAAGGACGGATGAGTTCGGCCCTATTACTTGTGTTAGGCGTGACATTGGGGCTGTTGGCGCTCCGTTTGTTAGCGCTTTTCCCTTCCAAAGCAAATGGATCACACGTCGTTGCGGCCACTTCGCCCCCAAAGATCGCTGTCACGGACTTTGGCTATATCGGTCCCGCCCAACGCGCAGCCACAGTTCTAAATGAAGCGTTGCAGTGGCGGTTAAAGGCAGCTGGCTTTGATGTCGTCGATGGATCCGGTCAAGATACCGCAGCCATTCGAAAAGCTGCATCAAGAGAGCAAGCCATAACTTTCATAATCGGTGGTGTTGTAGACGCATCCGACGAGGCCTCACTCGTCGCACGGCTTTGGCTGAAAGATGCTGCAAGTGGGCGGCGGATCTGGGAATCGCAGTTCTCGCAGAAAGAGGCGAACGCACACATGATTGCGACGCAACTGAGCGCCGCCGCCGCAACGAATGTCCGAAAGGCGGCCGGCCTCGCGACCGACGCGGCGTCTGACATGGCGGGGGTGTCCGCTGATTCGTGGCGTGATGTCTACCGTGCGCGCGAACGGATTGCCGCTGCAGCCGACATGCAGCGTGCGGGGTCTTCCCTGGGTTCCACGGCCGAACTAATCGATGCTGAAGCAACGCTTGTCGACATTACCAGACGTGAGCCCGATTGGGCCCTACCTTGGGTTCTTCGCGCGCGAATCAACTTGGACAAGTCAATCACTGCGCTTATTGCCGGAGATATGGAGCGCGGCAGTAAAGAGCTAGATCGGGGCATTCGCATGCTCGATTCCGTATCGATACACCCGCAATCGGCCGACGTTTATGAGATGCGCGCTACTCTCTTATATCGTAAGTGGGTGTTTGGAATAGCTGATGTAGGCGATGCAGCGAGAACGCTAACGCGCGCGGAGTCAGATTTGCGGGAAGCTTTGCGGTTGGGCCATGAGCGAAGTGACAGCTATGCTGCCTTGAGCGGGGTAATGTTTGCTCAAGGCAAGTACGTGGAGGCCTTTGTTTACGCCAGACGTGCTTACGACAGCAACATCTTCTTACGAAACAATGAAGAGATCGTAACTCGGCTGTTTAACAGCGCGCTGCACGCTGGTGACGACGCTTCCGCGAATCAGTGGTGTAACGAACTCCAAGAGCTTCAGCCCGGAAAGTGGCCGGCCGTCATGTGTCGAGTCCATGTTGCCGGCTTCAGTCCACGATTGGTCGATATAAAGGGCCTGCAGACTGAAATTGAAAACGTGGTCGCAGCCCCGCAAATCCGTCGCACCGTCCAGCCCCGGCTTAGAGCGGCGTACGCCATTTCGCTCGCGCAACTCGGTATGTCCGACAGTGCGAGAACAACGCTGGCGCGTCTTGGAGCAGATCAAACAGACCCCGAAGTGCAGCTCTTTTGTGCGTTTGCGCTTGCGGCACTAAAGGATGCACCGCAAGCGCACGCAATGTTGCGAGACTACCTAAGTCGGTATAGAGGAACGAGATCAGCCGCACTTCATATGCGTTGGCTGAACTAGGGCTGGCAGATCCAAATGCCATTCACCAGGTAGCACTCTCCGCTCGTTTGGCGCGCCGGCGTTGTAACTGTTGCTCCATGCTTTGACTGAATTGATACATCACGGGTTGTCGCGCCAACCAACAGCAATCCTGTGAGCAGCGTTACTCGAAGCAGTTTCATGCGACACCTCTTTTGGTTTAGGGTGTCGCTATCGATGTATTGCGAGCTTCGTTAACGCGTCCGCACGTTTGGCCTAGTAATGAAAGACCTAGGTGGTTTTATCTATCCCGTTGGTAAGAATTGCCAATCGCAAATGTCCCATTCAGACATTATCGTTGCACAACTCGAAATGAGGTCACGATGGAGATCAGAAATGGTTGCATCGTATTCGCGTTTGTTGTTGGGGTCGCGTCAACGCTCAGCGCGCAGGAAACCCGTTACACGACATCGATGGTGCGATTGCGAGCTAAGGCGAGCGCCACAAGCCCCATCGTCGGAAGCATCCAAGTCGGTCGGCGTGTTAACGTTCGGGCATGCGCCGTTGGGTGGTGTTGGATAGATCATGGCAACGCGATCGGATACGTGTTGGAACGGTACTTGGAGCTTATTCCAACGGCCCACCGTCCGACTTCCGACCGGAAGAGTGATAGGCGGAACATCAGCGCCAGCGGACAATCGATGCCGTCGCCGCGCTACAGTTTGAACGCGTCGCCTGCAGCAGCATCTGCGCGATGCCGTGATGGTACGTACAGTTTTAGTAGATCACGTCAAGGAACATGCTCTCACCACGGGGGCGTTACCATCTGGTTATAGCTGGGAAGGGGTTACATGTATGGCACTCTGCAAGCGCATGCAGTTGATCGGGCCTTCCAACGATGTGGCATTCGATAAGATATACGGACCCGGTCAAGCCACACCGCATTCGGGAATCTACCGATGCGAGGGGTGTGGGAGGGAGATTGCGGCCAACGAAGGCAATCCATTGCCTCCTCAGAACCACCACCAACATACCGTGACCCAAGGCACAATTCGGTGGCGCCTTCTCGTTTACGCTCAGTAATGACAAGTGTGTCGATATGAGCAAGAGAAATGTGTGTATGCTCCCATCATTTCTC
>DATLBQ010000354.1:0-11588 GCA_035526805.1 Pyrinomonadaceae bacterium
CTTCAACCGTCTTCACGATGTCGCCCGTTACCAGATCGTCGCGAACATTTATGTGGGCGTTAATTAGTATCTGTTTCGGCGCCAGATGCATCGTCAGTAGTTCGATAACCTTTACGACGTTCGGATGACTTTCAATTGCCCGTATGATCGCTTGTACACTTTTCGGATTGGCAGCCTCGCCCAGCAACAGGCCGCGCGACGTTCGGGCCAAAACAAACGCTACTACTGACAAAACCAATCCGATAAGGATCGACGCTACGCCATCCCAATAGGCGCCGTCGCCAGGCCCACTGTGATGCTCCGTAAGATAAAGTCCCACCCCCGCGATAACGATACCGAGCAGAGCGGCGGAGTCTTCGAAGATTACGGTCTTCGCCGTTGGATCTTTCGACTCTCGAAGATATGCAAAGAACGTCAGGCCTTCGTGATGTGCTTCTTTCACCTCCTGGTAAATTGCCAGGGCGATTGAGCCGCCCTCCAAAACGAACGAGATGCCCAGTACCCAGTAAGCCCATTCCAAATGTTCCGGGGGATGAGGATGGTTGAGTTTTACGATTCCTTCGTAAATCGCATACGTCGCTCCCACCCCGAAAATGAAGATGGCGGCAATAAAAGACCAGAAGAAACGCTCTTTCCCGTAACCGAAGGGATGTTTCTTGGAAGCCGGCCGCTTGTAAAACCGCAACCCGAGCAGCAGAAAAACTTGATTCGTGGTATCGGCAACCGAGTGCAGCGCTTCCGCCATCATGCCCGATGAGCCGGTGATAACCGCGGCCCCGAACTTGAGAATAGCAATTACTCCGTTGGCAAAGAGCGCACCGACTACTGCCAGCATCTACCATTTCCTTAGGTTACGAGATGGAAAGTTCCGCTTGGATTATCGCGAAAAAACGAAGCCGTGGCAATGGCGATGTGTAGTGGGTCCCTTTGGCGTTAACGGAAACGCTTCCAGAACCGAGCGGAGTAGGATATTGGAGTTTGCTTTAGTGAGAATTGTCGGCATAAAAGAGCACTTGCTGAAGTGTCTTTTACAATCCGGCGCTACCGCGCGCGGTTCTGTGAATGAGCTACCTCAATTCACACTGACCTACTGCCAGGGCGCGGTGCCCCGATTGATTCATGCAAAGGTGAGAGACAACTATTTCCGTTTTAAAACCGATTACATTCTTAGACAACAATTTAGGCGTGTGGGGAACTATCGCCGTTTAGCTTTTCGATGGGGTCGGATACGACCGCTATGCAAAAAACCTACCAACATTCCTCGCGCGTCCACGATTGCCAGCGAGCCGATGCCGTTTTCCTTCATCACTGCTTGCGCGGAATCGAGCGTGGTTGAGGGCTCGACAAAAAAAGCGGGCGCGATGGGACGCATAACCACTTGTACATGCGTGGTGGCCCATCGCTCACGTGGAAGCGATTTCAAATCTTCGAGTGACAGGATTCCATGAAGCCGCCCATCTACCGCCACCGGAAAAGTTGTTTGACGATGAAGCGGAAGAATATCGTCCACCAAACGCGTAATCGTAAGCGCGGGCTCAAGGGCGAACGGTGGCGACATCGCATCACCGGCCGTGGCCAAACGCACGTCATGAGCGCTCTTAACTATCTTTGCCGCCGTGTCGAGTAAAAATAGCCCGACGAGAATTGACCATCCGCCCATGAAATAGTGCTGCGTGGCCTGCCAGTTCGGCGAGATCAGGATGTAAACACCGAACACTACCAGCACGCCGCCTATCAGGACCCCGCAAATTCCCGCCTGGCGGGTTGCTTCAACAATGTTTCGACTTCGGCGCCAAAGAATAGCGCGCAACACACGTCCACCATCAAGCGGATAACCGGGAAACAGATTGAAGAGCGCCAGAAGCAGATTTCCGGAACCAATCAAAAAGAAAACGACCACCGTTGCTTCGTAGCTGCCCACTGCTGCGATCTTGGCACCTATGAAGGCGAGTATGGCGAAGAGGAAACTTGATGCTGGTCCAGCGAGGGCAATGCGAAATTCAGCGCGCGGATTTTGAGGTTCGGTCTTCATGCGAGCAAGACCGCCGAAAGGGTGAAGCACGATCTCTTCAATCTCAATTCCTTCTGCTCGGGCCATGAGTGCGTGTGCGAGTTCATGACCAAAAACGGAAAGAAAAAGCCCGGCCGTAGTAATCAAGCCCAGTATCCAGGCGGTTACCTGAGCGTGCGGGGGCAGTCGAACGTTGCCCAGTTGAATCGCATAGTTTTGGAGGTTGCTGGCAATTAGCCAAACGCTGAGGGCGACAACTGCAAACCAGCGATAGTCTATGCGCACCGGAATGCCATAGACGCGTGCGATGGTGAGTTGCCGCTTGAAGATATCATTAAGACTCATAGCAAAACTGCTCTGCAGGACGGGACACGAACACTGCAAACACAGGCAGATTTCCATTTGTCATTTCTCAGTTTTCATTTCTCATTTACGGACGTAATCGCTGTTGGCGAATGGAAAACGAGAAATGAGATATGAGATGAAAAATGTTCTGTCTTACGGTATACCTTCTTCAAAGTGAGACTCTCGCGATATGGCGCTCAGAACGAGCCGCTGGCCTTCTGCCAATCAACTTCCCAAAGGATAACGGGTTGTTCGCGATTCTTGACCGTAATCGGATCGCGCGGGTGAAGCTTGTATCGGCTGCGTGCGGCCTTTGCGGTTGCGTCACTAATGAGAATCTGACCACCCCTCGCATTCGATTCCAGACGCGACGCAGTATTCACTGAATCTCCAATCGCGGTGTACTCAGAACGGCGTTCGGAACCGATGTACCCGACGGTGACTTCACCCGTGTGTAGACCGACGCCAACGCTAACTTCCGCTAGCCCTTCTTCCTTCAGCTCCAGGTTGATTCCCAACAATCGACGCTGCATGGCCACCGCCGCATTCAGAGCGTTCGATGCGTCTTCCGGCGTGGTCGTAGGCGCGCCGAAGAGTGCCATCAGGCCGTCGCCGAGATATTTATCCAGGGTCCCTCCGTGGGCAAAAATGATGTCGGTCATCGCGGAAAAGTAGCGATTGAGCAGGCCGACGATTTTTTCCGGAGGTGCGTGCTCAGAAATCCTGGTGAAACCGCGGATGTCGGCAAACAGCACGGTGATAGTTTGGTTAACGCCACCGAGCTTGAACGACTCCGGATTTTCGAGCATCTGTTTCACAACGTATTCGGGCAAAAACCGGCTGTAATTTGCGCGCGCGACTTCTTCGCGAGCAAGGCGCTCGTGCGCGCGCGCGTTTTCCACTGCAATTGCCGTTTGCGCGGCGACGGCACTGATCAGCTCGAGATCGTCAGGCTTGAACGCTGCGAACGGATCCAATCGATCGGCATAAATTGCTCCGTGAACTCTCGACTCACCCACGAGCGGCGCGCATATGGTTGAACGCACTCCCTGCGAGACGATCGAATCAACTCCCGCAAACTCTTCGTCTGACGCAGCATCCTGCGAAAGCAGGGCGACGCGGTCTCTCATCACTTTACGAGTAATCGTGCGACCAATGGACAACTTCCGCGCGTGGTTATTCAAGCTCTCATCCCGCGCCCGCATGGCGATCGGATTCAATTTCACGTCTTCCGGATTCTCAGTTCCATTACCTTCGGCCAATAAAGCTACCACGCGATCGGCAGGGGTTGAACGAAAGATCACGTCGGTCGCCTTTGAAAAAATCGCTTCGAGGTCAAACACGGATCCTAAGGTCTTACTCATTTCATAGAGTGCGCTGAGAATATTTGCCTTCCGTTGCAATGATTCCAGAACTTTGTCTCTCGACTGGCTCGTAACCGCGATCGGCAGGTTTTCGGCAGACTTGTGCAATACCGTCTGCATCACGTCGTTGGCAGAGACAACAAGTTGGGTGTGGCCCAGAGGCTTGTCGTCGTAGCGAACGTCGGTCGTACGTTCTTCAGCACGCTGTTCAAATCGCAGTGTGCTGGCGCCTATAGTTATGCGGTCGCCGTTGTTCAGCTGATATTCGTAATGCGGGCCGCCGTTAACGAACACCTTGTTTGCACTGCGTCGCAATTCGCCATTGATCACCGCGCCGTCTACCAGCGTGAACGAACCATCTTCGCCGGGCTTGATATGCGCGTGGTAGCGCGATGCTCTCGGATCATCGAGAACTACAGTGTTGTCGGGTGCGCGCCCAATGGTGCAAGGGCCTTGCGTCAAAAAGCCGTATTCCCATTGGCGGCCGCTCGCGTCGGTAATCTTCAGGAGTGCCATGGCGCAAGAATCAGAAAACGGAATTAGCAGCGGACAGTTTTCGCGAGATGAAGCCGATCAGTTTAGCAAAATAATCTCCGTCGATTCGTCCGCGATCCTAACACGGGTCTAGCTTTGGCAACTAGACACAGCTAAAGTCGGAAGTCGAAGTAGTATTGATTGCGAGACAACACGCGCACTATTGAGTATTATGTTGTCCTCATCACGAAGGGGAACTTCCGGATTGTTCCTATGAATAGCCTCCCTCGCTATCTAATCGTTTTAGCCTTCAGCTTCAGTTGCGCAGCTCTCCCGCCAGCGGCTCATTGCCAAGCAAAACCTTCGACAAAATCAGTGACCAGCAGCGTGTCGGGTCGCGTTACCATTCATGGAAAAAGTGCACCCGGTGTCGCGGTTGGCGTACGCCGCCAGGAATTTCCGATGCAGGTCTCCCCACTTTTGAAAACGATCACGGATCAGGACGGAAACTACCGGATTACTGGAATACCGCCGGGGAATTGTCAGGTCCTACCGATTGCCCCACTCTACGTACAACCGGATCTCACGATAGGACGGGGCGGGAAAATGTTAATACTTTCCGCAGGCGAGAACGTCCAGGGCATCGACTTTTCACTGGAGCGCGGTGGGGTAATAACCGGGAAAGTGACTGATGCCGATGGCCGGCCTGTGATTGAAGAGCGCATCACAATTTCGCCTGAAGGCCAGACGAAATCGCGCGGCGAGCAGATGCCTTTCGCTGGCTTAGGACGTTTTGTAACGGATGATCGTGGTATTTATCGAATCTACGGCGTACCCGAGGGTCGTTACAGGGTTGCGGTCGGCCAAGCCGATGACGACTCTTATTTCGATCCCAGACCCGGCCGAGTTGCATACAAGCGCCCCTATTATCCGGATACCACGGATCCTGACAATGCAAAGATTGTTGTTGTTCCAGAAGGCGGCGAACTAAGCAACATCGATATTACGTTGGGACGAAGCCTGCCGAGTTTTTCAGCCAGCGGAAAAGTTGTTGACGGAGAAAACGGCGAACCAATCGTCGGAATGATGTTCGTAGCGCAACGAATGTTCAAGGACGGCAATTCAGCGCAAGTTGCGTCCATGTCAAGTTCCAACAGTCAAGGAGAGTTTCGAATAGATAATGTTACCCCCGGAAAATATTTGGTGATTGCGGCGCCGCTACCCGGCAGCGAGGTGCGGACGGAAGGGGCGCCATTTGAAGTGACGGATCAGGATGTCACCGGACTACTCATCAAGACCTTTAAAGGGTTAAGCATTAGCGGGACAATCGTGGTGGAGGGAGTCACTGACAAAAATATTCTTAGCAAAGTAGCAGAGCTGCGGCTTCAGGCCTATTCCCACGACGATTCGAATAACCCCGGCGGACGAGATGCTGTGATAGGTCCAGATGGAAGTTTCCGCATAGTCGGGCTTACGCCGGGAAATCTAAATTTTTACCTCAGCACTAAAAATTATAGCCCGCCGAAGGACTTTTCGGTCACGCGGATTGAGCGCGACGGAGTTGTCCAATCGCACAACCTGTCAATCAAACCGGGCGAGAACCTTACCGGCATAACCGTGATCCTGGCCTACGGCACCGGCGCAGTTCGCGGCGAAGTTAAGGTCGAAAATGGGCCGCTGCCTCAAGGTGCCCGGTTTGCAATCGGGATAAGAAAAGCGGGAGCGGGAGATACGGGAGACCCTGCGTCCTCGGCCAAGGCGTACAACGTCGATGTGCGCGGCCATTTCCTTATAGAGGGTGTAGTCGCCGGAACCTATGAACTATATGTAACCGTAAATGTTCCCGAACGCCGCAGCCTTCCATCCGTCAAGCAGCTCATAACTGTTTCGGAAGCAGTTACAACCGACGTAGATGTTACGGTTGACTTGAAGTCGAACCCTGATCAACAGCCACAACCCTAAAGTTTAGTGCTCGGTGTAGAAAATGCTCTGCGGCAGAAAAACTTTCTTTATTTTGTTGACGGCTACTCTACTTACTCCAGCTACGTTGCAGCCTGTTTTTTCGCAATCACAACAGGATGAGACGACGTCACGAAGTACTGGAGCAATCACTGGGCGAGTGTTGAATGAAAATGGGCAGCCGGTATCACATGCGACGGTCTTTGTTTCTGGCCCTAGGTCACTTCCTCCACAACGCATAGTCACGACAGATGAGGGCGGCAATTTTCAGGTAGCCGGTCTTGACGCCTCGCTTTATTTCGTTCGAGCCTCGGCACCGGCTTACATCACTGTTCCGCGGAACCCTGATAGTCTGTTGCCGGCCGTCCATCGAATCGGTGACGCAGTTACCATTAATCTGATCAAAGGCGGAGTGATCACGGGAACGGTTACATCCCCTACTGGACAGCCCATGGTTCAGGCGGCGGTACGGGCCATGCTGATACGGGACGTTGACGGCAAACCGCCCGCCGGTCTTAGATTCCCACTCGAAAGGACAACAGACGATCGGGGAGTTTATAGAATCTACGGTTTGGCAGCCGGTGCATATTTTGTCTCTGCCGGTGGCCGCATGGGTTCACCTTACAATTCAGGTGTCTATGATTCCGACTTGCCCACATATGCCCCATCCGCCACGCGCGACACGGCCGTGGAAGTTGTAGTACGCGCGGGGGAGGAGACCACCGGGGTAGACATTCGTCATCGCGGAGAAACAGGCCATTCGATAAGCGGAATCGTAAAAGGATCAACCTCGCAGAATGCCCTCACAAATATTGTTCTGAGTCAGAAGTTAAACGGTGCGTTTCAGATGAGCGCGATTACATATCAAGCACCAGACAGCAAGGGGTTCACTTTTTATGGCGTTGCGGATGGCGACTATGATCTGGCTGCACATTCTCCAGGTCAGGGCGAGGCACAGACTTCGGAGCCGCAGCGCGTTACTGTCAAGGGCCGAGATATTACGGGTCTGACCCTCACCCTCAACTCGCTACCGTCCGTCAGCGGTCGCCTGGTTCTAGAAACCTCCCGAACGCCGGATTGCAAAAACAAACGTAAGCCTTTGTTTTCGGAAACCTCGCTAATGGCGCACCGAACCGACAAAGACGCAAAGGATCTGTTTGCGTTTCCGAATTTTTCGCTGGGCCAGACGTCGCCCGATAAGTCTGGAGATTTTTTGCTACGAAATTTTGCTCCCGGCCAATTCACTTTGAACATCCGATTTTTCGCAAAATATTGGTACCTGCGTCGGATCGAGCGAGATGTTGCCGTCACCCAACCAGTCAAAACTGCAAATGTGGGCCGGCAGAATGATTTGGCCCGGAATGGGTTTCAATTGAAACTCGGCGAACGGCTGAGTAACGTGACAGTAACACTTGCCGAGGGCGCGAGTTCGGTTCGCGGTGCGCTGAAACTGGCGGAAGGTGACAGCCTGCCGCCGAAGCTTTATCTGCATCTGGTTCCCGCCGAAAAAGAGAGCACTGAAGATGTCCTGCGATTCTTTACGACGGCGGTGCAGACCGATGGAACGTTTAGCGTTAACAACGTGCCACCCGGTCGCTATTGGGTACTGGCCCGTCTGCCGGGAAATAGTGAACCTCAGATTGACGCAAAACTGCGCGCGCCTGACGAAGCTGATACTCGCGCGCAAATACGTCGCGAGGCTGAAGCCAACAAAACAGAACTAGAGTTGAAGCCTTGTCAAAATGTAGTCGACTATCAGTTGCCTTTTAGAATATCCGCAGTAAAAAACTAGCGAGTTTCAGTTTAGAGCTGCAAAGCGTAAATACCATTGTCTACTTGACATCTTTCTTGAATGTCAAAATTGATGAGTCGTTTAAGACCTAATGGTTTGTTCAGCTTTTCACTTGTGAGCGAGCTCACTGAATAGCTTGACGCTTTGCAAGACGAGTTGCTAGACTCGAAACACTTACCAAACAGGGCCCGGCGCTTTACTGCGTCGCTCGGATTTCCCCCAGACCCGCGCGTGCGGCGCAGTCTGATTTTTCAAACTCAATGGAGGTGCTGCGGTGGGCTTCAAAGTCGGCCAGAAGGTTGTTTATCCTAATCATGGTATCGGAACCATAGAGCAGATTGAGCAGAAGCAAATAGGCGCAAACCTACTCCCGTTCTACACGCTTCGACTCGCTGCCAATAACTCCCTCGTTCTCGTTCCGGTTTCAAACGCAACGGAGGTCGGTCTCCGATCGCCAATTTCCTCCGGTGAATGCGAAATGCTTTTCAAGGTGTTGGCGGACGACTTCTCGTTTCCCGCTAACGATTGGAAAGACCGCTTCAAGGATTTCTCGGAAAAAATGCGCACCGGCGACGTTTTTGAAGCTGCGGAAGTGCTGAAGCATTTGACCTACCTAAATCAGCTGAAGCCGCTTTCGTTTCGTGAACAACGGATGCTCGAACGTGCGCGTTACCTGGTTATCTCGGAGTTAGCCGCCGTTTGTCGTCAGCCGGAATGCAATATCGAACCGCGTGTAGAACAAGCTCTCACTCGTGCCTGCTCGAAGCATGATCGCCGCCCGGCGCGGGCTCGGGCTGCTGGCGCCGTCGCCGGCCACTAAGGGTCACAACGTCAACTTTTTTCAAGCCCCTGATACGGTGTTTCTATAGGGAACGGAAACGCTGTTGAGATTCCAGAGGTCTGCGTCGATGGTCCGCCTCCTCCGGGTCGGGATGCGCATGCTATAATTCCCGCCCATGAACGCTTTTATGCTTGACCGCAAGATGGTTGCTACCCCCGCTTTTTTGCCGCATGTCTGAACCTCCAAGCTCTCTGCTCATTCTGATATTCGTACAGGTTGACGCGGCACCTGTCGAATGGGTCATGGTCGCATTAAAACTAACCCTCGTGTTATTTCTGGTTGCTGCCAACGGTTTCTTCGTGGCCGCCGAATTCGCGTTAGTGGGCGTGAGACGCTCGCGCATCGAAACATTGGCTGCCGCCGGAAAAAGTACGGCCCGCCGATTAATCAGACAGCTCAACAATCTAAACGCTTATCTCTCCGCTTCACAATTGGGAATCACGCTCGCCTCACTAGGCCTCGGTTGGGTTGGCGAGCCGGTGATTGCCCGTCTGCTGGAGCGGCCCTTTGCCGCGCTTTCAGACGGATGGCGGCACGGGCTCGCCTTTGCTATCGCCTTTGCGATCATCACGATATTGCACATAGTCCTGGGAGAGCAGGCGCCGAAACTCTTCGGACTGGCGCGCGCTGAAAAGGTGGCCCTGGCCGTATCCCTTCCGCTGGAACTATTCTACCGCGTATTTCAGTGGCCCATTCGCGCGCTCGACTGGGCAAGCGCGCGCACCGTCGGTGTGTTCGGTCTGAAATCTTCTCCCGAACACGCCTCAAGCTACACCGAAGCTGAGCTGCGGCACTTGATCGACCTCTCCCGCGAGAGTGGACATCTTCGGGCAGAAGAGCGACGGTTGATTCATAAGGTTTTTGAGTTTTCCGATACTCTGGTGCGCGAAGCTATGGTGCCGCGTACAGCGATTGCCGCAATTCCGAGCGACTGTTCCCTGATAGCACTGACGAAGGCATTTGAGCAGCATCGCTATTCGCGTCTACCTGTTTACCGTGAATCCATAGATGACGTGGTTGGCTTTGTGCACAGCAAAGATGTGATGCCTTTCCTACTAAAACCTGAGAAGTTTCATTTGCAAGACGTAATGCAACCGCCGCTGTTCGTAGTCGACACAGCCCGACTTGAAGACGTGTTGCGGCAACTACAAAAAGAAAAAACTCACTTTGGTTTTGTCGTCGACGAGCACGGCGGACTCGAAGGCATTATCACGCTGGAGGACCTGCTCGAGGAAATCGTGGGCGAGATTTCTGACGAACACGATGAGGAAGTCAATGAACAAATCGTGCCAGTTGAGCAAGACAAATACATTCTTGCTGGCGGTTGCGCGGTCCGAGATTTAAATCGGCGGCTCAAGCTCTCTTTGCCGGAATCTGAAAGTTACACAACTATCGCAGGCTTCCTGATGACCGAGGCTGGGCATGTTCTTAAGCCGGGCGATAAGGTGAACTACAACGGGCTGCTCTTCGAAGTTGATCGCGTCGAGCGACGACGTGTGATAACCGTAAAATTGGAAGTGACTGCCGCTGAGAGCGCGACCACCACCGAACCAGCGAATCAGGGCGCCCGCGCGGCCAGCTAAATCCATTTGTCACATCACACTTCGATTCCCGACTCCTGCGATGATAAAGTTTCGCGTTCTCGTAATATAATTCTGCCGAAGTTTCTGATACCTGGAGCCAAACGAGATGAGCTGGATTGAATCTGTAATCGCTCGCGAGATTCTGGATTCACGCGGTAATCCGACGATCGAAGCAGAAGTAACTTTGGTCAGCGGTGAAGTAGGTCGGGCGGCGGTGCCATCGGGCGCTTCGACAGGCGAGCATGAAGCTGTGGAGTTGCGTGATGAAGACAAGCAGCGTTATGGCGGCAAAGGCGTCCTCAATGCCGTGCGTAACGTGAATGAGATCATTGCCCTCGAAATGGACGGCATGGATGCCCTGGATCAAGCGGAGGTGGACCACGCGCTAATCGATCTCGACGGTACGGCGACAAAGTCGAAGCTTGGTGCAAACGCGCTGTTGGCCGTGTCGATGGCCAATGCTCGCGCCGCTGCTGCCTATTTGGAAGTTCCCTTATACAAATATCTCGGTGGCCCGAACGCACGCACGCTGCCGGTGCCCATGATGAACATCATCAACGGCGGCGCACACGCGGATAACAACGTAGACTTCCAGGAATTCATGATCGTCCCCGTTGGCGCTGAAAGTTTTGGCGAGAGCCTGCGCATGGGTGCAGAAATTTTCCACACGCTGAAGGCGGTGCTTAAAAAGAAAGGCTATGCGACCAGCGTCGGAGACGAAGGCGGCTTCGCTCCCAATCTCCGATCCAACGAGGAAGCAATCGAAACCATACTCGAAGCGATTGCGCAGGCAGGCTATGGCGCGGGAGACAATTGTCTGCTCGCTCTCGATCCGGCCGCAAGTGAGTTTTACGACGGCCGGTCATACGTTTTCAAGAAGAGTGATAAGCGTGAACTCTCCAGCGACGAAATGGTTGCATTTTGGAAAGGATGGACTCAAACGTACCCGATCATATCGATCGAGGACGGCCTCGCAGAAAACGATTGGGACGGTTGGAAGACGCTCACGGATGAGTTGGGCCGGGAAGTCCAACTCGTCGGCGATGATCTGTTTGTTACCAACACTGAGTTCCTCCGCAAGGGCATAGAGCTTGGCGTTGCAAACTCTATTCTGATCAAGGTAAATCAAATTGGAACTCTCACCGAAACGCTGGACTGTATTGAGTTAGCAAAAACAAACGGACGTACTGCCGTTATCTCGCATCGGTCGGGTGAGACT
>DATLBQ010000355.1:0-6543 GCA_035526805.1 Pyrinomonadaceae bacterium
CGGCAGGCGCGCCGGCGATGAACACTGTGATTATCTGCATTGGGGCAGGGCGTTCGTGCGAGCGTGGGCTACCTCTGCCGATGCGAAACAATCTCCTGAACCCCTCCAGGCGCAATCGACATAATGGCGACTAACACATCACCGGTATTGATTGGGCCGTTGCCCGCAAAGGGGTTGGTTTCCGGCCTTGCGCTTTGCTTTCAAATAATTGTTGAAGGCTGGCGGCGCGAGCACGGTGAGCCAACGGTAATCAATTTGACGGGCCAGGCTACGGTTAATCAGGTATCCGCCGGTCGAATTCAGGAGTATGCATCAATTCTCCGCCAAGTCCGATCAGAATGCAGGAGACCGCGAACTGTGGTCTATTTGACGATGGCGCAGTCGATGAGAGGATTTTTGCGCGATGCCGCAATTATTCATCTGGCCCGTCGCAGGGGCCATGATCTGGTTCTCCATTTAAATGGCGGGAATTACGGTCAGTTTTATGCGTCATCACCACCTTGGTTGCGTTTTCTCATTCGATGGCATCTTCGCCGCGTGCGCACTTTGATCGTCGTGAGTGAGCGATTGCGCAACATGTTTGCGTTCGACGCGAAAGTTGCTGAGCGCGTCGTCGTCGTCCCAAATGCATTGCCCGATGAGCCGGTTGAAAATTTGCCGGTGAAACAAATCAACAGGTCTGTAACCTTGCGGCTGCTTTACCTCTCAAATCTCATCGAGAGCAAAGGCTATTTGGAAACTTTGGAAGTTGTACGAATTCTCCGTCAAGAACATGGATTGCCTGTTAAGGCGACGTTTTGCGGCAAGTTTCTGGCCAACCCATCGGATGATGTTCGCGTCAGAAGCAGCGCGCACGGCGAGCAATTGTTTCATGAATTTATTGACCAGCATGGACTTCGCGACTGCGTTGAATTTGCTGGACAGGTAGCTGGTGAGAAGAAGCGCAAGGCGCTTCTCGAACACGACTTTCTGTTGTTGCCGACTCGGTATGACAACGAAGCGCAGCCGCTTGCGTTGATTGAGGCCTTAGCTTATGGGCTAGTCCCAATAACCACCGATTACCGCGCTAATCCGGACGTTGTCGTTGACGGAGTCACTGGACATCTTGTGGATTGGCGTGACTCATCGCGGATGGCCGCGATTATTGCCGAATACTGTAAAAATCCAGGGGCGTTTTCCGCAGTGAGTGCGCAAGGAATGCGTCGTTTCCGAGAGCAGTTTAGCCGCGATGCCCATTTGGCACGTATGTTCCGCCTGCTCGAGCCGGCTATGTGATTTTATGTTCGAAAACGCAAAACTATTGATCACCGGTGGTACCGGCAGTTTCGGCAACGCTGTGCTTCGCCGGTTTCTAAAGACCGGCATCAGCGAAATCCGTATCTTTTCACGGGATGAAAAGAAGCAGGATGACATGCGGCACGAATACCGCGACCCGCGGCTTCGATTTTACATTGGAGACGTCCGCAATCTGGACTCCTTGTTGGAAGCCACGGCGGGAACAGACTGCGTTTTTCATGCTGCAGCGTTAAAACAAGTGCCGTCGTGCGAGTTTTATCCCGTCGAAGCTATTCGGACAAATTCGTTGGGCACCGACAATCTGTTGCAAGCGGCGACGACAAACAATGTTAAGCGCGTCGTGGTTCTCAGCACTGACAAGGCTGCGTACCCGATCAATGCGATGGGCATGTCCAAAGCTCTGTCTGAAAAAATCATGGTTGCGCGGTCCCGCGTCGCCGCGGAAAAAAATCTTGTATTCTGCGGCACGCGTTATGGCAATGTAATGGCATCGCGCGGTTCGGTCATACCGCTTTTCATTCAGCAGATTGAAGGTAAAAAGCCGCTGACCGTTACGGATCCGAATATGACTCGTTTCATGATGACGCTGGAGAATGCGGTCGAGCTTGTCGTTTACGCCTTCGAACATGCAAACCCCGGAGATATGTTCGTTCAAAAAGCTCCTGCTGCCACACTTATCACCCTTATAGAAGCTTTGAAAAAGCTTTTGCAGGCGGACAATGAAATCAAAGTAATTGGCACTCGACACGGGGAGAAGCTTTACGAAACGCTCCTGACTCGTGAGGAGATGGTCCGTTCGGAAGACTTGCCGGGCTATTTTCGAGTCCGAGCCGATGCGCGTGATTTGAATTACAACCTCTTTTTCTCAGAGGGGCAGCCGCTCCTAAATCAACTCGATGACTACCATTCGCACAACACCGAGAGGCTCGATGTAAACGGAATGATCAAGCTGTTGCTAGAATTAAGTGAAGTTCGCGAAGCAATGCAACGAAGAGGCGTCAAACCATGAAGATTTTAGTCACCGGAGCCCTTGGATTTATTGGGAAACACCTGGTAGAGGCGCTTAAGCGTCGAGAAGGATTGGACGTTTTTGCCATGGATCGCAGCTGGTCCGATGTGCAATTGGATGACGCGCTTAAAGGCGTTCATTTCATTTTCCATATCGCAGGCGTCAATCGGCCACCGACTTCCGATGAATTTGCGAAAGGCAATGCTGGGTTCACTGAGGAAATCTGCCGAAAGCTTGTGCGCCTTGGGCGGAATCCCACAATGGTCCTCACCTCATCGATTCAAGCGGAGCTCGATAATCCCTATGGGCAGTCCAAAAAGGCAGCCGAACATGCGGTTGCTGCCTATAGCAAGGAGACCGGCGCCCCTGCCGCAATATTCCGGCTGAAGAACGTATTCGGTAAATGGTGCCGACCGAATTACAATTCAGTAACTGCGACATTTTGCCACAACATAGCACATGACCTCCCAATTCAGATTTCTGACGAATCTCGCGAGCTCGCCCTCGTGTATATTGACGATGTGGTGGCCGCATTGGTTTCGGTGTTTGAAAAACCGCCGCAACCGGGACAGGTGGAGTGGCGGAATGTGGATAAGTCGCATGAAATAACACTGGGCGAACTGGCAAGAAGGATTAGGTCGTTTCGGCAATCGCGGCAAACATTGTTTGTCCCTGACTTCGCAGACGAGTTTTCGCGCAAACTCTACGCGACCTACCTGAGTTACCTGCCGCCATCGGAATTTGCTTACGTGCTCGACAAGAAAACCGATCAGCGGGGGGTGCTTGCGGAGTTCGTAAAGTCGCCCCCCTTCGGTCAAATCTTTGTTTCCCGCACGAAGCCAGGCATAACGCGAGGAAATCATTACCATCATACTAAGACCGAAAAGTTCATGGTTGTTGAGGGGGAGGCGATTATTCGGTTTCGAAACATTAACGGCAGTGACGTGGTAGAGTACCCGGTAACCGGTAAAGACTTTAAGGTCGTAGATATTCCCCCGGGATATACGCATTCCATCGAAAATGTTGGTGATGGCGAAATGGTGACGCTTTTTTGGGCCTGCGAGATTTTCGATCCAACGCGTGCGGATACCTACTTCGTCAACGTCAAGTAACAGGACTTGTTTGAACAAAACTATGAAAGTGATGACCGTCGTAGGGACACGGCCGGAGATTATCCGATTGTCTCGTGTCATGGCAGCTCTGGACAACCACACTCAGCATGTTCTGGTGCATACCGGTCAGAACTACGATTATGAGCTCAATCAAATCTTTTTCGATGACTTGGAAATTCGAAAGCCGGATCATTTTCTGTCGGCGGCTGGCGCGAATGCAGCGGAAACGATCGGCCTTGCTATCGCCCGGGCTGATGATGTGATCGCAAAGGAAAAGCCGGATGCATTTCTGGTCCTCGGCGATACGAACAGTTGCCTCACGGCGTACCCAGCTAAGCGACGCAAAGTGCCTATTTTCCATATGGAAGCTGGGAATCGTTGCTTCGATCAGAGGGTGCCGGAAGAAATTAACCGCAAAATCGTGGATCACATTTCCGATATCAATCTCTGCTACAGCAATATCTCGCGCGAATATCTATTGCGCGAAGGATTGCCGCCGGATCGCGTCATCAAGACCGGTAGCCCAATGTTTGAGGTGTTGCACTATTACATGGGCAAGATCGATAAATCGACCATCCTAGACACGCTCGATCTCAAGCCGAGCGACTATTTTTGTGTGAGCTGTCACCGCGAGGAGAACGTCGATGCGCCTGCTCAATTTCGAGCGTTTGCAAGCGCTCTCAATAATTTAGCCGAGCAATTTGGAAAACGCATCATCGTCTCCGCGCATCCGCGGACCCGAAAACGAGTTGAAGCCGAGAAACTGGAGTTGAATCCTCGCGTAGAGCTTCTGAAACCGATGGGCATGTGTGATTACGTGAAACTGCAGAAGCATGCCCGTGCTGTCCTTTCTGACAGTGGAACAATCACGGAAGAATCGTCGATTCTTAATTTTCCTGCACTGAATATTCGTGAGGCGCACGAACGTCCAGAAGGGATGGAGGAGGGTGCTGTAATGCTGACGGGCATGAACTGGCAGCGGATCGAGGACGGTCTCAAGATACTGGAGACACAGGGGCGGGATTCCGAGCGTACTTTGCGGATGGTGCAGGATTACAATGTTCCGAACGTCTCAGAGAAGGTCGTTCGACTGATCATGAGCTACACGGATTACGTGAATCGCGTTGTCTGGCGAAAGGCTTAACAGGCGTGCATGCGCATTCTTTTTCTTTCACAGTTTTTCGATCCCGAGCCGTTCTTTAAAGCCTTACCATTTGCCAAAGAATTGGCGAAGCGAGGTCACAGCGTTGAAGTCCTGACTGGATTCCCGAATTATCCAGGCGGCAGGGTTTATCCAGGATATCGAATCAAACTGATTGCACGTGAACAGATGGACGGCATCTCAATTATCCGAGTCCCGTTGTACCCTAGCCACGATAGATCCACGTTCAAACGAGTTTTGAATTACGCAAGTTTCGCGTTCGCAGCCGGTATTCTAGGCCTTTTCGTCGTTAAGCGTGCCGATGTGGCCTACGTGTATCACCCCCCGCCCACAGTTGGATTTGCCGCAATTATGATGCGTATCTTTCGTGGAATCCGATTCGTATACGATATTCAAGATCTATGGCCCGATTCGCTTGAAGCGACCGGAATGATCCGCAGTAAACGCGCACTGACGCTTGTGGCGGGTTGGTGCTCTGTGGTGTATCGATTTGCGAGCGCTATTGTAGTCCTTTCGCACGGCTTTAAAGAGCGTTTGATTTCGCGCGGCGTTCCCGCCGACAAGATCCACGTCATCTTCAATTGGTCTCCCGATCAGCCGGCAACAAAAGATTTACAGACTGGTTCTCGAACGACTCCGGCCGCGGCGTTTAGCGGCAAATTCAACATCGTATTCGCCGGTAATATGGGCCCGGCGCAGGCGCTGGACACAGTGCTCGAAGCCGCTGAACAAATGAGAGACAAGGCCTCAAACGTGCAATTTGTGTTCATCGGAGACGGCATCTCATTGGATGATTTAAAAAAGAAAGCTTTGGAACGTCAGCTCAACAACGTAGTGTTCTTACCGCGTGTATCACCGGCAGAAGCCGGAAGAATTTTGCAACAAGCTGATGCCCTACTCGTCCACTTGAAGGACGATCCCCTGTTTGCCATCACGATCCCTTCGAAAACGCAGGCGTATTTATCCGCGGGAAAGCCGATCTTAATCGGAATTCGCGGTGATGCGGCGAGGTTGGTTGAATCGGCCAATGCCGGGTTTTCGTTCAAACCGGAAAGCCCCTCAAGCCTCGTTTCGGCGGTCGAACGGCTCACCTGTTTGGCGCCTGCGGAGCGAGAAGCGCTTGGCATGAATGGCAAAATGTACTACGAAAAGAATTTATCCCGTGGGGCGGCTGTTGACCAGTTCGAGCAACTGTTTGCGCGCGTAAGACAATCTGTCCTCGACTGACCAATGAAATTTTCTCGACTCACTGATAGAATCCGTTACGGTATGTGACAGTCCATCAAAGTAATGAGGGAAAAATCCTTTCAACAGCGTATCGAGAGTATTACGATTTGCGTATTGCTCGCCGTTACGGTGATCAGCCTAGCTGCCTATCTACGGCGTCCCGCACCAGGGACGACGTTTTACTATACCGCGAAGGAAGCCGTCACGGCTCGCGTAGACAGCCGCAAGGTCGCACAATTCGTTTCTCCTGTTGACCTCCGCCTGGAAAAAATTGATGACCGCACAACCAACGTGTATGGATGGCTTGTTTATTCTAATGCAGCGCACGACGTCAGCACGCAATGGTTTCGGTGCACCGTCGAGAGCACCTTCGTCACCGATATTGATTTGTTTTTGGCTGATCCATCGCGGACCTATCCGAGCACTCGCACGAAACCTCAGTGATTAGCACTTCAAACGTATCTTAAACGCCGGAACTCCGGCGTTTTTTTGTTTATCGGCGCATTCGAAGGCTCGTTACTGCCCGCTTGGTGCCTCCACGCTTACTTCGGTGAAAAAACCCGAATCGATTGCTGATCCCGTCGCGCAAACAGTATAGTAGTACTGCGAGCCGGGCGAGACGTTCGAATCTATCCAGGACGTGGTGTTCGCTGGAGTGACCGCAATCTGCGAATAGGCCCCGCCTGGAATTCGGCGAAATACCTTAAAGCCGGTTTCATTCGCCGAATTGTCCAGCC
>DATLBQ010000356.1:0-3499 GCA_035526805.1 Pyrinomonadaceae bacterium
AGGCTGCCATTCCGTTTGATAGCTGCTCAAAAGAAGGTTGTAGAGATCTTCGGATTCATTGGAGATGACCACGCACTTCGAGGCCAGTCCATGGGTAATGCTGTTCCGGGAGGAACGCTGTTTTCCTTCCGGGGTTATCGGTCCTTGCGACTTCTTTCCGTTCTCGCGGGCTATGTTTTGTTTCTCGGTTAAATCGATCACTGTTTTCTCCTCATTCATCCACGCTATTAAATAATAGACGCTACATGCGAAAACGGGTCGTACATTAAATAATAAAGATCAAGTGTAAATATATGCATTAACAATGAGTTACACGTTCAGCAGGAGTGAGTCGACTTGATGTGACCGCTTATTCCGGGAGGGGACATTTCTCGATCAGCGGCCACAAGCCGCACAGAACAGGGAGTTTACGGCTCGCGTTTAGCCAAAGTGCGAATCGTGCATCTGAAGACGCAGAGGATCGGTTGGGGTCGCTAATCTGCTCGCAAGCCAACGAGTGGCAGGAATTCCTGGTTGGCGGTCATGGGGAACCGCCCACGGCGCGGTTGTTGCAGGTTGATAGGCGAAAGAATGGCGGCCAATTCATCCTCGGCTGCCACCCTGTATCCCATTACAATCGGCGGATTTCTACGGTCGAAGCTATCGTAGAAACTCCAGTTATCGCGGGGAATGTCCGCGCGTTTTCATTTCCACCGCAACTTCGACATGCAATGTGATCGCGGTCCAACCCCAAAGGGCATGCCCGCACTGCCGCAACTGCTCCACAGAACCGGCGCGGATCACGGTGCGCCACCAATAGCGAAGTTGTCCGCCGGATGGAGGGTCCGCGGGCCGCAGTGCAAAGTAAAGGAGGGCACAGGCGCCCTCTCCAATCGCTTCGCATCCTTGTCTTTCGTGAGTGATTTACGGCAGGTAAAGCCGCATATCAGCTGGCAGCAGATGCTCTCGTGATGTCGCGTCAGATACAATCGTATTTTCCTTAAGAATATTGAGGATTGACGCGTGGATCGCGACCGCTCATGCCACGGATTTTCGACAACATCGATCAGCAGCTATTGCCGACCCTCAAGACCACGATGGGTATTTCCCATCGGGCGGATTTCTGCGTTGGGTATTTCAATCTTCGCGGATGGCGGCAGCTTGACCAGCACATCGAGCAGTGGGCCGGAGGGCACCAGGACTGTTGTCGGCTGCTCGTCGGAATGCAGACGCTTCCACAGCAGGAACTCGCTGAGGCGTTCAGCATCATCAAGCAGGATGGCGACCTAGACCAGCAGACCGCGGTTCGCCTGAGAAAGTCACTTGCGGGTCACTTTCGGGACCAGTTGACTCTGGGCGCTCCGACCAATGCCGACGAAGCTGGATTGCGCCGGCTGGCTGCGCAGATAAAGGCGGGCAAGGTTGTGGTGAAGCTGCATCTTCGCCACCCTCTGCACGCTAAGCTGTACCTCCTGTTCCGGCGCGATCCGGTCAGTCCGTCCATCGCGTTCCTCGGTAGTAGCAACCTTACATTCGCCGGATTGTCAAAGCAAGGCGAGTTGAACGTTGACGTTACGGACCACGATGCCTGTGACAAGCTGGCGCAGTGGTTTGAAGACAGATGGATCGACCGCTGGTGCATCGACATCTCGAAGGAAATCGCCGAAATAGTCGATCAGAGTTGGGCTCGACAAGACGCCATTCCGCCGCACCATATTTACGTGAAGATGGCGTACCACCTCTCTCAGGAGGCGCGTGAGGGCATCATCCAGCACCGCATCCCCAAGGACTTTCGGGACAAGCTCTTCGATTTTCAGATTGCGGCAGTGAAGATCGCAGCCCATCATGTGCACAAACGCGGCGGCGTGCTCCTAGGAGACGTTGTCGGTCTCGGGAAAACGCTGATGGCAACAGCCCTCGCCCGGATATTGGCGGATGACCTGCTTCTGGAAACGCTGATCCTTTGTCCTCTAAACATCGTTCCGATGTGGGAAGACTACTGCCATGAGTACCGCTTGCCTTCCTACAGGGTGCTCTCGTACTCAAAGGTAATGAGTCAGCTTCCGGAGTTGCGCCGATATCGCCTCGTTATCCTCGATGAAAGTCACAACCTCCGCAATCGCGAAGGTAAAACCTACAAAGTCATTTCGGATTATCTCCAAACAAACGACAGCAAGTGCGTTCTGCTATCGGCCACGCCCTACAACAAGGACTATCTCGACCTCGCAAACCAGCTTCGGCTGTTCGTGCCCGTGGACCAGGATCTCGGCGTTGGACCGCAACGACTGCTTCAAGAGATGGGTGAGCTTGAATTTATTCGTCAGCACCAGTGCGGTGTGCGAACCCTTGCGGCCTTTGAGCACAGCCCACACCCGGACGACTGGCGCGAATTGATGCGCCTCTACATGGTTCGCCGAACACGGGGTTTCATCAAGGATAATTACGCCGAGACGGACCCCGAGAACTGCCGCAAGTATCTGCGGTTCTCCGACGGCACGCGCTCTTACTTTCCGGACCGCCTAGCGAAGAAGGTACCGTTCAACGTCGATGACTCCGATCCAAACGACCTGTACGCCAAACTCTATGCCCCCGACGTCGTCGATCTCATCAACCATCTGGAGTTGCCGCGCTACGGTCTTGGTAATTTCGTCCTGGAAACGCCCAAGGCAACGCCTACCGCGGACGAAGATGATTTGCTCGCCAACCTCTCCGTCGCCGGGAATCGGCTTATGGGGTTTTGCCGGACGAACCTGTTCAAGCGTCTGGAAAGCAGTGGGCATTGTTTCCTGCTCTCCGTGGAGCGGCACATCCTGCGTAATTTCATTTACCTCCACGCAGTAGATAACAAATTGGAATTGCCGATCGGCACGCCGGACGCCGGTCTCCTTGACACACGGGCCAACGATTCTGATGAGGAGGGCCTGTTTAATGGAGACGGCGGTTCTGGCGGGGGCTCTTTGCGCTCTGAGAAGGCCTTCCGGGAGCGCGCGGCCGAAATCTACAAGGTTTACGCGGAAGCCCATCGCTCGCGATTCGGTTGGATTCGGCCGGCGTTTTTTAAAAAAGAACTCGGCGAAGGCCTCCTGCGCGATTCTCGCGCGCTGCTGAAGATTTTTGACAGATGTGACTCGTGGGACCCGAAGAAAGACGCGAAGCTGAAGGCACTCATCAGGCTCGTATCGGAGAAGCACAAGGCTGACAAAATTCTGATCTTCAGTCAGTTTGGGGACACGGTCGAGTTTCTTGCGGAGCACCTCGGGCATGCCGGTGTGCAACGCCTGGCAGCGGCCACGGGCGCTTCTCCCGATGTGACGGAACTCGCGTGGCGCTTCAGCCCGATCAGTAACAAGAAACAGAGCCTCCTGCAGAAGTCGCCGGAACTGAGAGTCATGGTCGCGACGGACGTCCTCAGCGAAGGGCAGAACTTGCAGGACTGCTTTGTCGTCGTCAACTACGATTTGCCATGGGCCATCATTCGCCTGATCCAACGCGCGGGCCGTGTAGATCGAATTGGACAGAA
>DATLBQ010000357.1:0-2466 GCA_035526805.1 Pyrinomonadaceae bacterium
GTCCGGTTCTCCATTCTGTTTCTCCGACTTGACCAACTCCGAGCCGTAAATCGCCAGGATCGACCACTGAGCTCCACCTGAGCTGACTGGATCGGGATGAATCAACTTCACACCCGGCTTGGCGAGATCGGGGAAATCGTGGAGACCTTTGGGATTTCCGCCCTTAACGAGAATCACGAATGGAGTTTTGTTGATGACACCTTTATAGGGGAGGGTGTGCCAGTCAGAGGTGACGAAGCCTTGTTCCTTCAGCCGCTGGGCATCGCGATCAATCGAAAGAATCGCAATGTCGGCAGGCACGCCCTGCAGGATTTGGTTTGTCACGGTTTCCGAACCGGCAAAGGACGAGGTGAAGTGTACGTCCTGGCCATGTTCTGCTTTCCATTTGGCAATGAAACCGGGATAGATCGCTTTCTCGAGCGACTCCTTCATGATCGAGAAGCCGTAGAGAGTGATATTCAGGCCGCCCCCCTCGACAGGCGGTTTTGGCAGACAACTGCTGCCGACGAGAATCAGTACCATTAATACGGCGGAAAAACCGAATGTGAAATTGAAGGTACGTTTGTTCAAGAGCTTAGGGCCCGCTCGTTTCTTCAGATTCCGTTACAACCATGGAGCGCGTTTGCGGGGGATGAGGGTCTATACCATACCTTCGAGTGTTCTGGAAAGAACTAGTAAGCTACCTATATGATTCGCGCACTAAATGTTTTGAGTGTGCTGACCTGTAGCGCTTTGTTTTCCGCGGCGGCCCGTCAACGCCGACGTGCGCACTCAAGTGAGCTGGGTCGCGACAGGTCGCGACCGACCCAAAGCGCTGACAGGTCAGCGCACTCCAAAAGGCCCGAGTTACGGAAAATAATGCTTCAAAAATTACTTATGTACGGCGCGCTGCTGGTAGTTCTCGTCATCGCTGCTTGTACATCTCACACAAAGAATACTCCAGATGATACGCAGTTGATCGTAGCGGCGGCTGCCAATCTGACGGAAGCCTTCGCGGAAATCGGCCCGCGCTTTACTGATAAAACCGGGATTCGGGTGGTTTTCAGTTTCGGCGCCACCGCCGATTTAGCGAAGCAGATCGAAAACGGCGCACCCTTTGACGTCTTCGCTGCCGCTGACACAGAGCATGTCGAAAAGCTTGAAAGCAAAGGCCTGCTCACTCCAGGAACGCGCGCGATCTATGCGCTCGGCCGTCTGGTGATGTGGCTGCCCCCGGGTAGCAACTTAAAGGCGGCACGCATTGAAGACATCACCGCTAAACAATTCGACCGCATAGCAATTGCCAAACCCGACGTTGCTCCTTACGGACGCGCGGCCGTTGAAAGTCTTCGGGCATTGGGGATCTGGAATGATATCGAAGGGAAAGTGATATACGCGCAGAACGTTTCTCAGGCTAAGCAATATACCGCCACCGGCAACGCCGAGGTCGCTTTCATTCCCTTGGCCCTCGTGAAGCCCGGCGAAGGAACTTATATCGAAGTCAGCGATGAGTTGCATCAGCCAATTAAACAAGCTCTCGCAGTTGTAAAAGAATCTCCGAAACAAACTCAAGCGCGGAGGTTTGTCGACTTCTTACTAAGCGTCGAGGTGCGCGAGCTGCTGGTGAAAAAGGGTTACAACCCGCCGGTGAACTGAGGCAAAAGAACGGCGCAGGTAAAACATGGCATTTGATCCGAAAAGTCTTAGGACATCTGATCAACTTATGGTCTGCAAACTTCGCGGTACCATTAGTCCCACTTGTTCAAAGTTTCGTAAATTTTATCGTACATCTGCGAGACCTTTAGACGAAAACTTGCTGCCGTGATATCTTCCAGCGCTGTTTCAGGTTGATTCCGCGCATCCGCTGTGTACGACAGTGCACATAACTGGTATCCTGCTCCCGAACATTTGGCCCCCGATAGTTAGAACTATTAACCACGTTTATTTCGTCCGCACTTTCTCAAACAAGAACCGCATTAGGGTTATTTGCAGTAACCATTTGACCGGAGAAGTTTATGAAGATCTTACTCTATAACCCTGACAACGGTGTGACGCGAAACTTCATGCCCCACCTGTGGATGTTTCTGCTTCAGGAGCTCACTCCGCCCGGTCATGAGGTCATTCTGATCGATGGCAACGCGAAAGCCATGAGTGATGATGAAATCGTGGAATTCGTCAAGCGAGAGAAGGTTGGCCTGGTTGGCATAGGTGCGATGACAAGAATGGTGGCGAAGGCATACCGCGTGGCCACGGCGATTCGCGCCGCCGGCGTACCGGTGGTGATGGGCGGACCGCACGTTACCGAGTGTCCTGATGAAGCGATCGGAAAAGATGGTGGACCACGCTACGCTGACGCCGTTGCGCTCGGTGAAGCAGATGAGACTTGGCCGCTAATTGTAGAAGACGCGGCGCGCGGTGAACTTAAAGAAGTTTACCAACCCGAGCGCGATGAAAAAGGAGTCGATCGCAAGCCGAGCCTGCAGCCCT
>DATLBQ010000358.1:0-3248 GCA_035526805.1 Pyrinomonadaceae bacterium
CGCGCCAACATAGTAGAGTTCGGGCCCGAAGACCGCTTTCGTGAGAACCTCGAGAATGATTCCCACGCCCCAGGTTGCAAGCAACGTTTCCAGCGGCCGGTCATAGATCCACTGAATAATTCCTCGCTCAACGATCAGGCCGAGAATCGCCACCACAATGAACGCCACCGGGATGGCGATGAAGGTATTGCCTCCAAGCTGACCGACCACTGCGGCAGTATAGGCTCCCACCATGATGAACTGGCCATGCGCCATGTTAATCACACCCGCGACGCCGAAGATCACTGCGAGTCCGATGGCGCCGATGGCCAAAATGGCGGCGACGCTAAAACCAATGAGGAACTGCGATACCAGTGCCTGTGTCATAGGGCGATCATCCAAATTGTATCGAGGTCCTGTGCGAGACGGTAGCGAGCGGCTGCTTCGGCCGCCCGCTCCGAAGTCAAAGGTCCATCGTTCCCGACCGGTTCTTTTCATCGCTCCAGGGTTTCTTTACCCGTTCGAGCACCTGTGGATTGGTGAAGTCGCAGTCCTTGTTTGGGTAAAGAAGATCAACCCACGGGTCGGGACGGATACGGTCCTTCGAGGTCCAGACGATGTCGAACTGGCCATCCTCGCGAGCCTTGCCAATCCGCGCCCACAGGTGGGTGTGGTGATTCTTTTCGTCGATTTTCACGGGCCCCTGCGGCGCCTTGAACTCCTGTCCTGGAAGTCCCTCAAAGATCAGTGCGTCGGTATCGGTGTTGCCCACCTTTTCGATAGCCTGAGCGAGAAGGTAGGTTTGGAAGTAAGCCGCCTCCATCACGGCGTTGGTTACTTGGTTCGCGCCGTATTTGGCCTTGTAACGTTCCACGAAGGATTTGTTCTCGGGCGTATCGACCGTCTGGAAGTAGTTGAACGACGTGTAGTGCCCAACGGCGTTTTCCGGGCCCATGGCGGCTGTTTCCTGTTCGGTCGTGATCGGCGTGCAGATCGGCAGGTCTGCAGCCGTCAATCCGAACTGCTTGTACTGCTTGTAGAAGGCCACGACAGAATCGCCGACGAGATCAGAGAATACGATCTCCGCGCCGCTGCTCGCAATATTGTTGATGATGGTAGAAAATTCGCTATGGCCAAGTGGTGCATACTCTTCGCCCACGTTTTCGCCGCCATGCTTCTCAAGCAGTGCCTTAACTTCACGGTTCGTTTCCTTGGGATAGATGTAATTGGAGCCGACCATGTAAAACTTCTTGCGACCTAGCGTATTGATAATCCACGGCACGAAATCGTCGAGCTGCTGGTTCGGCACGGCACCGGTGTAGAATATGTTCTTGCTGCATTCTTGCGCTTCGTAGAGCGTCGGATAGAGCAGCAATCCGTTGTACTGCTCAACGACCGGTAACACGGATTGCCGGCTCGCTGAGGTGTAGCAACCGAGCATCGCGATGACCTTGTCTTCCAACACGAGCTTCTTCGCTTTCTCGGCAAAGACCTGCACCAAGGATTGAGGATCCTCGATAACTGGCTCAATCTTCTTTCCGAGCACGCCGCCTTTGGCATTGATCTCTTCGATCGCCAGCAGTTCTGCATTGTGCAACGACGTTTCGATGATGGCGATGGTGCCGCTCAACGAATGCAGAATACCTACCTTGATGGTGTCGCCCTCCGCCGCCTTGGCGATGTTGCGCTGGAAATAGTATGGGGCAGTGCTTCCGTAAACCAGAGCGCCTAAAGCTCCCGTGCTTTTGAGAAAAGTACGCCTTTTCATTTTGATTGGCATCGCTGTGTCCTCCTTGAACTTTTCGAAAGCCAAAAACGAAAAACCCCACGTGTCATCCTTTCGGAGACTACGTGGGGCATCCTTGCCAGCCGATTTTAGCGGCGCTGCTGCCGCTTACTCCGCACCCCACGCCAATGGGGGGTGCAATCACGCTGAGGTTAGTCTTTGCTCCCCAGCAGGATATTACCAGACTCAACGACCACCGCCGCAACCCTGCCGATCGACAACCGCTTCTTCATGGCTTGATCGCGCAGGAATGCATAGGCCTCGGTCTCATCAATCTTACGCGCCTGCATCAGGATAAGTTTGGCGCGCTCCACAGTTCGTATCGATCTGAGCGTATCTTCGAGTTTCGCAATCTTGCTTAACAGACGCTTCTCGTACCTGAAATTTTTATAGGCCACCACCGCGTTTGTCAATATTGCGGTTGCGTCGAACGGCTTGGTGAGCACAACCTGGGGACCAGCGGCGGCCAGAAGCTGGGGCGCCCGCGGATTTCCTGGATCCACTATTCCCGCGATTGCCGACTGTCGCGTGTGCATCAATTCGCAGCACAATGCATAGGTGTCAGCCTGCAATAGACAAAATGTAATATCGGCCCCGGCTTCGATCCTGTCCGGCGGAGGCCATAGCAGATCGACCCGGCAGCGCAGCCGCTGGAGATTCCGCAAAAGGAATTCCCCATCCTGGTCGCGAGGATGAATGACAATGATCCGCAGCTGATGAAAGTCGTTAGGCAGTTCCTCCGTCGTCCCCTGCCATTTTTCCCGGGACGGATCGAAAGAGCTGTTTTGAGCTTTCATCGGAGCGGCGACCGTCAATGGCTCACGAGATAGGGATCGGGTTTCACAGGTTTTAGCGACTCCCTAATGATATCAAACTGCCCGCGCTCGTTCGCGCGTCCCAGCCGGGTCCACAAATTGGTGTGATTGCTGTCTTTATCGATCACGACATGTCCCTGCGGCGCGTCCAGCTCGGTGCCCAACACTATGGGACGCAGAATATCCGGGTCCATCGAATTCACTTCGGAGAGTGCCTTGGCGAAAATATGCACTTGGAAGTACGCCGCCTCTGCGCAAAGGTTGGCGGGCTCGTCGTCGCCGAACCGTTTCTTGTAACAGCGCAGGAACGCCACGTTGGCCTCGGTATCCACACTCTCGAAATAGGGCGCCGCAGTGATGTGGCTGCGAGCGACATCGGCGCCCATCAGCTTTATCTCCGCTTCCGAGGTCGTCAGACTTGCGATCGGCATTAAGCGGGGATCGAAGCCCGCGTCGCTGTAGGCCTGATAAAGGTAAGCCGTCGCCTGGCCGACCACCGTGGAAAAGATCACATCGGGAAGCGAACTGCTTACATCGCGCATCAACAGCCTGAATTCCGAGGGGCGCGCTCCCAGATCTAGGTAATGTTCTCCCACCACCTCGCCATGCCGCTGGTGCAGGAGCTCGCGCATGATGCGGTTGGATTCGCGGGGATAGATATAGTCGGA
>DATLBQ010000359.1:0-9561 GCA_035526805.1 Pyrinomonadaceae bacterium
TCTCTCAGCAGCGCGAGGCGATTTCCGTCCGGATCATACACGCGAACGTATTGCACAGTCTTCGAGACCATTTCGATTTCTTCGCCAGACTGCCCGCCGAGTTCCGGAATTCGCTGCAAGTAGGATTCGAATTCGTCTACCAGAATGTAAATGAGGTAAGAATCACCCTGGCTGAAAGAGTCGCGCTTTTGAAACCCACCGCCGATGCCTGACGGAGGTTCGAACCCCAGATAAGTGGCAGAGTATTGCTGAAACTTCCAACCGAACAGCTCATGGTAGAAACGCTCAGTGCGAGCGAAATCGCTCGAACGTAACGTGATCTTACCGATGCTATGAAGGTCCATGGTCCTGGTCCCTTTTCAATAAACCGGATTTTGGGGCTGCCCGATAATTAGTCACCAAGTTATGCAGCCACTTCAATTTCTGCCAGTATGCGGTCCAGTTCTTATCGTGCTCGCGACTTAAGGCTCAAAGATCTCACCCACCACTTGATTAATGCCTTGAACACGCGTATTTATTCGACACCCGCGTCTCTCTTGGAAAGATCCGCTGGAAATACTTTCCTCAATTCTGTCATTTACTAGTGAGGTGACCAAATGAAAAAACTCTCCCGACTCACGGCGATAGCCTTGTTATTGGTTTTTGTCACCAGTGTAACTTCATACGGATGGAGTGACACCGGACATATGGCCGTCGCGTTCATAGCGTACCGGAAACTTACTCCACAGGCCCGCGCCCGGGTAAATGCTCTCGTCCGCTTAAACCCGAGCTTCAATGCCTGGTCTTCAAGGATTCCTGCCGGAACTTCGGCTGCCAAAAAACGAATGATGCTCTTTATGATCGCGGCCACCTGGCCCGATGAGATAAAAGGCGATGGCCTGCACCATGCTGATGGACCGGCGAACGGAAATAAACCTCCGGATGACGGTACGGCTGACAGGAATATTGGCTATTCAGATACAGCGATGCACAAGTATTGGCACTTCATCGACAAACCGTTTTCACCTGACGGCACTCCATTGGAAGATCCGCCGGCGCCGAACGCCGAGACGCAGATAGCTGCCTTTCGTGCGGTCCTGGCCTCGGATAGTCCAGACGAATTGAAGTCGTATGATCTGATGTGGCTGCTCCACTTGGTGGGAGACGTGCACCAACCATTGCATTGCACCGCGCGGTTTATCCATGGACAGCCTCATGGCGATGATGGCGGTAACCTGGTAACGGTCCGTGACGGCATCATCACGAAAAAGTTGCACGGGTTTTGGGATGGGTTGTTGGGTACAAGCAGAGCGCCAGCCGTCGCGATTACTGTAGGACAGAATCTGGCCGCAGCTCCTGCCGCACAGGCCAACAACCTGGACGCCTCAGACTGGATAAATGACGGTTTCGCCGATGCCAAGAGTTTGACTTACAAAAACCCTCCGATCGGCGTTGGGGCCGGGACATTTACGATAACTTCATCCTATCGCAAGGCCGCACGGACTTTAGCAAGGAAACGTGTCGCCCTGGCGGGGGCGCGACTCGCTAATATTCTAAACGCCGAACTCAAGTAGAGCAGGCACGGTTCAAAGGCGGGCCTTGTTGCCTGGGTCTGCTGCTTCCGCAACTCTATGCGGGGTAAGCGATCGATAAGAGTCGAGAGCTCCGACCTGTCAACACTTTTCGCTTGCAAACGTGCGTCAAAGCCGCCGCATTCAACAAAGGCGAGTTGTGTTACTTCCACTTCCAGAGCAATCGCACATACATGAGATCGAACACGGAACAAAAGATTCCGGCGGTCAGAATTAGAATACTGCCATGGGGGAAACCCCCTTCACCCAGGACGCCAAAAAGAATCGTCGGAGCCAGAGTACCTATCCACTTGCTGATTGCAATCGTCAGACTTTGTCCTTCACGGTTGCCGCGTCTTACTAACATCGCAATGAACAGGATCGACATCAGCAGGTTTTGTAAAAACGCTGAGTATCCCGCGCCGTGCGCTACGCCGAATTCTCTGATGAACGAATATTCAATGCCGAAAGCGGTGAGGAGCACGAGCAAACTCCAGCCAATGAATGTCCTCTCGGAAGCGACCGCGGTAGCGGCCGAGGTCTCAATTGACGGCTGCGTAAAGTATTTCCTTCCAAACTTGAAATAGGTGTAGAGGATGCCGATGTCAAATGTGAACCAGATAGCGTTGAAGACGTTCTGCGTGGAGAGGCCTTCCGTACGGAAACCAAAAATCGTGTAAAGCAATTCCCAGGTAATGTTGAGCGCGAGGGCAAAGAAGGGGATCGCGTATGACTTGTCGCGAAATCCGATTCGAATGCTTTCTATATAAACAATAGTCCAGCAAATTCCGCTGATAACGGTGAGAATGAGTTTGATCGTGTCCAGCCTAATCATCGGGCGCCCTAAAAACGGTCATCGCCGCAAGACTCGGTTCATTGTCGCAAAGACTCGGTGCCAGATTTCCGCAGTCCTCCGCGACACACTGACTGGATGTGTTCAAGCTCTTACCGGGTTCAGCGTCGAAATACTCAGGCAATGGAGCCAGACGGACTTGTGATTGGCCATTCTCAAACGGCTCGGTAGGGACTTCGCTATTCTCTGCGGTCTCGCTAAATTCAGCTACTGCGTTAGCGATGTCCTCTGGCCTATGAAATTTGACGTGACAGCGCTTGCACTCCGTAGCGGATGCGAAGTTAACCAATCCACACTCTATGCACTTGATGCTGTTCATGCTTTGTCTGAGGTATCCACGACGGATGCTGCTTCTAGTGCCTCACTTCGGTGCCAGTTGCGCAACCATATAACAGAGCTTATGACTGCGCAACAGAAACATAATTCGCAGCGTTACACAGGTGGCGACTTATCGAGAGTCACCTACGTCCTGGGTGATCTTCATTGAGCAGAAGTGTGGGGCGCACATCGAGAAAGCACGGATGACAGGATTTACAAGATTTACAGGATGGAATGTATGGAATGTATCAGTGACTCTTTCGGCTTGTATTCACGAAACTTACGCTTCACCTGAACTGAAGGACCGAAGTTTAGCAAGAGGCCACAATCGATGCCGGTGGCGGCTAGGTAGTTGACTAATTGAGCTTCGTGCTGCTTAACCAGCGTCTGCGCAGCCTTAAGTTCGATTACCACGCGTTCATCTACCCACAGATCAGCGTAGTACTCCCCGACAACTTGACAGTCATAGGTCACATTGATCGGCTCCTGCTGTTTGACTTCCAGTCCTAGTTTCTCAAGTTCGATTCGAAGTGCGTTTTCATAGACCTTCTCAAGAAAGCCGGGACCAAGTGTGTTGTGGACCTTGTAAGCACAACCGATAATCTTCTGCGTGAGGTCATCGTCTTTCATGACACCTCCGACAAAAACACCATAGACAGGATTTACAGGATGAACAAGATATGACACGGAAGCATGGAATTACAGCGTAGGGCTCACTGACGAATCCGAGGGACCATACTAGAAGTTTTGCATCAGAGAAGTGAATGTGTGAACGAGTACTGAATTGCTGCTCGGTCTTAGGTATCTTGTTAATCCTGTTAATCCTGTCTAGGTAGTTGTGGTCTGATAAATCTCTGCACCCACCGCGACAAACTCTTCAGCTTTTTCTTTCAACCCGACACCCAGTGCCGTTTGTTCATCGATCTGTTTTTGCGCGGCTTATTCGCGGACGTCCTGCGTGATCTTCATGGAGCAGAAATGTGGGCCGCACATGGAGCAGAAGTGCGCGAGCTTGGCGCCTTCCTGCGGCAGCTTCTCACCGGATCGAGCTAGAGCTTGAATTGATCTTCCCTTGGCAAGGTCGGTGGCGTGCGCCGATCTTGTAACCAATGACGCGGTCTTTCACGTCCTTCTTGTTCGGCAGTCCGAGGTGCCGTACCAGCTGAGACTTTCTATCCCAGGCTTCTGGAATCACACCTTCAAGTTTTGCCAGTCCGCTAACCTGGTAGATTGAGCGCCGGTTTTGTTTGGCCGCGATGACACGTCGTGCAATTAATCACCGGTTCCGCGCTCTTCAGGTTTTTGATCTTCTTCAACTGCTCGGTGTTAATGTTTGCCGCCATCGCCGCCATGTCGCGCGCTATTTGCTTCGTTGGTTTGTCTTCTTTCTCCCACTGGCCGGCGACATGGCAATGAGTGCAATTGACACCCAAAGACTTCGCGTATCCCAACTCCATTACTCTTAAGAGACGCGCGGCCGGCATTGCTTTGAGCATTTGTATGTTTTTGAAGACTTCTCCAGCGGGCTTGTCCTCCTGGCCGGCAATCGCCTTTCTGAGATCCGCGAGCGCCTGCGCCTGATCAAAAGGCTTGTCGCTTTGGCTCGTTGTCGTTTGCGTGTCCGGGGTCTGACCGGTTTGAGCTTTGACGTTGTCGCTCGTCTGAGAGCAAACCAGCATAACGCCAAGAATTAGGGTTGCGGCCAACGACATGACGCCGGCACCGCGTGTGAGTTGTTTCTTCATAGAGTGGGTCCTTGGTTTAACTAAGCAATTCTAAAGATTGGGGAAGTATTGCCTAACTAATAACATCCAGTCGACTATTTAGTATAGGAAGGTTTGAAAAAGTCGAAAGTGAGTGATCTTTTCCAAATCCGCGTAGGAGGTGAGGGCCAATTTCTGAATTCCTGCTGCCTTGGATATCTTGTTAATTATGTAAATCCTGTCTAAGTCTTTGTTGTCTGATAAATCTCCGCCCCTGCTGCGACGAATTCCTCCGCCTTCTCCTTCATTCCTGCGCCTAACGCCGCTTGCTCATCGATTTCTTTTTGCGCGGCGTATTCGCGCACGTCTTGCGTGATCTTCATGGAGCAGAAATGCGGGCCACACATCGAACAGAAGTGCGCGAGCTTCGCGCCTTCCTGCGGCAGCGTCTCGTCGTGATACTCGCGCGCGACTTCCGGGTCGAGCGAAAGGTTGAACTGATCTTCCCAACGGAATTCGAAACGCGCTTTTGATAAGGCGTTGTCGCGATACTGCGCGCCGGGATGGCCCTTGGCGAGGTCGGCAGCGTGGGCGGCGACCTTGTAAGCGATGACGCCGTCTTTCACGTCTTTTTTATTCGGCAGGCCGAGATGTTCTTTCGGCGTGACGTAGCAGAGCATCGCGGTTCCGTACCAGCCAATCATCGCCGCGCCGATTGCCGAAGTGATGTGATCGTAGCCGGGCGCGATGTCGGTGGTCAGGGGGCCGAGCGTGTAGAACGGCGCTTCCTGGCAAGTCTCGAGTTGCTTGTCCATATTCTCTTTGATCAGGTGCATAGGCACATGACCCGGACCTTCAATCATCACCTGACAATCGTACTCCCAGGCGATCGTCGTCAGCTCACCAAGCGTTTCCAGTTCTGCAAACTGCGCTTCGTCATTCGCGTCGGCAATTGAGCCGGGACGCAACCCGTCGCCGAGGCTGAACGAAGCGTCATAGACGGTCATGATTTCGCAGATTTCGCTAAAGCGCGTGTAGAGAAAACTTTCTTCGTGATGCGCCAGACACCACTTGGCCATAATGGAACCGCCGCGGCTGACAATACCCGTCGTGCGCCGCGCGGTGAGCGGAATATATGGAAGCCGCACGCCCGCATGAATCGTGAAATAGTCGACGCCCTGCTCCGCCTGCTCGATCAGCGTGTCGCGGAATATCTCCCAGGTTAAGTCTTCAGCTTTGCCCCCGACCTTTTCCAGCGCCTGGTAAATCGGCACCGTGCCGATGGGCACCGGTGAGTTGCGTATGATCCATTCGCGGGTGGCATGGATGTTCTTGCCCGTAGAAAGATCCATCACCGTGTCGGAGCCGCACTTGATCGACCAGCGCATCTTTTCAACTTCATCGTCTATAGACGATAGAACGGCGGAGTTACCGATGTTGGCGTTGATCTTTACCAGGAAGTTGCGACCGATAATCATCGGCTCGCTTTCGGGGTGATTGACGTTCGCAGGAATGATGGCGCGTCCGCGCGCGACTTCATCGCGCACGAATTCGGGCGTGACGTATGCGGGGATTGCGGCGCCGAAAGATTGCCCGCGGTGTTGGTGGAGTAGTGAGTCCCGATCGCTGCAGGCAAGATGGCTGCGCTCCAGTCCCAAGTTCTCTCTTATGGCGATGAATTCCATCTCGGGAGTAATTATGCCCTGCCGCGCATAATGCATCTGTGTCACGCATCGACCCGCCTTTGCCCGCAGCGGCGTACGTTTCAACGCAGGGAAATCCTCTAACCGACCTTTCTCTTTGTGGCGTGCCTGATTGGCTGCGTCAAACGTGAGGTAGCCATCATCGATCGGTTTCAACTCGCGGCCTTCATACTCCTCCACGTCACCGCGCGACAGAATCCAATGCCGGCGCAACGACGGCAAGCCCTCACGCACATCAGCAGACACCGAAGGGTCGCCCCATGGTCCACTCGTGTCGTAGACGCGAACGGGCTCGTTGTTTTCCAGCGTGTTATTAAAGTTTCGCGTTTGATTTTGCGAGATTTCGCGAAACGGAACGCGTACGCCCGGCTGTTTTCCGTCAATGTAGATGCGCTGCGAATTGGGCAGCGACTTATCGTTATTAACCGGGGCCATTTCCTTATCAGCTGGTTTTATTGCGGCACTCATTGGAACTCCTCGTGCAAATCGAACAGGTTAGTTGTCAAAGTAAAGACCAAGTACAAAGATTTAAGACCAAAACAAAAAAACCGCTCCACCCAGATCAAAAGGATGGAACGGTCATAAGAAACTGTTTCTCCCTTCGACGGTGCTAACCGTATCAGGTTCAAGGGGTCTCCCATTGCGGATGGCGGAATTAGGATTGCGGATTCCAGGAACGTCTAAAGATCCGAAGTCCGCAATCATCGATCCGAATTCGCGGGACTCTCAGCCCAGATCCCTTGCGAGACCGGGGCTCCCCCGAAAGCTGCCGTGTCAACTGAACATCTGCATTGTAAGACCGACTAGTTGACGATGCAAATAACCCCTCATCACGGGAAAATATTTTGACCGCAACAATGACTCAACATTCGCAGTCCTTGTCGCCAGGCCGCTCAAGGATTTCTCAAGATTTTCTCAAGGGGCCTCAATAAACTGATACCTGTCAACTTAGGATTTTTAGCGGAACACTGAATCCCCTGCGCTGATTACATCGTCGCTGTCGAAAGGAGAGGTTGCAATGAAAAGAGGGATCCAAAAGAAAACAAGTTACACTTCGCTTTCGCAGCTGCCGAGCATCGCGCTAGCGAGTTTGATCAGCTCGTTAGTGCTTGCCGCACTGCTATTGATGGCGATTACGGTGCCGGCGCCATCGGAGGCGGCCACACCGACAGCGGGAACTATTGGGCCGCCACCCGGCTCATCGTTTAGTTGGCAGGGAATGTTTTATGCCGCAGCCTCGACGGCCGTTCCCGAAGCCTGTGCGTCACCGGATCCGGGTAATCTCAGTTGCGACCACTTTTCACTCACCGTTAACGTACCGGCTTCTTATTGGGCGACGAATCATGGCGGCGCAGACATTCAGATCACCTGGGCCAGTGCCGACAATGACTTTGACCTGTACATCTACGACAACACCGGACAGCTCGTCGGCCAGTCAGCGTCAAGCGGGACAACCTCGGAGCGCGCCTTCGTAGACGATGCGAACCTCGACCAGGGTCCGTATGAAGTTAGGGTGGTTCCGTTCCTGGTGATCGCTTCGGATTACAGTGCAACCGCTACCTTCGTTTCACAAGCTGGATCGGGAACGAATCCGCCGCGTTCCACGGGCGGCCTCGCCTTCTCGCCACCGGCGACGGTGATTGACGCCCAGCGGACTGAGGGCGAGCCGCTAAACTGGCTCGACAAAAACAATAACTATTGGGAAACCGGCCCCTGGGGTGTTTCCACTCAGCAATCATTCATTCACAGGTCGACTGACGGAGGTAACCAGTTCAACATCATCAGCCCCATCGGCCTGCGACCTGACGCCGGTCCCGGGGGCGGCGATACAGACATAATCACAGACGATCAGGGCTTCGCCTACTACAACGATCTTGAGTCGCTCATTAACCTCGATTGCGCGGTCAGTAACGACGACGGCAACAACTGGCGCCGAAACACCGCCTGCGTCCAAACAACAGGTGTCGATCGGCAGTGGTTCACGGTTGACAACGGGCTTACGGCCGCTGCGAGCGATAACACAATCTTTCTCGGCTTTCGCCAGGAGCTCGGAACTTACATCTACTCCACGCCCGGTTCGACGGGCCCGCTGGATCCGGTGGGCGGTTTCGTTTACGTAAACTCGTCTGCTGATATAGTCAATCCGCTTTCGGAGCAACCGCGATGCGGCCAGCTGCGTTTCGATCCGGTCAAACGCAATCTCTACTACCCGTGCTCAGCTGACAATCACGTCGAGTTGACGATCGGGCATGTTGATCCCGGTCAGCGCACCGGGATCGAGTACCACAATGTTCAACTTCCGGTCTCGCCCGGTCTCGGCGGCGTTGACGATCTATTTCCAGTCGTAGCCACCGACGCGGTTGGGAACGTCTACGTTGCGTGGGTAGATACCATCGACAACAACGTCTACTACTCCGCATCAGTTGATCAGGGGGAAAACTGGACCCCACCATTACAGGTGAACGGTAACGACGCGAACTCGAATGTTATGCCCTGGCTTCAGGCGGGCGCTGCAGGAAAAATCGTAGTCGCGTGGTATGGAAGCCCATCGAACCGGGATAGCGATTTTATGCCGTCGTGGTACAACAACCGCCAGGCCGCGACGGAGTTCAAATGGTACGGCTACGTATCGCTGATCACCGGCGCTACCAGCCCCACGCCAACTTATGCTCAGCAGCGATTCACCGATCAGCCGATGCATTACGGTCAGATCTGTACGGGCGGGATCGGCTGCACAAGCTCTAACGGCGACCGCACCATGGCCGATTACTTTGCAGTGTTTCTGGATCGCACTGACGGCGCGATGCGGTTCGTCTTCAATGATACGACCAGTCAACATCATGGCGCGCACCTCTCTGAGGTACGCCAAATCGCCGGACCAAGCGCGACCGGAGTCACAGTCAACAGGGCGGTTCCGTCAAACCCGGTCAGCGATCCAACTGGCGATGCGCAGTCGCCACACTATTCACCTGCCGGCACAGGCGGGAATGTGCCGCAGTTTGATTTCACGCAACTGCGTCTAAGCCAACCGAATCCGGCAACCCTGCGCGTGCAAATGACATTGAATAACCTAATGACTCTTTTACCTCCGACCGGCAAGACTAGCTCGTTCTGGTTCACGCGTTTCCAGGCCTTATCGAGAGGAGACGAAGGCGAGGAGTCATATCGGATCTTCTACGTCGGGGCCGAATCAGTTGGAGGCGGGGCACCAACATTCTTCGCCGGCAGCGGTAGTTCGAACAACAATGGCGTGCCGGGCAGCGGCTGCACAAACACAACGCCGGAGAATTGCAAGGTGCTTCAATATCCGAACGAAGTGGTCTTGCTTCCAGGAGCGGGCAGCATCGTCGGTAACGTAATAACGATCGACGTGCCGCTGCAGGGAGGCTTTGGCCCCGGGCGCCCGATTCAGGGAAGCGCACTCTACAATGTGA
>DATLBQ010000360.1:0-10125 GCA_035526805.1 Pyrinomonadaceae bacterium
CGTGACAACGGCCGGTGCGCCAACTTGCGCGCCCGGCTTAATCGACAAATCAAGCGCATTATCGTTAACCGTGAGCGAGCTAACCTCCGCACCATACCACCACTGCAGGTCCTCCCATTCCCAACCGGCGCCATATTGCGGACCGATGAAATATGTTTCATCACCTACCAGGTCGCCCTCGACGCGCTTCACGCCCGATGCAACAATGCGCGCAGCCAGATCGTCAATACCTTTGAAGTAGTTGCCGTTATTGAAGCGCGCCGCGATCGAAGGATCGCCGCGTCCATAGATTGTAACGTCGCCGTGGACCACGCCGGCTGTATCAGGCTTGGCGAGCGCGTAGACAGAAGTAACAAAACGAAAGTCAGGCGATAACCGATCGAGCGCCGCCGCGACCGTGTAAAGCTTCATGTTAGAAGCGGGACGCAGCAGCTTGTTGGCGTTCTCCTCAAAAATCACGCGGCCCGTGTCGAGCGAGGTAACTTTGATCCCGATCATCGCGGGAGCCAGCTCCGGCTTTTGCAAAACCTGGGAAATGCGAGACTGCAGCTCAGCCAGCGTTTGCGTAGTCGACGCCGCTCTGGTTCGAATCTCGTCAGGAGTTGGCGAAGGCGAAGACGAAGGAACGACCGTAGTAACAGTGGGGGTCGCGGCGGGTGAGACCGTGGGCACCGGGGTCGGAGTCGCGGTTGGTTTCGCGTTCGCGGGTTGTGCGACTCGCCGTTCACGTTGCGGTTGCTGCTGCGCCCCGATCGGCAGGGCCGTTTGGAGGAGAGAGAACAGCAGAAGGAAACTGAGAATTGCGGCGGATGCGCGATAGTTCTTAAGCATGTTCTGTTGATTTTCGATTTAAGGCCTGATTTCAACCGTGAAATTTATGCGTATAAATAAGTGAAGTCACCAGGTAGTGACTTGATTTGAGAAACGCGCGGCCATACTCCATTGCGCCTAACGCGACAACAGGCAATACCACCAAAACACACGAAACATTCACAGTTTATTTTTTCGAAGCGTTCGTGTGACTTCGTGGTTCGGATTTGTCTGCTGGAAAACGGACACGAAATCAAATTAAGACATTGCCAGGGCTGCTCTAGCCATCTGCAGGCTTGGCTCCCCGCGCGACGTGCGCCGCGTGAACTGTCGCCATCAAACTTTGAAACTGCTCATCGTTCTTGAGAGCGGCCCAGTTTGGATCGCTTTCAAAGCAGAGCTGGTTTTCATTGCCTAGAGCGATCGAACGTCCCAGCCACTCGATGGCCTCCGCGCGCATTCCTTCCAGCGCGTAAACAGATGCGACGGAATACGCAATGTCAGCATCGACCTCGGCGTTTCTTATGACAGAGCTGGTTAGTTGCGCACGCGCTTCTTCATGTTTCCCCTGCGCGCTCAAAAACATTGCCATGAACGGCCGGATGCCGTGCATATTTGGATGGTCTGCAACGACCTCTTTCATCAACTCGGCAGCGGCATCCGTTTGGCCGGTGTAGTACAAGGTGACGGCCCGCAGTGTCTTCACCAACGGATTACCCGGATCGCCGGCCTGGTCTAATTGCTTGTTGGTCTCTTCAAAATTTCCCATGTACATATAAACCAGCGCGCGGTTGTAACTGGCCACCACGTGTGCCGCAGGATCGAGGCGCATTAGTCGATCATAGCTGCGCAAGGCGCGGCCATATTCACCGTCGAGCCGGTGCAGCGTGGCTTTAACGAAATGAACAACTGGTTCGTCCGGCGCTTCACTGCGCGCGCGCGCAACTTCCTCGCGAGCTTTTTGTTTTTCACCTCGCCAGAGATAAACGAAGACCATCAGCATGCGCGCTTCAACTAATTTCGGATCGATTGCCAGCGCCTTGGCGAAAGCCTGCTCAGCTCGTTCATAGTCTTCAGCACCGCCGAACCCCTTGAAAACCCGATTCACGTAAGAAGCGCCCAGGCCATCCAGCGCCAGCGCAAAGTTCGGATCGAGTTCGATTGCTCTCTGGAAATGTTCGATAGCGGCATCACAATCTTCCTGAGCGACAGTACGGAAAATAAAACGCGCAAAGAGATCGCGCCCGCGCAGGTATTGTTCGTAAGCTGCCGGATTTTGCGTCGCAGGTTTCGCTATTCCATCCTGCTCGGCCGGGCTTAATTCCAGCCGCAGACCCTCTACTATCCGCTGCGCGATCTCATCCTGCACCGCGATGATGTCTTCAGTCGAGGTGTCAATCCGGTCGCTCCAAAGAATATCGCCTGAGCCAACGTCCAGCAGTTGCGCGGTAACGCGAAAGCGGCCGCCGGCGTGAATGAAGCCCGCCGTCAACACTGCATTGACGTGCAGTTCATTACCGATATCGCGGGGATCCATCTGCCCGCCCTGGTATTTCGCGATCACCGACGAGGGCCGCACCACCAGCGAACGCACGCGCGCGAGCTCAGTGATCACGGCATCGGCAAGTGAAAATTCATAAAAGCTCGAAGCCGGATCGTTGCTCAAGTTGCGGAAACAAAGGATGGCCAAACTCTTCTTCGTCGGATCTGCAATGGTGGTAAAGGGCGTCTCGTGAATCGTCGGCTTGGTTGGCGTCCCCATGCCCGGCGCCGAGGTTGAATCCGCTCTGCCCTTTCCCTTGAGCCATCTCATCGCTCTCGATACGGGACTTGCGCCCGAGAGGTGGCGCGCTGGTTCCGGCATGACGCTCGTAAACGGCTGACCTGTGGTTTCCGAAGATGAAACTTCACGCAACACGTCGCGAAGATCGTCGCGCAGTTCTTCCATCTTTTGATAACGGTCGCGCGGCTCCTTGGCTAAACAGCGATCCAGTATTTGTTGCAGCCGCGCAGGAATCGGCTCCTTGCGCAGTTCGCTAAGCGGCACCGGTGCATCGTGGAGCACAGCATGCCGCACGTCGATGGTCGTCTTGCCGCGAAACGGCCAGGTACCTGTGAGCATTTCGTAGAGCAACACGCCAGTGGAAAAAATGTCAGCACGTTTGTCAACACGATCGCCGCGCGCTTGCTCGGGCGCCGCGTAAGTGGCAGTGCCATAAGGAACGCCCACCTCGGTTAGATCAGTACGATGAATTGTGGACTTTGAACTATCGTCGCGATCGTCGAGCAACTTTGCCAATCCAAAATCGAGAATTTTTACCTGACCGGAAGGAGTGACCATCACATTTCCCGACTTAATGTCGCGATGGATAATGTCGCGCGCATGCGCCGCCGCCAGCGCATCGGCAACCTGGATCGCGATTAGCAGCGTGCTTTTCAATTCCAGCGGATGCCCATTCACCAACTGCCGCACGTTGCGCCCTTCAACGTATTGCATGGCGATAAAGTGATGTCCTTCAGCTTCGTCGAGATCAAAGATGGTGCAGATGTTTGGATGGTCGAGTGAAGATGCGAGCCTTGCTTCGCGTTCAAAACGCCGCAGGTTCGCTTCTCTTGCAGTCAGCTCCGCCGGCAGAACTTTCACCACTACCGTGCGGCCAAGCTTGCCGTCAGTAGCTTTGTAAACGGTGCCCTGTCCACCGACACCGATCTTTTCGAGAATCTTATAGTTGCGTAGAGATTTCCCAATCATGATTTCTTTGTAGCGCGACAATCTATTTGATCAAAAAACCAGCGGGGGCCACCCTCCTGACCCTGAGACTTTCAGAGTTCAGCTGATAGTTTGGATCGAAAGGCTTGCAGATCTGAAAATCCGGAAACTTTGAAAGTCTAGGGTCAGGAAGGCGGGCTTGGCTCCGCTCTTACTGAAAGGCTCGACGACACTGCGTTCACAAACCTCGCCCGGATCAACGTTCCATGCTGAGTCAGGTCCTCAATATCAAACAAAAGTTGCCAACAATTCCTCGCCGCTGACCGTTGCGGTTCCCAGTTTGCCGACAACGATACCAGCGGCGTGATTCGCCAAATTCGCGGCTTCGAGCATCTTCGCGCCACTCGCCAGGGCCGCAGCAAGCGTGGCGATAACTGTGTCGCCGGCGCCGGTGACATCATAAACTTCGCGAGCGGCGGTTCCTACAAACACCGGATCATTATCGCCTTCCAGCAGCATTATTCCGCGATCGCCACGCGTTATTAGCACCGCATCGCAACTCAGTTTTTCTTTTATTACCCGTGCCGCTTGATGCAAACCATCATCCGAGTCGGCTTCGAGAGCAGACATCTTCAGCGCTTCATAATGGTTTGGCGTGATTAGCGTCGCCGGCCGGTAGTGAAGAAAATTTCGAATCTTGGGATCAATAAGTACAGGAATACGCGCATGGGCCAGCGGCAGGATCTGGCCGAGAATGCGCGCCGTGACGACTCCTTTATCGTAATCCGAAACCACAAACGCGTCGGCATCTTTGATCGCTTGCTTCAATATCTCGACAATACGGCCCTCGATAGGACCATTGACGGCGCCGCGTTGCTCGCGATCGGCGCGCACTACCAATTGATTGTGTGCGATGATCCGCGTTTTCGTTGTCGATGGCCGGCTCTCGTCAATAATCAAATAATCGTCATTCTGTAAAGTGCTGGCTTCCTTAAGGCCGGCGCGCAAGCGTTCTCCGGCTGAGTCGTTTCCGACAATGCCAACAACACATGCCTTCGCGCCGAGCGCCACCACGTTAGCCACGACATTCGCCGCGCCACCCAGGTGCACAGACTCACGCCTAATATCAACCACCGGCACCGGCGCTTCGGGAGAAATTCGGGTGACGTCGCCCCAAACAAACTCGTCAAGCATTACGTCGCCAAGCACAACTATCTTGCGATCGCTCATCGCCTGAATCAATTCCCCGGCCCGCTGTTTGGTTAATTGAGTCATCAATACCTAAGAGCGGGGGCAAGCCCGCCTTCCCAACCTGAGAGGTTATCAGTCTGGTTAAACAGGCTTCACCTTGAAGCCACCCGATCGGATAATCACGAAACTCCGGTTAGCTCATGGTCGGGAAGGCCGGCTTGCACCGCTCCGACTTACACTAGGAGATCAGATCCGCTGATCCCAGTTATGAAATATTCGGCACACTCTCTCGCAGCACACGTTCGGCCGCTGCGACCACTCGTTCAACCGGAACGCGCTTGATGCATTCGGGCTCGGCAAACTTTTCACAGAAATAGCCGTGGCACGGTTGGCATTCCAACTCTTCGAAAACAATCTCGGATGCGGCGCTGGCCCACGGTCGCCAGTGAGCGGTATTTGAAGATCCAAAGATGACAACAGACGGCGCCGCTACTGCGGCCGCAATGTGCGCGATGCCGCTGTCGTTTCCGATGAATAAGCGTGCGCGAGCGAGTAGTGCCGTGATCTCCGGCAAAGATAAATCCGTGAAAGCTGGTACCGGTGTCGCAGCGTCACGGTTCATATCATCAATAATTGATTTTTCGTTCGGTGTAATTATGGCGATCGCCGGCAGACCCTGGCTTATCAGATGCTCGGCCAACCGTCCAAACCTCTCTGCCGCCCACTGCTTAGTGGCAAATGCAGCCGCCGGATGGATTACTGCAAACGGTCTATCTAAACTGCCACGTTGAAAACCTGCAGCTTTTAACCGTGTCGTTATGGTTGCCGCAGCCTCAGCAGTCACCGCCAGTTGGGTGGGAGGCCGATCGCTGACTGGTACGCCCGTCCATCCGAGCAGCGCGAGTTGTTGTTCAACCGAGTGTGTCTTTTCTCGCCCCCAAAGGACTGAAGAAGCGGGCGAGAGCTCGTTGTGCAGCCGCGCGTATTGATACGTCCTGTAACCGATACGATGCTTTGCGCCCGTTGCGCGGGTCAGCAAAGTAGCGGTTGTGCCACCGTGCAGGTTGTAAACGACGTCGTAGCAATTAGCGCGCAGTTGTCGCGCCACGCGCGCGCGCGACGAAGCGCTTTTCCGTTCCAGGGTAATGACATGGTCCACGTGTGGAAATCCATTAAGCACTGGGGCTACCCAATCTTCCAGCAGAATATCCACGCGGGCGTGCGGCACAAATCTTTTTAGCGCGCACAGGGAAGGCGTTGCGAGCACCGTATCGCCGATTGAACGCAGACGCACAATCAAAATGCGCTTTACGGCTTGCCAGTCCCATCTTGCCGGGCCGAGCGGCTGCGGTGAAGCTTCGCCGCGCAAACTTTGCATCCGGAGCGCACGCAACTTTGGAGACGTTTCGACGATGTCGCGCAGACTGTTCAAGTTCGTTCCTGGGGATCGGCTTTGCTCTCGTTCTCTATAATTGCTTCATCAATGAGCATCACCGGGATATCTTCGCGGATAGGATAAACGCGCCGGCATTCGACGCATTTCAAGGCACTGCCATCGGCCTTCAATTCAACCTTCGCCTTGCAAGCCGGACAGGCGAGTATTTCCAATAAGTCCTGACTAATTGCCATTGGCGTGCGACCTCGTATTGCTGTTTCCTGGAATATACACGGGACCCTCAGAAGAGGTTTTGGGAATGGCAAAGCTTATCACAGACAGTGAGCAGTGAGCAGTTGGCAGTGAGCAGTCAGACCGCCTTGCTGTGCTTGCCCCGTTGCGTTCAGCGATTGATAATCAGAAACAATGTCACTGGAGTTTGCAGTTCAATATCCTTGCGCGCTACGCGCCCGCTACTCAGAAAAGCATTTGCGCGAGTGGGGACGCCTGAGCAATATGCACGCGCGCCTGACGACGGGCGATACTGGCGCGCCCTCGCAGGAAAAGCTCGAGTGGGTGGAAAACGCCCGCGAAGAAATTGAACTGATGCAGGCCGAGACTGCAATCTGTTTGAACTGCCCGGCATGTTTGCCGGAGGGCAATGATGGCACCGCCGGCGAAGGCGAGGCCGTTGGCTGCCTCGGACGAGTCACCTATCCAATCGAAGCGCAGTTTGAGAAGTTCCTCGCTGATCGCATCCAACTGACCCTCGACACTGTCGAGACCGAAGATCAACCGCGGCTCTTGCGCATTCTGGTCGATGCCGAGTCACCTTTTGACGGCGAAGCGACCAAAGAACTGCGACGAGTTACCACTCTGGAAGGTTTACGCTTTTTTGAACTTCGTGTACCGATTCGTTTATCGCGAGAAGCCGCGCGACTGACCACCGACAACGTCTTCGATGTACTCGCCGGATTTCGTTCCGAAGATAATGACCAGACCACTTACGTTCGCGAGCTTCCGCCCCAGGCTACCGCCGATTATTACGACTTTCTCGACCTGATCCTGCGCAATGACCTCAGCCAGTCCGAACTTGAGCGTCTCATGATACGCAGCAGGAATTATTCTCAGTTCCTGCGCTTGCTGTCCGCCATTGAACGCGCGGAAGCGTTGCAAACTCGCGTGCTGCTGGACTGAGTGTCATGCGGCTCAGCCGCCTTCCGTGCGGTAAGGCTCTGCCTTACCGTAGCGAACTCGCTCGACATAAGGCTGCGCCTCAGCAACCGAGGCATAGCCTCAAACCGATTGAAACGGTGCGGAAAGGCACAGCCTTTCCGCACGGAGGTCGGCAGAGCCGCATGCCCTTGTGCGAGCTCCACATTGCGCACGCCGTACCATTATTCTTTCAGTTAACATTGATTTAAGTTGACGTTCACTTCACCTTAAGACCGAGGTCCGATTCTCGGGAGTTCCCGGTGTGATTCTTCAGGCAAATCTCTCCACAAAGGACGACGAACCATGTTGACGAAATCCAATCAGAGTGGCGGCAGGGAATCTGTCGTAATGTTTCTTCTCGCTTTTTCGCTTTTTGTGTTCTGCGGTAAGTTCGTCAGTGCGCAAGGCGTATCAAATTCCGCGGGAGGACATGATTCGTTGCGTGAGACGCCGCTGAAGAAACCAGCGGACGTAACATCAGGCAACCCAAAACCCGCGACTACTGAAGAAAAACTGAATGCTCTCGAGCAGATGCTGCAGCAACAGAATGAACGGCTGAACCAGTTGCAACAAACAATCGCGGAGCAGCAAGAGACGATTCGTTTGCTCGTTAGTAAGACCAGCGATCAACCGCCGGCGTTAACAACCGCAAGCACAACTGCATCCACCGGCGTCGAGCCCTCGACGCCGCGTGCGCAATCTATCGCGATCGAAGATCGGCTGAAAAAAGTTGAGACGCGTGTATCGGAAATCGGCGCGATCAAATTCAGCGGCGACATCCGACTGCGTTCAGAATCGATCTTCGGGCAGCAAAACATTGTGGCAAACGGCGACAATCCTGCGCTGCTTGGCAATGAACTGAGTCCGCGCCACCGCATGCGTCTGCGCGCGCGTCTGCAAATGCGCGGTAACATCAACGACGAGTTCGACTGGGGGTTGCGCTTCGCTACCGGAAGTTTCGCTGACAATATTTCGACTAACCAAACGCTTACAGACTTTTTCAATCGTAAGCCTTTTGGACTCGATCAGGCCTACATCACCTATAAGCCGAAACGCGTCGCCGGTTTGCGTTTTCAGGGGGGGAGATTCGAACCGCCCTGGACGTTCACTGAAATGACCATCGACAACGACTTGATGGTAGAGGGCTTTAACGAGTCGTACACACGCGCGTTCAAGAAGTCGGCTTTAAAGGAATTGACTTTTGTCGCCTGGCAGTTGCCTTTCCTCGAACGAAACTCCGCGTTCGTTCGAAATGCGAATGGCACAGTGAACATTGACCAGTCGCGCCGCGGTGGCCGCGACCTTGCGCTCTATGGCGGGCAGGTGGGCGCGCGTTTCGAGACCAGCTCGAAGGTAGCACTTAGTCTTTCAGTGTCAGACCTCTACTTTTCAGGGACGCAGTTCATTTCACCCGTGCAGGTTTTCGGCAGCCAGTTGCTGCTTCCTTTGACGTTCACGATTCCCGCTTCGGGCGCGACGCCGGCACAAACTATTACTACTCAGGTAGCGATATCCCGCGACTTGTTGGTCGCCGGCAACGCGGGGCTTGGGCTTACAAACGCCAGCAATAACGCGACGAATCGCGATGGGCGGCTGGCCTCAGGCTACAACCTCGTTGATATGCTTGCGCGTCTCGAGTTAAAGCACAGCAAGCGCTGGCCCGTTACCTTCCTAATGAATTTTGTTGCCAATACACAGGCGCACGACGTGGTGACTGCGGGACCTGGAGACGCCGACCTGCTGCTTCCTAACAACGAGAATCAAGGTTTCTGGGGTGAAGTTCAGGTGGGCTCCTCGAAAGCGCGCGGCGACACGCAGTTTGGCTACACCTTCCTCCGCGTTGAAAAGGATGCCGTACTCACTCCTTTTAATTTTTCTGATATAACTCAGCAGTCGGACATGCGTGTCCATCGCTTCCTGTTCGCGTATACCGCTGATCCACGAGTGACTTTTAATGTGATCGGGCTCGTCACTCAACGTCTCAACGGACTACTTGGCCCATTTGCGCCGACGCCCCCCGGCTCGCTGAATCGATCGACGTTTCGTTTGCAGTTCGATACCATCTTGAAGTTCTGATTCGGTCGCATAGCGACCATATGAGTTTAGCCCAGCCTTTCAAGGCTGGGCTCATTCCTCAAATTGACCTTCGTCGCGTCAGCGACGTATGAATCATCCCCATAAATATCGCTCATCATATTCGATACCACTCGCTTGTAAAAACTCCAAATATTCTTCCTGAAATGTCTTGCGCCGATGATGTTCGCGCTGATTTTGAATGTAAGAAATAACCTGAGGAATGTTCGACGTGCTTACGCTAAAAGCACCATACCCGTCTTGCCAGGCGAACCCCTTGAGCCCATTAAATTCGCCGTGAATCCATTTGGATAATTCACCTTTCAGTATCTGGGCAATTTGAGAGGGTGCCAATATCGGAGGGGCGGTTACCAAGGCGTGAAGGTGATCTTCAACACCGCCGATCTGCAGCGCCGTCATAGCGTGGTTGCAGGCTATGCCGCCGATGAATCTCCAAACGCGTGCTTCGATATCTTTTGTAATCCAAGGCTCGCGATTCTTTGTTGAGAAAATAACGTGGTAATTAAGAGACGTGTAAGTGTTAGCCATTTGGCCTCCGTTGCGAGAATGACTCAATCGTCGCTGACGCGACGAGATCGTATATCTCACAACTGTCCCAGGCTTGAAAGGCTGGGCTAAACTCACCCTGTCGCTACGCGACACAAAAACTCTTGCTTGAATGATGGTGGTGTTTGGAATGTCTTCGCTTATCTGTTCTCATCCGCGTTCATCCGCGTAAATCTGCGGCTAA
>DATLBQ010000361.1:0-15830 GCA_035526805.1 Pyrinomonadaceae bacterium
GAAGATAGTCGAAGCGTTCATAGATATAGGTTATGGGCCCCGGGATATCCGAGGTTACGGCAACGAAACTGATACCCATTTGCGATTGAAGATTCAGCTTCTCAATGTACCATGGAGAAGTTTTACTGGCAGGTGAAGGCAATGCGGTTGCGGAGTGTGGCCTGTACTGCACAAAGAAGAAAAAACTGGAAGGAGAAGATGCGTGAAGTTTCGACTCATTCTTCCGATAGTCTTTCTGATAGTCCTGGTTTTGTTCGTAGGCGTCGCAATGATGGGAGCGGGGGGCCATGGCCCAAATCCGTTTGATTTTATTCTTTATTTTGCCTATCCCATTTGTTTTTTGACCAGCATGTTGGAATCAACCCTTGGCGGACCTGACTTGCTCTGGTTATCGCTGTGCTTGGTATTAGCCGTTACCCAGTACTTCCTCATCGGCTATTTCGTTGACAAATTATTGCAGCAGCGCACAGCAGGTCGTTGACGTAAGGAGAAATCTTTAAGTGCCGGGAAAGAACATTCGATGAGGCTGTTTTTCAATTAGGCAATTCTTGCTCTCGGATTGCAAATAGGACTGCTTCTTCTCTTGGCTCTATTGGGAACTTGATTTCCCCGGCAATCGATTATCTAGTCGAAGTTTTTTGAGATTCTCAGGTTCGGTTCGGCGCCGGATGTGAGGCGGTGGCTATGCCCCAACGTAGTCGTGCCTACATCTTGGGCTATCGCTTGGTGCTGCCTTGGCACAATAACCGTTGTGCTAAGGTCGGACCAAGGGCATAGCTCCGGGAAAAATTTGGTTGCTATCGGCGGCGTATAGCCACCGCCTCACATCCGGCGGCAAAGCCGAAGGCGCACCAAAGGCCGTGGGCAGTTTGAGATTATGGACGTAGATAAACGAGACTCTCAGTGAAATATGTGGCCGTTTCCATAGCCGTCCAGTTTTTGGGCTGCGTCAGCCTTTGGTAGCCGAGCTTCTATTCTCATCAAGTTCGCTTATTGATTTGGCTATATATTTTTACTGGCCATGTTTCGTGCTCATCGGAGCGCTATTCGAATTAACCGGGCAGAAAGGTGAGTTTGCGGTACCAATTCTCGCTATGCTCCTGGGTATGGTCGTTTATGGCATTATTTTTGGAGTTGTCCTTAGCCTTCTCCAAAAGAAACGACTCTAGTTGTCTGATGGGCTCAAGCGTATTAGATGAATTCGACACTACCGTGCGGTTGATGAAAGACACGGCAATGCATCCTTACGAAGAGCGGATCGCGAAATAGTTTGACTCTTCACAAGGTATTAACGTCCGCATGCTTAGATTCTTCCTCGGTCTCGGCATTGGATTTATCCTGATCATTTGGTCATTCGGCCTCGGTGGGATCGGCCACGGTACCTATGCACCGATGGCTTTAACCTGTCCTCCAATAGCACTCATTCCGTTTTGGGGAGCATGGCCGGCCCTTCTCCTGGGTCCTTTTCTGTGGGCTAGCTATTTTCAGTTCCTTCCTAAAATGCAACGGAAACAAACTAGGCTCACTATCACTATTGCTTTACTGGCGACTCATCTTCTGACTGGAACGTGGTTAGCGCTAGAGGATTCCGCTTTTACGCGAGCGATGGTTCAGGAGATGGGAGGATTGTTAATTTTTGGACTCATATTAGGAATGACGATGACTTGTCTTCTTTATTTCGTAGCGCGAGGGGTCAAGTCATAGGTTTGTATTCTTAAGGCTTGATGGCTTTGGCTCACGTTTGCAGGTGTGTTGTGGAGGGTGCTCGCATTTGAATGCGTTGTAAGGAGACGCAAACAAAACAGCGAGCAAGTTGCCTCGCTCGCTGCTCAGGCTATTAAGAAGAGTCTTGCTCTACTCGATTCCGTGACCGGCGGCTTGAAATTTCATAACCGGCTCGGCCGTCTGGTTGCTGGTGCCGATGTTCGCGCGTGTCTCAGGCTGTGTACCGTTGCCGCTGGCTTGCGAAAGTTTCGACCTTTTCACATACGTGAGCCAGTCGCCCGGAGGTGTCCGTTCACCTTTGGTGATATCGAAGAACGCGGTTTGAATTTTTTCAGTCAATGGCCCACGACCGCCGGCGCCAACCGTTATGCGATCGACGGAGCGGATTGGAGTGATCTCAGCGGCAGTGCCGGAGAAGAAGGCTTCTTCGGCGACATAAAGCGCGGCGCGTTGAATGCTTCGCTCCTTCACGGTAATTCCGAGCTCATGACAAATCTGAATTACACTGTCGCGGGTGATGCCCGCCAGGATCGAAGACGATAGTGGCGGCGTCAATACCACGCCATTAGTTACCACGAAAATGTTTTCGCCCGAGCCTTCGGAAACGTAACCGCGGTCGTCAAGCGCGATGCCTTCAGCAAAACCGTTGAGCAGGGCTTCCATCTTAATCAACTGCGAGTTCATGTAGTTAGCGCCACTCTTGGCCATTGCGGGCATTGAGTTTGGCGTCAGGCGGTTCCACGTCGAGACGCAAACATCCACGCCTTTTTCGATAGCTTCATCACCAAGATACTTGCCCCAGTCCCAGGCGCCGATGTAACACGCCAGCGGGTTTGGAAAAGGGTTAACTCCAAAAGCGGGCCGCGCCTCATCAAGACTGCGGAAAAGAATGGGACGGATGTAGCACTGCTCCAAACCGCTGCGTTGCACTAACTCCACCGACGCTTCGCAAAGTTGATCCAGATTCCACGTGTGATCCATCCGATAGATTTTTGCGGAATTAAGAAACCGCTGCAGGTGTTCCTTCAAACGAAAGATTGCCGGTCCCTGTTTAGTCGCATAACAACGAATGCCCTCAAAGATGCTTGAACCGTAATGAAGAACGTGAGACATCACGTGCACGCGCGCGTCGTTCCAGGCGATGAATTCGCCATCGTGCCAAACGACGTTGCAAATGCGCGGTGTTGCCACATCTTTCGCTTTGTCACCTTTTGAGAACATAGGGTTTTACTCCTTCTGGAACAAATTCGAACCACGGACAGCGAGGGAAGTTAAAGCCGCGTCATACAGGAAAGTTCTGATGCTATTCTACAGGAACACGGTCTTCTTTCAGCAATGTCTGGAAGAGCATTTTCGAAACGATTATCGAGAACATCGCACGATACAGTAAGGCTACTTTGCTTGGCAAGGCGCGGCTTGATTCAATAAGGTTGGCACCGTTACCATCAAAAATGCCTCAGCAAATAGCAAACACTGCTAATTCGGCGCGCTTTCCGGCGCCGGGAGGAAAGAATCGAGTTCCTGTTGCAGCCCGCGCTTTATTTGTTTCCCTGGACCATCGCATATTCGTTATCACCCTTCTAATTTCTGTAATTGCCAACGGTTGTCGCATGACTGAAAAAACTAAAACACAAACACCAGCCAACACCTCCGCCGCGCGAACCCATGACGCGAACGCGATTCATCGTCGAGCGATCGCCATCGACATGCACGCGGACACGCCCCAGCGCCTATTAGATGAAGCAGCGGATCTTTCGCAGCGACTCCCTGATGGACATTTCGATTCCGTGCGCGCTCGTGAAGGTGGACTCGACGCGCAATTCTTTTCGATTTGGGTGGAGCCGCAACTGTTTGGCGGCGGCGGTGCGAGCGCAATGAAACGTGCCGATGATCAGATCGCCGCCGTTCTCGCTTTGGCTGAACAGCATCCGGAAACCTGGCAGTTCGCCGGTACGGCTGCTGATATTCGCCGGATCGCGTCGGAAAATAAATTAGCGGCACTTACCGGGCTCGAGGGAGGTTATGCAATCGACGAGAAACTTGAAAACGTGGAACGATATTACAAGCTTGGTGTGCGTTACATGTCGCCGGCCTGGACTGAGAGTTTGAGCTGGGCCGGCTCGTCCGGCGATGAGGTGGGCAAAACGCGCGGTCTTAATGAATTCGGGCGCGAGGTCGTCCGTGAGATGAATCGGTTGGGCATGATGGTCGACGTTTCCCACGTTTCCGACAAAACTTTTTGGGACATCGTCAACACGTCGAAGAGACCTGTGATTGCGACCCATTCCGGCTGTCGAGCGATTGCAAATGTTCCGCGCAATCTGACGGACGAAATGATTCAGGCGATCGCGAAGACCGGTGGTGTGGTGAACGTTATTTTTTATCCCGAACATCTCGAGCCGGGTTGGAGCGAAAAGAAAAGCAAAGTTGACGCCGCGATCGCTGCCGCAGTGCAGCATGCTTCCGCAGCAGAGCCGGGCGACGTGGCGCACAAAAAACTCGCGCGCGATCGCGTCAGACGCGAAGAGTATGCGAAACGATTGCCCCCCGTGAGTGTGTCGCGTCTGGTGGACCATATCGATCACGTCGTGAAGCTGGTGGGAATTGACCACGTCGGTATTGGATCCGATTTTGATGGCGTGCAATCAACGCTGAGCGATTTGGCTGATGTTTCACAACTGCCCAACCTTACAAGCGAATTGCTGCGTCGCGGCTATTCTGAGAGTGACGTCTACAAGATACTCGGCGGCAACATACTGCGGGTCATGGAAGCGGTTGAAAAGTAGCACAGGTATTCCTGTCTGTCCCTTTGTTCATGACGATGACCAGAAGACCTCGCATTGGTTTTCATGCACCGATTAAGGGTGGTCTGCACCAGGCGCTTATCGTAGCGCGAGATACGGGCTGCGACACCGTGCAGATTTTTTCGCGCAATCCGCGAGGCTGGGCAGCCAAACCGCTCTCGTCCGCGGACATCGCTCTCTTCAAGAAAGTACGGCGAGTTACCAAACTCAGTCCGGTTGTTATCCACTGCAACTATTTGGTAAACCTCGCGGCGGCTGACGAGCTCATGCTGCAAAAGTCGCGCGTGTCCTTTCGCGAGGAAGTTGTGCGGGCAATTCTATTGGGTGTCGATTATCTCGTGGTTCATCCAGGCAGTGCGCGCGGCGCCTGTGAAGCCGACGGCATTCGCACGTGCGCGGCTAGCATCAAGATCGCCTGTCGTCGCTTGAACCTTGGGAAGCTGCGTATTCTTCTGGAGAACACCGCTGGGCAAGGTGAGTGTATTGGACATCGCTTCGAGCACCTGCGCGAGATCATGGATCGTTCCCCGCAACTCCCGCTTGGTGTCTGCTTCGATACCGCTCACGCCTTCACCGCCGGCTACGATTTTCGCGAGGAGGATGGACTCGAAGCGCTGCTTGGTAGAATCAAAAGCACGGTCGGCACAAAAAACATCCGCGCCATTCATTTCAATGATTCACGCGCCGTTTACAATTCGCGTGTCGATCGACATTGGCACATTGGCGAAGGCCACATCGGCAATGACGCTTTGCGGCGCGTGGCCCGACATCCAAAGCTCGCGCACGCTGCCTTCATCCTCGAAACACCGTACGACGATCCCCGCGCCGATTTAGAAAACTTAAACAGGCTGCGCTCATTCGTTGATAATGTCTCACCCTAACTTACCGCTCCCGCTGTTCACCGCAAATAAATCCGCTGACGCGAACTCATTAACATAAAGCTGGGCTTTGCTTCAAACTCATGAGCCTGTCAGGTTCGGCTTCGCCGCCTCACATCCGGCGGCAAAGCCGAAGCCGCACCAGGGAGGACTTTCAGAGCCCTATAAGGTTGGACAGGTTTCATCATGTTTAATAGAATGATGCGCATGACGACAGTTTCGAATCGATCACTTACAAAACTTCTCCTAAGGGTGCCGCTTCTGCGCCGCGCATTTTGACGCGCGGTTTTAGCGGAGCGGCGAAATCCTACCCACAACTGGTAAAGCAAACCGATAGTTCGCGCGCATAGCGTGTGTTCGGAAACGAATTCACGAGCGGTAGCGACTGGGTTTCTGAACCGAAAGGCCAACATCCAACAGACGAGCGACTCAGTTTCACTGCGCCGTCTTGGGATCCCGTTTTGATGCAGCCGATCGATTGACTCAGTCGCTACCGTTCCGGGGTTCTGTATCCGTCGACCTACACAGTATTGCCGGGCCCAGTTTGCGTTACAAATAATTCATGTTAAGTGTAGACACCACTAGGAAAGATCATGGACGAAAAATATTTTCCTGAAAAGATAGAGCAGAAGTGGCAACAGCATTGGGAGCAGACTAAAGCGTTCGCAGCGTCCGAAGACGACGAGCGCCCGAAATTTTATTGTCTCGAAATGTTGCCGTACCCCTCAGGCTTTCTGCACATGGGCCACGTGCGTAACTACTCCATTGGTGATGCGCTCGCCTGGTATAAACGTCTGCAGGGATTCAACGTGCTGCACCCGATCGGCTGGGACAGTTTTGGTCAACCCGCGGAGCAGGCGGCAATCAAACGCGGCGTCAATCCGCGCGATTGGACGGAAGAAAACATTGCCCACATGCGCGGCCAGCTGAAGCGTCTCGGCATCAGCTACGACTGGTCGCGCGAAATCGCCGCGCACCGTCCCGATTATTACAAGTGGGACCAATGGTTCTTCCTGAAGATGTACGAACGCGGGTTGGCTTACAAAAAGAAGTCGCCGGTGAATTGGTGTCCGCGCGAGAGCACAGTGCTCTCCAATGAACAGTCGTCGGGCGGCGTGTGTTGGCGTTGCGGCGCGGAGGTCGAGAAAAGAGATCTGGAACAGTGGTTCGTGCGAATAACGGAATACGCGGAACAACTGGTCGAAGATATCAAACAGATCGATAGTGGTTGGCCGGAGAAGGTGCTCAAGCGCCAACGCGATTGGGTCGGCCGCAGCGAAGGCGCATATATCGATTTCGCCGTGAAAGACAGCGACCGAAAAATTCGAGTGTTCACCACCCGGATCGATACTGTGTTCGGGGCTACGGCAATCGTGCTTTCAGCGGAGCATCCGCTGATCGATGAACTCCTGCCCGCGTCTGCGCTGAAGAATCAGGTGATGGCATTTGCTGCGAAGGTCATTTCTGAAAGAGCTGCACGCACGCGCGTTGCCGACGAAGAAGTGGAAAAAGAAGGAATCAACACCGGGGCACTCGCTATCAATCCCTTCAGTGGCGAAACAATTCCGGTGTGGGTTGCGAACTATGTGCTGATCGAGTATGGCACCGGTGCGGTGATGAGCGTGCCGGCGCATGACGAACGTGATTTCGAGTTCGCACAAAAGTATTCGTTGGCAGTTCGCCGCGTCATCGAGCGCATCTCGCACGATCAGGAGTCAATTCCGCACGATGCCACCAGCGAGGACCAGTCGATTGCTATGCAACATGCCTTCACAGATGAAGGCATCCTGGTTAACTCCGGCGACTGGAGTGGCAAGCTGTCGCAGGACGCCGTTCGGGAGATGGCACGCTATGCCGAGAGGCATGGTTTTGGACAGGCGGCAGTAACTTATCGCATACGCGACTGGGGAGTTTCCCGTCAGCGGTTCTGGGGCGCGCCGATTCCAATTGTCTACTGCGAAAACTGCGGCATGGTGGCGGTGCCTGAAAAAGACCTGCCAGTCAGGTTACCGGACCGTGCGGAGTTTACCGGTTCAGGTGAATCGCCACTGGCCGGAGTGCCGGACTTCGTCAACACAACCTGTCCAAAGTGCAACCGTCCGGCGCGTCGCGATACCGACACTATGGATACGTTCGTCGATTCGTCATGGTACTTCTTCCGTTACTGTGATCCGCGTAATGAGGCCGCTCCGTTTGATCCGGCACTCGCCAAACGTTGGACGCCGGTGGATCAGTACATTGGCGGCGACTCACATGCGGTGATGCACCTCATTTACACTCGCTTCTGGACCAAGTTCATGCGCGACCTCGGACTGGTTTCATTTGACGAGCCGGTAAAGAAATTGTTGACGCAGGGAATGGTCACGAATCGCATCGAGGGAACTGACGACTGGAAGGCCATGTCAAAAAGTCTTGGCAATGGGGTCGATCCAGACGAGATGATTCAGGTCTTTGGGGCAGACGCGGCGCGCTTGTTCATCCTGTTCGCCGCTCCGGTTGAAAACGAGCTGCGCTGGTCAGAAACTGGAATCGAAGGCGCGGTGAGATTTCTGCGGCGTCTTTACACGATGGTCTGGCGCTGGCACGAACGCCTTTCAAGCGGCAAGGCTACCACCGCAACCGATGACTCGAGCGAGGACGCACGCGCGTTACGACGCAAGACTCACCAAACCATCGCGAAGGTAACGAGTGACTTTGACGCGCTTCATCTGAACACGATTGTGGCCGCGCTGATGGAGTTGTTCAACGAACTCAGTGCATTCGATGCAGAGCCCGGGACGGCTTCTAATTCGGATGTCTTTGCAGTACGCGAGGCTCTGGAGTCGTTGGTGGTGATGCTGGCGCCATTTTCGCCGCACGCTGCTGAGGAGATGTGGGAAGGCCTTGGTCACCAAAAAGGGTTGTTGAGCGCGCATTGGCCGCAGGCTGACTCTGAACTGGCGAAGCGAGAAGAACTCGAAATTCCCATTCAAGTAAACGGAAAGCTGCGTTCGCGTGTTCTGGTTTCTCCCGACGTCACTGAAGCCGAATTGCGTGCTGCCGCCTTGAACGACGAGAAGATTCGCGCCTTCATCTACGGTCACGAGGTTGTCAAGGTTATTGTCGTGCCGCAGCGATTGGTGAACATCGTGATTCGCTAGCGATGTGTTGTGGGTCGATGATTCGGATGGGGAAGCCTGGCGACCCGGTGGGTGCGTGCGTTACCGCCCTCCGATTTCAACACTTGTCGGTTCCGTTAAACGTCTTGTGTGGTCGGATAGACCCAGTCGCTACGGCTCCCGGTTCTGAATTTGGCGACCCCCGAAATCAGGTATGAAACAGGCCTACTCGGGCGAACCAAGTTGGCTTTGCCGCGCCTTCAAACTATTGGCAGGACGCATTTTGCCGGTTGCCTGGCCACACGGCAGCCGCTAGAATCACGTTGCAACTGCTATCATGCCGATTGGAGTTGCGAGATCCTTCTTTGCCGTCTTCGCATTGTATCGGGCCCTTAAATGAAAGAATGCCCAGCGTGTAGGCGCTGTTTTTCCGACGAGATTATTCACTGTCCGCAAGACGGCGATGCCACTACGCCATCGCTGCTGGGCGAACCGATTCTCGATGCGCGCTATCAGCTGGAACGGCGGCTCGGGCAGGGCGGAATGGGCGTGGTATTTCAGGCCCGACATATTTTTCTCAAGACCTCTCACGCCATCAAAGTAATCTTGCCGGACCTCGTCGGGAACGACCCGATGCTGGTCACGCGATTCCGTCAGGAAGCGCTCGCGGCCGCGGCCATTCGTCATCAAAACATTATCGCGGTTACAGATTTTGGCGTGGTGCGCGGCACGATGCCTTTTCTCGTGATGGAGTTTGTTAACGGTAAGTCACTGCAGGACATACTTGCTGAGGAAAAAGTGATGCCGCCGGCGCGGGCGCTCGAGTTTGCCTGCGCGATGGGGGCCGGCGTCGGCGCGGCGCACAAGCAAAACATCGTGCACCGCGATCTCAAGCCTTTGAACATCATGACGCAGTTGGGCCAGCCGATTTCGGAGGGTCTCAAAATCCTCGACTTTGGTCTGGCAAAAATCAAGTCAGGCGAGTTATTGGGTTCCTTCGTGCAAGCGAAGACCAGCGGCTTGATGGGATCCCCTTTCTATATGGCGCCGGAGCAGTGGTCGGATGACGAGCCTGACGCCCGCGCCGACGTCTACAGTCTCGGAATAATTCTTTATCAGATGTTAAGTGGAGATGTGCCCTTCAAGGGCTCATCCATTCCGTCCATCATGAAGAAACATCTGACACTCCCGCCGCCGACATTCAAGTCCACCGGCGTGGATGTCTCACCACAACTCGAAGCAGTTGTTCGTCACGCGTTGGAAAAAGAAATCTCTGCGCGGACTCCGACGGTAGAAGCATTTATTACAGAGCTGAGGCAAGCGGTAGCTGCCGGCGGGGTCACTATTGGCGCGGGTCGAGAGACCGCTTCCTCAGTGCCGGACGAAACGATGTTTGCGCCCGCGTCGTCCACTGGTCCAACTCCACAACATACTGTTCCGGAGCTGGCCGGAACGGTTAGTTCCTCCGCGTTGGATCCGAGAGAGCAGGCAAAGCTCGCGGCCACGCGCGAAGCTTACGAGCGGGAGCAAAAAGAGAAGGAGCGAATTGCACGGGAGGAGCTGACGCGCGAAGCAGAAGAGCGCCGCAAAGCCCAGGAAGAGATTGAGCGCAAGCGACAAGAACGAGATGAGCGAGTACGCAAGGAGCAGGAGGAACGGGAAGAACGCGAGCGGCAACAACGCGAGCAGATGGAACGCGTGGAGCGACAGGCGAAAGAACTCGAGGAACGTTTGGCGCGCCTCGCCACCAGCATGCCACCTCAGCCACCAGTCGGTGTAGTCACTGGCGATGTGACGCAGGTAGAGCAAGGCATAAGAACAGGAACCGTGGGCGACAACAGTTTTCCCGGCGAAGCGACCGCGGCCGCGACTCCCTACGACAGCGTTCCCAAATTACCCACTTCCATCCAGCGAAAGTCGAAGAGCAATTCGATATTGATGATCGGGGCCATTGTTTTGGTGGTCGTGATTGTTGGCGGCGCCATCGGCGGTTACCTGTTGTTGCGATCGAAAAGGACACCTCCGGTGGGCCCGAGTCCGACTCCCACTGTCGCGTCAAGCCCGGCACAAGAAACGGAAGCGATCAAAGCCGATCTGGTCGAGATTGCGGGAGGAACGTTTCAGATGGGCCGCAACGATGGACCTTTCCAGGAGCGTCCTGAACACAGCGTGACCGTTCAGAACTTTTTTATGGACCGCACTGAGGTCACCAATGCCGAGTACGCTCAATTTGTCCGCGAGATGAATTACGAAGCGCCAGCCGACTGGGCCAGGGGAAAACCACTTCTGGGACAGGAGCTTTGGCCGGTTGCAAACGTGTCGGCGGCAGATGCCCAGGCGTTTGCTGCCTGGCGTTCAAAGCGCGACGGGGTCACTTACCGTCTCCCCACCGAAGAGGAATGGGAATATGCGGCCCGCAACGGCGGTGAGCATAAAGCGTTTCCCTGGGGCGAGTCGTGGCAGGAAGGGCGTGCGGTAGTAAAGGCCGCTACTCCCAAACCGGTAGGTTCCTTGCCGGGGGGTAAGAATCGGTGGGGAGCAGTCGATCTGATCGGCAACATTTCAGAGTGGACGTCGTCGAAGGCGTCTATCTATGACGGCCGGCAGATACCACCTGAAAATCGAGATTGGCTCGTCCTTCGTGGTGGCTCATACGCAAGCAATCCGGACGATCCACAGATACCAATCTCGGCCACTTATCGAGATTGGTTCAAGCCTACGCTGAGACATCCCACTTTTGGTTTCCGCCTGGTACGAGCGGATCAATAAGACTGGAAACAGACAGCAATTTCAATCGCAACTTTTCAGCGAGTTTCGCCTGAATTGCGGTGCCCTGTCCCCTGCCAATTTCCACAACTTCTGCAAATTGGGCTACAATCCGCCACGGTTAATTTAGCCTCGTGAAGATGTTGTCCAGCCGTCAATATCCCCAGCTCTAATGGACTGGACTCCCAGTCGGGCTTTGCCTGTTGGTCAACAATCACGTTTTATCCAGGAGGGGATCGATGAGAGGTTCCTCGATTTTTCGTTCAATCTTACTGTTCGTCGGGCTTTTGAGTACTTGCACTTTGCTTTGCGTAGGCGTGGTGGCCCAGGACGTTGGCGCGGAAGTCGGTGGCGGCGCCGGAGTGTTCAGAGCTAAAAACCCGGAAACAAAAAAGCGCGCCCCACGGACACCGCCGATTGGTGGCGCGCATCGTTTGCCGCGCGCAACGAGTGCGCCGGCTCAAGAACGAATTGAAGATCTGTTAGATAAAGGTAACGAGTTTCGCGATTCGCGCCGGTTCGCAGAATCAGAACAAGCCTACAACAGCGTTCTCAAGATCAAACCGCGTGACGGGCGTGCGGCCTACGGGCTCGGCAATATTTATTCCGATCAGCAGCGGTGGGAAGAAGCCGAGATCGCTTACCGCAATGCGGCGACCTGGACCCCTTCAGATGTCGATGCGCTGGTGGCGTTGAGCGTAGTTCTGGTCCAACCGCGTACCGGCGCCGGCAACGCGAAACGCTTTGCGGAGGCCGAGAGCTTTAGCCGGCGAGCAGTGCAACTGCAACCGCGCAACGCCGTTGCCTGGGATCGCCTGGGAGTTGCGCTGCAGGCGCGCGGTCTATTCAACAATGAGACCGAGAATGCTTACCGCCGCGCGGTGGAAATCGATCCAGAGTTTGCAGTCGCGTATGCGCATCTGGCGCGCGTACTTAACCGCATGGGGAAGACCAGCGAGGCGCAGCCACTTTACGAAAAGGCTTTGCAACTCGCTAAAGATCCGCCGACGTTGAACTTGATTGCGGAGTCGTTGCAGGCCGAGCAGCAATGGCAAAACTCTGAACCGGTTTTGAAACGTGTACTTGATCTGGATGCCCGAAATGCCACCGCGCTTTACTTGATGGGCCGGATGATGCTGGTTTTCAAGAGATATCAGGAAGCAGAGCCCTACCTGAAGCTGGCAACCGAGGTTAGTCCGCGCGCGTTTCAACCGTTCAATCTTCTCGGCCGTAGTTATCTGGCGTTGGATCGGTTTGAGGATGCGGAGTTAATTTACGAACGAGCAGCAACTCTTGCGTCTCCTGGCGATCGAAAGCAACTGGGAGGCGTTTACGGTTTCGAGGGAGTCGGCGACGGCTTTATGAAGATGAAAAACAAAGCCAGTGCCGCACGTGCGTATCGCAGAGCATTGGAGCTCGATCCGGGAAACAAGGACCTGGAACAAAAGCTTTCCCAGGCTAGCTAACCGAAGCCGCGTTCACTCGCGGCCAGCTTGCCCGAATCCCCGCAAGAGTCAGACGGCGGTAGTTTAAAGCTAACTTTCAGAAGGAGCGGATCTCTCTTATGAAGCGTTGCCCGAAATGTAATCGTCGTTTTCCCGACGAGAATCAGAAGTTTTGTACGATCGACGGCGGCTTGTTAATCGCCGGCGAACCTTTCGATCCCAACGACACAATTCAGAGTTCAGGTGCTTCGACTGCACCCGCGAAAGAACCGCCGGCAAACACTCCGAAGCCAGACTTCAGCGCCACGATCGCCACTTCATCATCCGCTCCCACCGTCGTGTTTCCGAAAACTACCGGCCCTACTGGCTCACCAACTGCGGCGAACATCCACCAACAAAATCAACCGGTATCACCATCTTCAGCACCGCCGCCGGCGAAGAACGTCGTTCGACCGCCAATCCAGAGCGCGCCTCTTCCGGCCGCTCCTGCTTCGCAACCTGTGGCTGCTGCCGCCGCCCCTGCGGCCACCGCGCCAAAGAAGAAATCAAAGCTCCCGTTGATCCTGGGAATTCTCGCGATACTTCTCGTGTTCGGCCTAGGTGCGGTAGTCGCGGCGTTCTTCCTGGTGATCAAGCCGCGCTTGCAACCGGAGACCTCCGAATCACCGGTTGTTGTCACCAACCCTCAACCTGAAAATGTAAACACCAATGCTAATGCACCCGCCACCGCCAGTGAAACCAAGCCGGCGGAGAGTGAATTTGTGGCTCCACCAAACACCATCCAGTTTACAAACTCGGTGGAGAAGCTTGATGGCAAACTAGCCGAGCATTACCTCGACTTCTCCTTTTATTATCCAAATAATTGGCAGGCTGATCCGAAGGCCGGAGTAGCAGGGTCGGGAAACTTTGCCAAGGTCGAAAGGCGTCTACCGCCGGACTTCACGCAGGAGAACTTCGCCGTCCGTTGGTATGAGAGTAAAGGAACGTACGACGCGGATCTCGCAAACTTTCCAAAGCTGGCGGAGGACTTTAGCGCGAGTCTTGCTAAGGCCTTTCCTGGTTATCGCAAAGTGTCCGAAGGTCCGACCAAAATTAATTTGCTGGATGCGTACGAGTTCCGCTGGGAAGGGCTTTCGCAAGGTACTGAAAAGGGAGACTTGCAGTTGTGGGGTCGTGTAGTGTTTGTGCCCACCGGTGTTGAGGGAGATAGCAACGGCGCGATCCTGACCATGTTCACAACTTCGCTCGCGCCGGAATTATCGAGTGTAGACGACGTCGGCACCAGAGGTGAAATGCCGGTCATCCTTGAATCCTTCAGGTTCGGCAAGAGTCGATAACGGTTGTGCTGATGTCGCGGTTGTAGTTCAGATTTCAGCATCAGGCTGCGCCCTGTTGACCAACAGAAATTAAAGCTTGCACTCGCGACTGCCTGAATGCGTTTAGCGCTGAACCGCTTCGAATGCTATGCTGAATCAGGACTGATTCGTAGCAGGTAAGAAATGTCAGAAAAGAAACACACCAACACTCAGAATTCATTATGCACTCCCGTGCGTGTAGCCTTCACACTTGTGGTGCTGTCGCTACTGGCGGCGTTTGGAATTTCCAGCTGTAGTTCCAGTGACGAAAAGCGTACTAATCCGCCCGCTGTGGTTACCAACAACAGCCGCACCAACCCGAATGCTCCTTCGGCACGCAACGCTCCTCCAGCCATGATGACGACCTTGCCTGCCGCTGTAGTTGATGCAGAAATGCGAGCTGTCAGTGGATCACCGATAAAGCTTTCGGACTATGCGGGAAAGGTTTTAATAGTGAATCTCTGGGCTACCTGGTGTGGTCCATGCCGGCAGGAAACCCCGGAGCTGGTTAAGCTGCACAAAGAGTTTCGCTCACAGGGATTAGAGGTGGTTGGATTATCCACTGAAGATCCGGATGTCTCTGCCGAAAGCGTACGCGAGTTTGTTCATAACTATAATGTGGATTATCGAGTTGGCTGGTCAGGCGCGCAGGTGGCGATTGCTTTGATGCAGGGTCGCGATGCAATTCCGCAAAGTTTTGTAATCGCGCGAGATGGTCGCGTCCTCAAGCGCTTCGTGGGTTTTAACCGATTGGTTACGCCCGATCAAATCCGCGAAGCCGTTCAAGAGGCGCTCAATGCTAAGGGCACCGCTGACTAATCAGACTGGTTTTCTTTTTGTTTCAGTTCGCGTTCCGCTTCTGCTACCAAGCGCTCACCCTCATGCGCCAGTTCGTCGTCCTGTAAACCATCGGCCACGTGCTTCTTAGCTTCGCCTTTTAATTTCTTCAACTCGGCTTCCACACGCTCTTCAACTTGATCTATCGGCGCCTTTTCGCCGGTTTCACTTTGACTCTGGATGTGGTCTTTATCAATCCCCATGCTTAACCTCTCTAATGCAATGCTGTTTGTCAATACGAGCGAAAATTAGTTTAACGAAAGTCAACGATTGATGCCAGCAGCGATTTAAGGCGGTGGGGATCATTAGAGCGCGGTTAAGTCTATAGACATTTCGCCTCACCGGAGACGAGGAGCGGACCGCAGTGCGCAACCGCGAATTTTCACCCAGCTGTGCTGAGCAATTCTTCGCCACGAAAAGCATGTGGCGCTCAAACTCAACGGTTATGGCGTGGCTGATTGTTTGCAAGTTGCTTCAAATGGATGTCTGACGCAAGCTGCTCGACAGCAACGCGTCTACAGTTTAGACTGACGACTGTAATGAGATTTCTCTCATCGATGAGAATTGTGCGAGTAACGCTGGCGCTTGCTGTTGCTCTTTGGATGGCGGGAGCCGGCTGCCTGGTTGGCTGCGAGGACATGGTAAGCGCAGCTGCCGCCGACCATGGCAGTTCGACGACGACTAGTGATCTTACGATCATCGCAACTGGGGAAGCTTGTGCTTCGATGCATTCCCACGACTGCTGCAAACGAGGCGCCAAGTCCAGTCCCAAGTCTGTAACAAAGCCTTCCGCGAGTCCGGCTCCTCAGGCTGCGATCACGGCGAATAACATCACCGAAAACGCGCGAAGTCCTGCGGTCGCCGCTCATTCCGTTGCCACTTCATCAGCCCTGATGGATTGCCCTCTGGCAGTCAACGCGAT
>DATLBQ010000362.1:0-3695 GCA_035526805.1 Pyrinomonadaceae bacterium
AAATGATCACGCCGATTGCGGTCGTGAGCGCGACTAGTGACACCAGCAGCCCTGCGATGGCCGGATTTCGCCTCACCCATTTCCGTCCGCGCGTCAATATTCTGGTGTGCCGCGCCTGAATCGGCTCATGTTTCAGCCAACGCTCAAGGTCTTCGGCCAGGGCGAGCGCTGTAGGATAGCGACGCTGCGGATCCTTTTCCAGGCACTTCAAACAAATCGTAGAAAGATCGCGGTCTAGTTTCGGATTCCACAGTCGCGGTTGCCGCGGTTCGGTTTCCAGAAGCAACCGGATTGTTTGATATGTGGTTCCGCCAGCGAACGGTGGATGGCCGGTGAGCAAGTGATAAAGCACTGCGCCAAGCCCGTACACGTCCGTCGCGCTTGTTAGCTGGGTGTTATTCCCTTTTGCTTGTTCCGGGGCCATGTAGCTGGGTGTGCCCAGCGCTTCGGTTGTGCGTGTGATGGTGCTCTCTGTTTCAACCAGGCGCGCCAGGCCAAAGTCGGTAAGATGAGGTTCGCTCTTTGCGTCTATCAGGATGTTTCCCGGTTTAATGTCGCGATGGAGAACTCCGCGCTGATGCGCATAATCTAGCGTTCGCGCCAGTCTTGCGATAACCTCAGCCGCGCGGCGCGGCGACATCTGCTCCCGTCTGGCAACCTCATCGAGCGGCCCGCCTTCGACCAGTTTCATGCTGAAATAGCAGGAACCGTCGCGTTCGCCGATCTCATAAATGGGAACGATGCACGGATGATCGAGACTCGCTGCCGCTTCGGCCTCCAGATGGAAACGTTTCAGGTGTCTTTGGGTCGCCCACTGACCAAGGCCGACGATTTTCAGCGCAACCGTGCGGTTGAGACTCTTCTGTCGCGCCCGATAAACGATCCCTTGGCCGCCGCGGCCCATTTCCTGCAGTAGCTCGTAATCGCCAAAGTCAGCCAGCCGTGGTCCGGAACGCGTGGTCCCGCTCTTGCCAGGCATGAGTGTCGAATTTGCCGCGCTTTCGGAATCGGTTACCTCCTGGCCTTCCACGTCGAACAACCCACTCTCCAAGAGACATGCGCTGCAAAATTCTTGCGGCGCGTCGGCGAAAAACCTTGCGCCGCATTTCCCACAGAATCTGCCCGCGACATTCATTCTAATGGTCCAATCATCCATTGCCTCAAAAGACTAATGCAGGAAATTCTCGAACAAGTTACGCGCGCAAGACAGCAACCAGATGGCGCAACTCGTCTTCGATATCCCCCGGCGCTATCACGGTGCGGGCGATTTCCTCATGCAATAATTCGCGGTAGCGCTGACGGAGCCGATGGAAGGCTTGCTTCACTGCGTTTTCCGTCATCCCAGATTCGGCGGCAATCTCGGCCTGAGAAGGGCGGTCGGGCTCATCCGTAAGCAATTTCTTCAATTGGTCAAACAACGCTGCGTTACCCCCCGTGCGATACTCGTCGCCCAAGCGAGCGAGCACCTCCTCCAAAACAGTCAAAGCCCAGCGGCGCTCGTAGATTTGATCGGCGGTCAACGTGTCCATCGGGGCCAGGTCCATGCCTTCGTGATCACCTACGGCATCCAGGGGAACCAGGCGACGACCTTCGCCGCGCTTGATCGTCATGGCGCGATGTCGCTCATTTGTGAGGAAATGTTTCAGCGATACGAGCAGATAAGAGCGCAAACGACCTTTCTCTTTGCGAACAGTCTCCAAATCTCGCCGCTCCAGTAGCAGCGCGAAAAAGCCCTGAGTGAGATCCTCTGCTTCCTCCGGTCCGGTGCCTTGTCGCCTGATGAAACTATAAACAGGCCGCCAGTACGTTCGGCAAAGTTTCTCGAGCGCCTCCTGTGCCGCCGGCGATTGACCCTGCGCCTCGAGCACTACGCTCCAGTGTGTCGTGGCAAACACGACTGCGCCGTTTTGCGCCCCGCTCAAATGTGTTGCACTCCGTGAGCCCCAACCATCCACACTGTAATCCAAGTGAAGCGGAGCAAAAATCAAGTCAGGATTGCCAAGCCGCGTAAAATTGGCAGAGAATATTTGAGAGAATGTGGTAGTCGGTGGAATCGCGGAACTTGCACCTGACATGAATGTCTTACTAGTCGTCGCCCATCCCGAGCCGTCGTCTTTCAACGGTTATCTCGCATGCATGGCATGTGACACCCTGTCGAAGAACGGTCACGCAGTTCGCATCAGCGATCTCTACGCCTCGGATTTTGACCCGCGCGAATCGGGTCGACACTACAGCATCCGGGTCGATCCGGCGTGCTTCAACGCCCAAGCAGAGCAGTGCTTCAACTGGGAGAATCGATCGCTCCCCGAACAGGTCCAGAACGAAATCGACAACATCATATGGGCCGATCTGCTCGTGTTGCAGTTCCCACTCTGGTGGTTCGGACCGCCAGCGATATTGAAAGGGTGGATGGATCGCGTCTTCGTGTATGGCGGCCTCTATACCGGTTCGCGGCGCCACGATCGCGGCCAGTGCGCCGGAAAGAACGCGCTGGTATGCGTGACCACTGGTTCTTCGGCTGAGGCTTGTTCCTTCGACGGACGAGAAGGCGACACACACCTAATCCTTTGGCCTTTGCTCTACGCGCTGCGATATGTCGGCTATACAGTGCTGCAACCTTACATTATTCATGGCGTGCGCGGCGGGTTGAGCGAGGATGCAGCCAAAGCAAAAAAAGAGTATTTGCTTGGAATGGAGCGTGACTACAAAGAGCGCCTGCTGAACATTCATACCGCGCCGAGGGTGTCATTCAATTCCGACAACGACTGGGATGAACAGGGAAAACTGAAGCCGGAAGCTCCGGTCCATAGTCCGTTCATCCGGCACAAGAGAGAACTGAATCTGGCTTGATTCAATGGTGCATGCCACGTCATGCACTTGCCTTGATCGCGAGCCTCCACCGCTTTGTAAAGGGTTCGCGATCGCGACTAGCCCATCTCATCCCGTGAAGCCCAGTCATCATCAGCACCCCATACAGTGATCCAAGTGAAGCCAAGCAAAAATCAAGTCAGGAGCGCGAGTCGGCTCGGATTCCCGCAGAGACAATCAGCTTTTCCGCTTGTGGCCGATTTCTTCCAGCAATTCGATCTGGATCTGCTGAATCTCGAACAAACGGTTGTATTGCCGGCGCAGCAGATGATCGATCTTTTCGTGCAAATGCCGGATCTCGAGCTCGGCTTTCAGATTGACTTTGTAATCGTTCTCCGCGCGCAACCGATCGCGCGCTTCGGCTCGGTTTTGACTCATCATGATGACCGGCGCCTGAACAGCAGCCAGGCAGGACAGAATCAGGTTCAGGAGAATGAACGGATAAGGATCGAACGCTCTGGTGGCGAACAACACGGCGTTCGCACATATCCACACGAAGATAACAGCGCCAAATGTAATGAGGAATTTCCAACTACCACCGAACTCGGCGATGTGGTCGGACAGTCGCTCGCCGAAAGTCAGCTTCCGTTCGAATTGTTTGCTGAGGTCGTTGGAAAGAATCTCGTGTTGTTGCAGGCTCTCGATGACTTCCTGATCAAGCGCAGAAAGTTCGCCAATCTCTTCCTCCAGGACTTCTTTTACGTAATTTTTGCGGAATTCGCCCAGGTCATCCAAACAAATAAAGCCTTTGCTATCCAAACCGGGTATGCGTTTCTTGATGAATTCGAGCAGAGATGGCCGGATCAGTTCCGCTATCATTCCGCTTT
>DATLBQ010000363.1:0-10404 GCA_035526805.1 Pyrinomonadaceae bacterium
ACAAGTCACGCGTGAATTGAATTTTATTGCCGGGCAAAGTCGCGTCGATACGTTTTGCTACTTCGACATCTTCCGCTGGATTGCGAAGTTTGATCAAAATGTATGTGGCCTTCCCGGGCGACTCCAACGCTTCCTGCATGGCGGGCAAAGTCATCTTGACGCGCGCGCCTGATTCCGGCGAGTAAATACCAACTACTCGGTACGGCCTGTCTCCAAAAAGCTTAAATGTGTCCCCAACTCTCAGCTTATTATTGCGCGCCTTGGTTTCATCGATAACGATTTCATCTGAGGCCTGCGGTGGTCGGCCGCTAACAATATGGAGTTCGTTGACGCGCGCGAATGGCTCCCACTCGACGCCTTCAATTTGTTCAAAGCCAAATCCCCGACCACCCTGAAAGATATATCTGATTACCGGCAGCGCTTCGGCGACACCATCGATTTGTTTCAAACTTTCGACATACTTGGTGCTAAGGTTGGCGGTGGAAGCCGTCAGCTGCATCGCTCCGGGCCGGGTGAAAATAATCTCCGCGCGCACATTTGCCGCGCGCCGCTGGAGGTCGTTAGCCATGCCGCGCGCCAGCCCGGTAAATAGCATTACCAGGCACACTCCGAGCGCGACCCCGGCCACGCTGACGAGCGTGCGAATCGGTCGTTGACGAATGTTGGAGACCACAAGATTGTCCATGCGGATGATAACGATAAGGCATTTTCGCGAAAGCACCAATCTGAGGAGCCTGAAAGGCTATTCGCATTACAGAGCAAGATGGAAAGCCTCGCAATGGGGAAGGGTGGCTTGTCCGCTGACGTTGAATGCCACCGGATCGGCGGGAGCAATCCGCCCTTCCCAACTCTGAGGCTTGCTGTTGTCGGATATACCGAAGAGTAGTGTCTTAATTTGATTTCGTGTCCTTTTCCACCAGACAAACACGGTACTACGAAATCACATCGAAACTTTCGAAACAATCAGTTGTGACTGTTTCGTGTGTGTTAGTGGTAATGACTCTAAAAATAAGACACTACTGAAGACTGTCTTTGTGCATGACGAACACGTCAATATCAACCATGGAAGTCAATGAAGGCGACGTTCAGCGCGACCCCGCGGCGTATGACGAACGCCCGCGACTTCTGCTAAGCAATGCAGATTGGAATGTCGTCGTCGTGCTCACGCTGCTCGTGATTGCTGGTCTCGCATTTCGCGTCAACCGTCTGGGTGGAATCGGTTTCGCCGAGGACGAAGTAAATAAAGTTGAAGCCGTGCAGGCGTATAGACGAGGAGACATTACCGCCAACGCCGAGCATCCGATGCTGATGAAGGCCCTGATGTTCCTCTCGCTTGGAGTTGGTCACAGGCTACGAGCTGGCGTTAGTAACGAAGGTCTGCTGCGTCTTCCGAATGCGATCTTCGGCGCCTTAACGGTAATTCCGCTATTTCTCTTGACGGCCGCGTTTTTCGATCGTTGGACGGGACTAGCCGCAGCAGCGTTATGGGCCTTCGGTATTAACGCGATCAGCTTCAATCGCATTGGCAAGGAAGATACCTTACTCGTCTTCTTCATGCTCTTTGCATTTTATTTTTATTTGCGAGCGAAGCAGATCGATACGCGGAATGTCGGATTGCGAAAAAGGAATTACCTGCTGAGCGGAGTTTCTTTTGGGCTCATGCTCGCGTCCAAATATTTTCCGCATTACTTCGGACTGAATGCGCTTTATCATCACAATTTTCACGTGCGGCAACGTCAGCCCGGAGAACCCGCTGGAAAAACTCCACGCATGTTTTATGTGGCAATATTGGTGGCATTCCTGATCGCCAACCTACCGGTTTTATTGCCCCAGGTGTGGGAATATCTGAATGTCTACATGGGTGAGAAGCTACTGGTTCACTCGGGATATCTTTTTGCAGATCAACTTTACAGGAATAAATTTTCGGGCTCGCCGTTTTGGGGCACGCCGATATATTTCTACCTGCTTTTCATGGCCATCAAGATTCCGCTGCTGGTGCTGCTATCGTTCGTGATCGGTTTCGTCGTGTCGCTCAAGCGACGCGTACATCCCGGTTATGCGTTTGTCCTTTTCATGTTTCTACTGTGGATCGTTCCGTATTCGTTGATCGGCTCGAAATGGCTGCGCTACTCGCTTTCGCTACTGCCTTTTGTCTACATGCTGGCGGCGATTGGTGTAGTTGAGTTGATTAGGTTCCTCGCTGGCCGCTTGAATGCTTGCCGGCAACTGCGCGCGGTCCTTGCCGTCGCGGTAATTGCAATCTTTGTTGGCGGGCCGGCCTGGATCGCTTACGCGGGCGGGCCCCATTATGCGCTTTACACAAATGCACTCGCTGCTGATAAGGTCGGTTACTTCTTTCCCCACGACGAGTTTTATGACGACGGTTTGCGCGAAGCGATCAAGTTTATCTGTGACAACGCGCCGCCGGGTGCGATCATTGCGCATGAGACACCGGCAGCCACACGTTACTATCTCGAGCAGTTTCGGCGCACAGACCTGAATTCCAAAGCAATCTCAGCCCCCGACTTCGAGATAGAAAAAATTTCCGGACCGGCGTATTTCATTGTGCAGCGCGGCCGGACATATTTCGAAAATCAGGATAAGCTTGCGTTCATCCGCAGCAAGTTTGAAAAGATTTACGAAGTTTCCGTTAACGGCATGCCGGCAGCGGAAGTGTTTGTGAATCAAGCTAAAGAATAGTTACGAATATTTCCAAGTGTTGAGAATCAAAGTTGCCATTCACTGTGTGGCATGAAGTCAGTACCACCTCGCGGTAGCGGGTGGGTAAATCGACTCTTGCTTGAATACGAAAGGAAACCCACCCGCTACCGCGAGGTGGTACTGACTTCATGTGAACGTGCGTCCGAAACTGGAAACTTTATTTCTATGAAGCGACAAAATTCCCTTGCGGCATTCATCGTTCTGGTGGCGCTGACGTTGGCCATCTTTCCCCTCAACGTTGGCAGCGCGGCAAACCGTCTTCACCTGGTCATCCTCGGCACCACGGATCTGCATGGAAACCTGTTTCCGATCGATTATTACACAAACAAACCCGACAATAGGGGACTGGCGAAAATCGCCACGATAATTAAACGAACCCGCCAGGAGAACAAGAACGTTCTGCTGATAGATTCGGGCGATACCATTCAGGGCACGCCGCTCGAGTACTACCACAACAAGAAAAACAACCAGCCGCCCGATCCGATGATGCTTGCGATGAATGCGCTGCGGTATGACGCGATGACCGTCGGCAATCACGAGTACAACTTTGGTTTGCAGGTGTTGGAGAAGGCCCGCAGCGAAGCCAGATTTCCCTGGCTATCGGCCAACACTTACAACAAAGGCACAAATGAAACGCACTACGCGCCTTACCTTGTAAAGGAAATTAGCGGCGTTCGCATCGGTATTCTCGGACTAACCACGCCCGGCGTTCCAACCTGGGAAAATGCGCCGAATTACGTGGGATTGGAATTTCATGATCCACTGTTGGAAGCAAAGAAGTGGGTGCCGGTCCTGCGCGGCCAAGAGAAAGCCGATGTCGTGGTGATTGCCATGCACATGGGTTTGGAGGCAGACCTGCGCACCGGGGAACAAAATCCCGGACAGGTGGAAAATGAAAATCGCGCTATCGCGATTGCGAGGGAAGTACCTGGTGTCGATCTCATTTTCATGGGACACACTCACCGCGACAATCCTTCTGTCGTTATCAACGGTGTACAACTGATCCAGGCTAACTATTGGGGACGTCATCTAGCACGTGCTGACCTGTATTTGGATAACGACGTGAAGGGATGGCGCATCTTTGCACGCAGCGCCCGCAACATTGCGGTGGACGATTCCGTCGTTCCGGATCAGGAGATCCTGGCACTAGCTGAATCTTATAACCGTGAGACGCAGGCATGGCTAGCGCGCGCAATTGGTGAATCAGCAATCGAGTTAACCGCGTCTGAGGCGCGTTTTCGCGACACTGCAATCCTGGATTTGATCCAGCGAGTCCAACTCGAAGCTGGCAAAGCCGATGTGTCAATGGCGGCGGTCTTCAATGCGGAAGCGCGCATCGCGAAAGGCGCGGTGACAGTTCGAGACATCGCCGGTTTGTATGTTTACGAGAACACGCTGGTAGTTCTGGAAGTCACTGGACAACAGTTGAAAGACGCGCTTGAGCATTCGGCAAAATATTTCCGCCCGTACGAGTCCGGCAAGACTCCCGCTGAGCTCGTAGACGAAAAAATTCCAGCCTACAACTTTGATATTGCCGAAGGGGTGAGCTACGTCCTTAACCTGACCAAACCGATCGGACAACGAATCGAGCGGCTGGAATTTCAGGGCAGGCCTTTAGCGCCGACTCAAACGCTTCGACTTGCTACCAACAATTATCGCGTCAACGGCGGCGGCGGATACACGATGTACAAAGGCGCGCCAGTCGTTTATCGGTCGAGTGAAGAGATACGTGAGTTGATCATCGACTGGGTGGAGCGGCACAAAACAATTCCGACTGAGCCTACCAACAACTGGAAAATCATTCCCTAATGAGTCCAAAGTCCAACGTCCAAACTCCAACGTCTGTGTACCACCGCGGACTTTGGATTTTGAATATTAGTTTTAGTCTGCCAACCAAATCAGCTCATTTCGTGTCTATTGAGAATAACCATGGCTTTGCGACCTCGAGGTAACTCCGGGATTGAGCAGTGAAGACGAATTAATCCGACTGGCCCAGTCCGGCGACACAAACGCATTTTGTCTGCTCGCCGAGGCTTATGAGCGAAGAATTTTTTCGCTGGCGTTCCACTATTGCCGGGAGCGTCAGGACGCCGAAGACTTGTCGCAGGAGGTCTGGCTCAGGGCCTATGCAGCGTTACCAGGCTTCAGATTTGAGTCCACTTTTTATACCTGGCTCCGGAAGATCACGATTAACTGCTTTCTGAATTATCGACGGGCGAGATCGTCTCGCCAAAGCGAAACGCTGGAGAGCGCTGAGATTGCCGAGAGTCACACAACTCTTCATAACGGCGGCGCACTCGTAGGTTTCGAATCTACTTTGCAGAACCGTCTGGTAGTGGAAAAAGTAATGCAGGCTTTAGCGGGCGTGTCGCCACAGCAGAGACTGATCTTCCTGCTGAAACATCAGGAAGGCATGACTTACGCAGAGATATCCAAAGAGCTCGGTTGTTCGCTGGGAACTGTTAAGAAATCTATTTCGCGCACCGTAGCGAAACTTCGCGAGAAGCTACAGGTTGTCGAAGAACCTGAGAATTATATTTCTTCGGCCGCAACCGGAATTTTGAGGTAAGAAAATTCAAAATGCACAACTGTAAAACAAGCAAAAGTAATTTTGTCGAACTGGCCTGCAATGAAATACCGCCGGCCAGATCGAGGCAACTGCTCTCCGAGTTGAACGACTGCGTTGCCTGCCGCGAGGAGTATGAGGCGGTGAGAAGTACGGTGCATGTTTCTGGCCAGGCGCTTCGATCAGGGTTGCCGGCGGAAACCTTTTGGCCTACTTATCGTGAGCGGCTTCGATACCGGCTCGTGAGTAGTCAGAGTCAGAACACAAAAAACGGCGCGGATCATTCTTCCGCCTATTCGTCGCCAATGCCGCTCAGCTCGCGCGTCTGGGAGCCACTAAGACGCATGGCATCAAGCTCAGTGCGCGTACCGGTTCCCGCCGCGCTCGTACTCATTCTCATGCTCGGCGCTGTCTTCGTGGTCCTACACTCGCGTGCGCAAGTTAATGCTGCGGGCTCAATCACTCCATCGGTTTCGGTAGAAACCAGAACTGTTCAAGTGCCTGTTATTCAGGAAAAGGTAATCACTCGAGTTGTCTACGTTGATAAGAGTCGCAGACGCGGCGCGGCCCAGCCGGACCGCACAGCCGTTTCAGCAACAGCGAATAGCGTCGCTCGCGCGTTTCCGAATACCAGCCAGACGCCGCTGAGTTTGATCGATTTCAAGCCAACGGACCAGGTGAAGTTAACGGTCATCAAGGGCAATTACAAGGATGAAAAGTAATGAGAAGTAACGGATGGATCCTGGTGCTGCTGCTGGCTATTGCTTCGCTGGGAATGGCGCAGGACGATTCCAGCCGGAATCTGGTTGTGTCATTGCCTAACGGCGGCTTCGTAGGCTTCAAGAGCCACGCTGCGAGCATCGAGATGCCGAACTCCTCCGCAGCAGTCCGGGAATTGTGGACAGACTTTAAGGCGCAGGCTTTCGCTGATGAGAATCACATAATTCATCGCCTGCTCTCAGATGAAACCGGCAAATATGTTTTCGGCTATGACCTGGTGATCGAACCTGTACGGGCTTCAAAGACATTTAACATCGCTGTTAAGCCCCTCGACTCGGAGATCGAAAATAAACTGCTGGCAAGCAGCGGCGATAGTTCGCCTGCGCGCATTGCAACTCTGCCACAATTTGCCGAGCCGCAAATCCTGGACGACGGTGATTCATTTACCCTCGATTTACTCGTTAATAATAAAACGGGAGTAAAGATCGTCGACGTTGTCAGAGTCTCATTCGATCGATCAAATCTGTGGAAGGAAAATCCCCGGACACTGCCGCGAGACTTCACGCTCGACGCCGTTGCTTTGAGAGTAGTTAATTTCAGATTATTGGTTGACGGCAACATGGTCGGGAAAGGTAAACCCGGAACAGATTTCGCCGGCGCATTGCTTTGGTGTTATGTCGAGGACGCCGGTCGGTTCATCTTCTCTCTCGTTCCCCGCGAGGGCTATGAATTCCAGAAAGCCGGCGTTATCACCGACAATAAAATCGAATTTACGCTGGATGGCAGGCACTATGAATGGTTGTCGAGCGCGCCAATTCTTCCGACTGAAGGGATATGGAATCTCTGGGTTTTGCACGATCCGAAATATCTGCCTTTTGGCTCGCAGGAAATCCGCAGACAGGGAAAAAGCAGGCTAGACAAGTTGGATGATTCAATCAAGGCGGCTCAGGCTAAGGCCGCCGGAATTCGTCAGCCGAAGCCGACAACGTTTGGCAGAAATCCTGAAACGCAGGAGTCTGTTGATGGGGCTAATCAAAGATCGAACAAGCGCTTCAAGGTAATGGTAGGGGCTGCGGATCGCATGGAGAATCTCTGGCCTAAATAAATCAACCGACCATCCAAAATATGTCGCAACTATTTATCGAAGGGCTGTTGTCGTCATTTGCCGGTCGTGCAAGGTCGCCGGCGATGAAGTTTGTTCACTGACTCACTAGTTTCCCCAAACTTATCGACGGTTGTTGTCAGCAGTCGGAAGCGCATTTCGAGGCTTCTAAGGGGGCGGACGTGTGCCCGATTGGCGCTAATCCGCGGCTAATTACTAACCTCAAATTCAAAGGGAGATGATTCAAAATGTATAGAAGCAAATTCCTGATGATGCTATTGACGCTGGTCAGCCTGCCGTTGTTGCACTCGCTTGTGGCGAACGCACAATCTGATGAGGTTCCGAAGGTGGAGCTGGCGGTCCAGTTCACTTCGATTACAAAGCCTGACGTCAATAATGGAGCGACGGAGCCTGGCTTTGGCGGTACGTTTACCTTCAATCTCAATAGAAGCATTGCGCTGGAGGCTGTCGGAAATTTCTTTCCGCGTAACTGTCGCTTTTGTGGCAGCGGACCGGTTGCCGGCGACAACAGCGGCAATATCACGCAGGGACTCGTTGGCGTTAAGGTTGGAAAGCGCTTTGAAAAATGGGGCATTTTCGGAAAGGCTCGGCCTGGAATTGTCAGTTTCAGCGGCGGCGATAGCAGATTTGTGGATACCGGTGCAGGCATTTCTTTTCCGTTTGAATTGCGAAGGAAGCGTCTGACAAATTTTGCAGCTGACCTGGGAGGAGTGATCGAATTCTATCCGTCCAGGCGGATTGTGACGCGCTTTGAAGCGGGCGACACGCTGATTCACTATGGCCCGCGCCAGACTAATTTCTTTACGTTCGATCAAATTACAGGAACCGGAGTTCTGGTTCCGTTCACCACGCGATCTGAGACGCGGCACAATTTCCAGTTCGCCGCCGGCGTTGGCTGGCGCTTCTAGGACTGGTCCAAAGTCCAACGTCCAAGGTCCAAAGTCTGTAGCGAAATGGAATGGAACTTAAGCGTTAAGTTTGGGTTGGAAGGTTGGAATGTTAGACATGGATAAAACCAAAACGGCAACCCGGGGCGTTGGGTTGCCGTTTTGGTTTCTAACATCGGCGGGAGAGCGGGGCGCTCGCCAACCGTTGCGCGGGGAGGACATTGTTTAGCGGAGTACCGCTGCTATTTCGATACGTTGATAGGAAGCGTGGGCCGACTCCCGTTCAGCTGAAGTGCTAACAAACTCTCGTTCGACGGCACGCTCATCATCCGACTTCAATAGTTGACGTCCGCTATCGTCGACGCCGTTCCAAACTTCCGCCAGAAAATAACGATCGCCGTAGCGGTGAAATACGAGACGTGCTTGCTTCTTGTCTTTTATGCGGTTGGTCGCCTCACTCAAGCGGAGCGCAGACAACTTGGCATCAGCACTTTTGATCAGCAAAGCATCGCCTGCGCTCACGATCGTCTGCACGGAGTATTCTCCGGCCGGCATCGTTTTGTAGCCCACGTTAAATTCGAAGGGAATGTTTGCGATCACCTTATTAGCACCCGTCGACTGGGGTTTCCCTGACGCAACAGCCGTCGCGAGCGTTAGTACCGCTACCACCGCCAACATCGTGAATGCCTTAACAAATCCGTTTTTCATTTCTCCTCCTCCTGCCTTTCGGCACTGGTCGGACATCCTCCGACCCCGATACTTTTGGTAAGCAAATCTTCCGCGTTGGATTTCTGCCACCAGCAGCGCGTCATTTCAAATGGTTTGCTTCCGAGCGCCGCGCAGCCTTATGGCGATTGTCGTGCCGTGATGCGATACGCGATTAATTACCACGCGCACACAGCCTGAATGCTGCAAACCATAGCAATCCGATGTTTGCCGATCCGCTTGAATGCTGTTCGGGGATGAAAACGAGTTGACCAAAAACTATCTATTGAGATAGTCCGGTATCTCTTCAGATAGCGAAATCTATTGCTATGACAATCTCCGACTGCGGCGGCGCAGCCGCGACGGCTGATTGAGGAACGTATCGAAAACTTGATTAATGGCAGGAGACATAAGCTGTCCAACCCCCACAGGCACGCTTTCTAAGCGATCTTGCGTTACCTTGCCCGCGGACAGGCGGTACGCGTACACTTCCGACGCATTCGACTCCGATGAACCCGCGACTCACAGCCATTTCCGGACGACTCAAAGGCAGCGTCTTTAGCATAGAAGATCTGCCTGTCGTTATTGGGCGTGAAACTACTGCCACGCTTTGCATCGCAGATGCTTCTGTTTCGCGCCGGCACTCAAAAATCGAAAAAGAAGCAGAACAATTCGTTATCGAGGATCTCGATAGCCTCAACGGCACCTTTATCAACGAAGTGCCAGTAAAACGTCGCGAACTTCAACACGGCGATCGAATCCGCATCGGCGATTCGCAGTTCATCTTCCTAACGCACGACGGCGACTTTAGCGCGTCGGGGGAAGTTCGCTTTGACGACGGTCCCGTTATTAGCGGATCGACAATGCAGTTCAAGTTTAACGACGCGCTTTACGTCATGGCTCGCGACTTGAGCGCGTTGATGAAAATCAGCACCACCATCAACGCCATTCGTGGCGTCGAACAACTGCAGAAGACCCTGCTGGATTTAGTTTTCGAGGTAGTGCCTGCGGCGCGGGGTGTGATTCTTCTGACTGAGGAAAGTGCCGATAAACAAGGAACTGAGTTTAGTTCCGTTTTTGGGTTAGACCGCCTGCGTGGTCCCGATGTAACCATCAAGGTGAGCAGCAAAGTCACCAAATGGGCTTTGACCCATCGAGAATCAATTCTTATCACCAATGAGTCTGAAGCCAGGCAGTTTGAGTCGTCCGCGAGCCTGATGGCAGATCAACCGGCCTCGGTTTTGTGCGTGCCGCTTATCATGCTGGAGCGAACGTTGGGTGTGATCTATCTCGACACCACCGAACCAAGTACGGTGTTCGACCAGGACCACCTGCAGTTGGTGTCCGCAATTTCGGCAATCACCGCTGTGGCCATTGAGAACGCGCGCCACATCGAATGGCTCGTTAGTGAAAACCAAAGACTGATCGCCGATTTCAATATCGAACATAATCTGGTGGGAGAAAGCGCTCCGATCCGCGAAGTGCTGCAGTTCATTTCCAAGGTTGCGCCCACAGATTCCACTGTTCTGATCTCCGGGGAGAGCGGCACGGGCAAGGAGCTGGCGGCGCGGGCCCTTCACGAGGCCAGTCCCCGCGCGGCGGAGCCCTTCGTGGTGCTGGACTGCGGCTCGATCCCGCGGACCCTGCTGGAGGCCGAGCTGTTCGGCCATGAGAAGGGTGCC